>CAYWJN010000105.1:0-8140 GCA_964457455.1 uncultured Candidatus Cloacimonadota bacterium
TTAAAATAAAAAATCCTTTATTCATGCGGGTTTGCAAGATTTGAAATCGGAAAAGTAGAGAACAACTGTCAAAGATAGGAAACAAAAGCAGTGAGGAAGCTGATCCTTTTGAAGTAAAGCTAAGGATTTATGCAACTTCTACGTAAAATCTAAAATTTGTGAAGTTTTGAAAACTTAACAAGTTTTTTATATTCTTTCTTAACCTTGATAAATCTTCTTCGCTGATTTCGATATTTTATTAATTTATTTAATAGCTTTTCAGAAAAATGCGGATCGTAAATCTTCAGAAAAACTTTTTGTTCATCTTTATTTAATCTTAACCGGGCAATATCTTTCAACCTTTTATTAATAGATAATTTTTTCTTTATTCGTCCGCGATTCAGGTCGATGTAATAAAAGCCGGGATTTGATGAGAGATTTTTAATCAGTATATTTCCTACATGCAAGTCATTATGAATAATTCCGGCATCATGCATTTTTTTTATAGCTTTGGCAATACCCGGTAAAAAAGTGTGGATTTTTTTATGAAACGGATGATTTTTATCTTTGATAATTTTTTTCAGAGTACAATCATATTTTTCAAATTCCATGATATAAAAACTGGAAATTATTTTATTTAAAGAGTTGCGAGTCTCAACCATAGCAATTGGTTTGGGAGTTTTTATTCCAAGTTCGAATAAAGCATTTCCAATTTCCAACGAACGAACTGCTTTAGATTTCTGGAATCGCAAGCGAAATCTATCATAAAATCTGAGTAGTTTGAATTTTTTGATAATTATGTCTTTGGTTATTCTCAGGTTTTCATCTGCATTAATTAGGAACAATTGGTTTCGTTTGTTACGAATGGATTTTTCGATTGTAAGATGTTGTTCCAATGATTTCAAGAAATTTTGAAATTTATCATTTTCCCACTCATCATCCATCCAAATGATTCTTTTTGAAGAATTGATTTTATCTTGGAGATATTTTATTTGTGTCACTTTCTTATGATTGAAAAACAGGTTTACCTGCCACAAAAGTAGCTTTAATTTCTCTTCCGGTTCCCAGAAAAACCAGTTCAGAGAGAATATTTTCCTTTTCCTTGTTTTCAATTTCAGGAATCTTAATAAAGGCCAAATCTGCATCTTTACCTTTCATGATCGAGCCGATAATTTCTTCTTTTCCCAGCACTTTTGCTCCACCAAGAGTAGCATAATAAAACGCTTCTGTTGGAGAAACAATATAATTATCCTGCCTGTAATTACACATTTTCATCACGTTCAGCATGGAAAGAGAAGTTCCAGCCGCAACATCAGAAGCAAGGGCAAATTTTATATTTGATTTTTTTATCTTTTCAATAGGAAATATTCCGCTTTTTAGGAAGAAATTCGAATCTGGACAATGAGCGATTTTACTGCGTGATTTTCTGATTATCTCGATCTCTTTATCATCAACATGAATGACATGTCCCAGAATTGTCTTTGGACCTAAAAGTTCATGTTTTTCATAAACTTCGGTGTAACTCTCAAATTTCGGGAAAAGCTCTTTTGCTAATTTTATTTCTTTTTTGTTTTCCGAGAGATGAGTTTGAATATAAGCATTATTTTGTTTGGCAAAATCACCGATCATTTGCATTAATTTTGAAGAACAGGTAAGAGCAAATCTGGGTGTAAAAATATATTCCAATAAATTTGTTTTATTGTTCCATTTTTCATAAAGTTCCACGCTATCTTTGAAAGAGGCTTCTGTGCTTTTCTGCAAAAGTGCAGGTGAAAAAAGATCCATCATAGTTTTTCCCATGATAACCCGAACACCTATTTTTTCAGCAATTTCAAAAGCGATTTCACAAGCATCTTTAAAAGGAGCAGTATATATTACCGAAGTTGTGGTTCCTTTATTTATAGAGTCTTTGAAAAAATCTTGAGCAACTTTTTTGGCAAATTCGGGACTTTTTGATTTCAATTCTTCCGGGAATATATAATAGTGAAGCCAGTCCATAAGATTTGAATTGTGTTTGCCACAAGCATAATATTGAGAAAGATGAACATGAGTATCGATCAATCCTGGAATGCAAACGCAATCTGAATGATCGTTAAAATCTGATGTTTTAGTTTCTTTTGAAATTGAAGATATTTTACCATTTTCGATTGTTAAAAAAATATCTTTCAGATATTCAACTTGCGATGAAGAAATTGGATTCAGGATATTGGTTTTAATTTTTTGCATGTGTTTTCTTTTCAGCCAAAACCATTTCAGCTTTCACGATCTTTTTGTCTGTAACCTGAACAATATTTATTTCCCAGTTTCCAATTTTCAGTTTTGTACCTTGTCTGGGAATTCTTTCCAGTTTTTCTATGATAAGACCTGCAATAGTTTCGTAATCACCTTCCGGAAGCTCCATTTCATAATCGTCGTTCAGAAAATCGATTTCCACAAATCCCATTACCAGGTATTTATTTTCCCCGATTTTTTCTACTTCTTGTGAAGGTGTATCATATTCATCTTCAATCTCGCCAACAATCTCTTCCAGGATATCTTCAATAGTAACCAATCCGGCTGTTCCTCCAAAAGAATCAACAATGATTGCCATGCTTTTTTTGTGAGTTTGCATCTCAGTAAGAAGAGTATTCACATCCATTGTTTCCGGTGCGAAAAATGCTTCTCGCACGAAGTCGGATGCTTTGAGATTTTTATTTTGTTTCTTTTTCATCAAATCGTAAATGATAAGAATTCCGATGATATGATCCAGGTCTTCATCATAAACCGGAAAGCGAGTAAAACCGTTTTCTTTTGCTACATTGATAACTTCTTCCACAGAAGTGTCTTTCTCAAATGCAACAATTTCAGTACGATGAATCATCACATTTTCAGCATCGAGCTGAGTGAATTCCAATGCTTCTTCCAGCATTTCTCTCTGGTCTTCATGAAGAACACCGTCATCTTTGGTTTCCGAAAGCATATAAGATAGGTCTTCACGCGTGAGAAGATGAAAACCATTTTTCTGAGGAAGTTTGAAAAGCTTAGCTAGAATAGAATTTATAAATGAAACAAATCTTACGAATGGTTGGAAAATAATACTGAAAAATCTTAATAATGAAAATCCTTTTACAACCAGCTTATTAGGATGATCGCGATAAATTGCTTTTGGAATTATTTCGGCAAAAACGAGAATAAAGCCAGCAATAATCAGGGTTGCTGCTCCTTTTGTGATATTAACAGTATTCTTTTTTAATTCATTTATCAGAAAGATGGAAAGCGACGAAACAACCACAACTGAAATATTGGTTCCAAAAAGAGTAGTTCCAAAAAGTCTATCCGGATTTTCCAGAAAACTTAATATCTGCTTTTTCTTTTTATTTGTTTTTGCTTTTTGTTCCATCTGTAGCCGATCGATGGAGATAAGTCCGGTCTCCATTCCGGAAAAAAAGGCGGATAAAATAAAAAATACAATGATTAATAAAAGTACTAAAAACCACATAATTGCATCCTTTAAATTTCAAATCTCAAATAATAAACCACAAATAAATCCCAAAAGACAATAAACAAATCACAAACAAATCTCAAATTTCATTTAATAAATCTCATTCTTTTACTCAATAAAACCATATCCTTCAGATAATGAATATCTTCGGCATTCAACCATTTTTCTTCGAAATCATCTTTTTGAACAAGAGTAGCAATAGCAGCTAAAGTTTTCAGATGAAATGCTCTATCTTCTTTTGTTCCGATAAAAGCAAATACGGCTTTTACCGAATCCTCTTTGGAAGTGAACTTGATACCTTCTTTGCACCTGATGAGCATTAAGAAAAACTGATCGCTACCTTCGATGATTATATGAGGAATAGCAATTAAAGGTGAGATGGCAGTATTGCAATCTTCCTGCCTGTTTTTCAAAAGATTAAAGATTTCTTCTTTGTCTATCTCGATTTCAGGAGAAATATTTTCCGAAATTATTTCAAAAAGCTGATCTATTTCAAGAGGACCTTCTAAATCTAAAATTTTTGCATTTCTGACCAGCCTATCGAATTTGTCAGGTTTAATATTATCCCGGTCACACAAAATATCCCTGAATTCCGTTTCCAAAATATGATCTGCTAATCTGTTATCCGTTATTCTTTTCAGTAAATGTAAAAGTGCATATTCACCTGCATATTTCTTTTTACCGTAAAACAAATAAGAACTTACACTTATCAACAAAAAAGCAAGACTGATCTCGATCGCTTCGAGTCCGAGATCGATAATGAAAAATGAGAAAACAATAATTCCAAAAATTTGCAGCCAGGGATATAAAGGTGCTTTAAAACTCGGTCTGTAATTCTTCAGTTTGCTTTCTCTTAAAATAATAACAGCAAGATTAGTTAAAACATAAGCAGTCAAGATTACAACGGAAGCGGCTTTTACCAACATCTCCAAAGGTAATTGTAATGCCAGAACAATAAACAAACCGGTTACAAAAATCGAGGGAACAGGTGTTTTAAATCTTTTATTGATCTTGCTGATAGCATTTGGCAGCAGATTATCTCTACTTAAAGCTAACGGATATCTAGAAGCGGACATTATTCCGGCATTTGCAGTGGTGATAAATGCTAATAAAGCAGCAATCGAGATGATAATGAATCCCGGTGTTCCGGCAATGTTTTTGGCCGCATCCGCAATCGGCGTAAGTGAATCTGAAAATTTAGCTGCCGGTAAAACTCCAACCGTCACAATAAGAATTAAAGTATAGATTATGGTCACGGTGATTACGGAAACAATCATCCCGAGAGGAATATTCTTTTTGGGATTTTTAACTTCTTCGGAAACACTTGCTACTTTCAATAATCCGCCAAAAGAGATGAAAATAAAACCTGCTGTGACAAAAATCGGATTGATCCCTTGAGGAGCAAGAGGATAAAAATGAGATGTATTTATTTTGGAAAATCCGAAGATTATGTATAAAACCATCAGAATCAATAAACCGGTTACAAGCGATACCTGGAATTTGGCAGCTTCTTTTACTCCGATAGAATTCAATATAATGAAAAAAATACAAACCGAAATTGAAGAGATCAATACGGGAAATCCGGTAAAAATAAAAATTATCTCCGATATACCAAATATCGCAAAAGCACTTTTCAAAGATAAAGCAAACCAGCTTAAAAAACCGGAAATAGTTCCAATAAACGGACCTAAACTTCTATTGATAAAATAATAATCACCACCTGCTTTGGGCATAGCTGTGGAAAGTTCGATAATACTGAAAATTCCTATCAGGGCAAGAATCCCTGCCAGAAAATATGAAATGAATACTGCCGGTCCGGTTCGAGCAAAAGCAAGTCCGGGTAAGATAAATATTCCGGAACTTATCATCGCACCTGTGGCAATGCTGAATATATCGAAGAAATTTAATCCTTTTTTTAGTTTCATTTTAAATTCTTTTAAATTATTTGAAAAATAACATCCATTAATATAATACAATATCTTTTATGACATAAAACAATTTACCCTCTACTATTTTTTTCGCCTTTTGAATTTTTCTTTGGATTCATTGTAATTTATTTGAATTTTGTGATTTGATTGAGTTTTGTATTTTGGGATTTTTTCATTTACCTATTCACTTTCTCATTCTTATATGCTATTATTAAAGCCTTTATGAACTCATCCAATTCACCGAGTAAGATGTTATTAAGCTTATATGATGTCAAATTTATTCTATGGTCAGTAACTCTCGATTGAGGAAAATTATATGTTCTGATTTTTGCACTTCTGTCTCCTGTTCCCACTTGGAATTTTCTGGAAGCTGAAATTTCAGCTTCCTGCTTTGCTATTTCCATATCCAGTAAACGAGAACCTAAAACTTTCATCGCTTTATTTTTATTTTTTAACTGTGATTTTTCATCCTGACAGGTTACAACAAGTCCGGTTGGCAGATGAGTAATCCTCACAGCAGAGTCAGTTGTGTTCACACTTTGTCCGCCGTGACCGGATGAACGATAAACATCTATTTTCAGATCCTTTTCATTGATCTCTACATCCACATCGTCAGCTTCCGGAAGGACTGCTACTGAGATGGCGGAAGTGTGAACTCTACCTTGAGATTCAGTTACAGGAACACGTTGTACACGGTGTACACCACTCTCAAAACGCATTGTACCGAAAACATGGTCACCGGAGAACGAAAAAATTATTTCTTTAAAACCACCTACACCTGTTGGATTCGATGAAATCACAGTTTGTTTCCAACCTTGTTTTTCAGCAAAATAAGTATACATCCGAAAGAGGTCTGCAACAAAAAGAGCAGCTTCTTCACCACCGGTTCCAGCCCGAATTTCAATTATTGCGTCCTTATAATCATTGGCATCTTTGCGAGTTAGAAGCTCTTTTAATTCTTCTGTTTTGATTAGGATTTCTTGTTTAGCTTCATCAATTTCTTCCTGAGCTAATATCTTCAATTCTTCATCATCTTCGATTTTTATAAGTTCTTTATTTTCGGAAATAGTTTTTTTTAGCTTTTGGATTTGATCGTAACAATTTAAAATGATTTCGAGTTCTTTAAATCGTTTTGATATTTTGCTGTAATAGCGCCTATCACTCATTTTCTTTGTATCGTAAATCTCTTTTTTCAGCTCCTCGTGTTCAGAAGTGAGCGATTGGATTTTATTTTCAGAAATCATCCTTAATCCTCAATGAATTTTATGTTTTGATATTCTGAAAATTCCATTTCCAAAGCACATTTCATGGCAATAACTGCCACTTCGATTTGCTCATCACCTGGTGGTTGAGTGGTAATTCTCTGCAAAGCTAAACCCGGAGCAGTCATAATCTTAACAAGCGGATGATTGATGTTTTTTCCGGAAAGTTTTAAGACCTCATACGAAATTCCGGAAATGAACGGCAGCATCATAAAATGATAACCGAGTCTCAGAATTACGGAAGGAGCACCGAAAAAATGTGCGAAAATCGTATCCACAATTGAAAATATCAGAATTGAAATAAGTAGAACAAAAAACATAAAACTTGTTCCGCAGCGAGGATGAGGAGTTTTGAACTTCTGGATATTTTCGATAGAGAGGTCGCAATTGTTTTCATAAGCATAAACAGATTTATGTTCAGCACCATGATACTGGAAAATCCTGCGAACATCTTTCATCAGACTGATTACCCAGACGTAAATGATGAAGAACAGAATGCGAATCAATCCGGCAAAAAGATTGAAATAAATATTTTCTTTTGCCAGTTTCATCCACTCTGCAATCTGGTAAGGCAGAAAAGCAAAGAGCACAAAAGCCAATCCGAAAGCAAAAATGAAGCTGAAAATTTCTTCTATTTTCTCGCGAGATTTTGATTTTTCTTTTTTGCTTTTTTCCTTATTTTCCCAATCGAGTTCTGCTCTGGATGCTGAAAAGCTCAAAGTTTTAATTCCAATTATCAACATCTCGATAAGAGAGACAAAACCGCGCACAACCGGAAAACCGAAAAACTTATTTTGTTTTGTTTTACTGAGAAATTTCTGCTTTTTTATTTCAATGCTTTTATCTTCACGGCGGATAGCAGTTGCCAGAAATTGAGGTCCTCTCATCATCACACCTTCAATAACAGCTTGTCCGCCAATCTGAATCTGTTTTTTTTCTTTTTTCATTAGATTGAACCTTAAAAAAAACGCACCAAAACACTTGATTTAAAAACGGTTATGGTGCGAAAAGTTTGAAATTGCTATTTATCTTTATTAAGACCGTATTTCTGTTTAAATTTTTCTACTCTTCCCTCTTTAGAAATTTGCCGCTGTTTGCCTGTATAAAAAGGATGACAGTTTGAGCAAATCTCAACTTTACTGATGTTGGGATTTGTAGATTTTGTTTCGAAAGTATTACCGCAAGCACAGGTTACATTAACCTTTTTATACTTCGGGTGAATTCCTTTTTTCATCATCTATCTCCTGATTTTTTGAATACTTATATTTCACTTGGGCAATATTTTTTTCTTTGATTTTGATGTCAATGATTTTAATGATCTCCCCTACTAATTCCATAAAAGAGTTGCAAACCTTTCAAGTATTTTTAAAATAGACACATAAAAGATTAAAAAAATAACCCAAAAGGTTTGCAGGATGAAAAAAGATAAATTTAGTTTTAAAGTCAACTACAAAATCGACCCGAATCTAAAAATAACTACTTTCTCAGGT
>CAYWJN010000106.1:0-8068 GCA_964457455.1 uncultured Candidatus Cloacimonadota bacterium
GATTATATTTTTTATTCTTAGAGATATCAGTTTCATTTTTGCTTTTTTTTTATTTTGGCCCAAGAAAAAAAAAATAGAATATATGAGAATTAAATAATGGTAAATATTAATCAAGATGAGAATCAGGAGATGCAATGAATATTAAGGGTAATAAAATATTAAACATTTTGGTATTAGGTGGTGATTTAACGTCCAATACAGGAATTGCAAGTGTTATTAAAGCACACTATTTTGCTAATTCTACTTCAAGTGAAAAAGTAAATTTTCATTTGTTAAAGACAACATATTATAAAGATAAGAATAAATTTTATAAATTGATATGTTTCTTTGAAGCTTTCTTTATTTTTATCAGAAAAATCATCTGGAACAAAATAAATTTAATTCATATTCACACATCCGGTGGAAACAGCTTTTACCGATCAGTTTTTTTTATTTTACTAGGAAAATTATTTAGAAAAAAGATCATTCTTCATATACATTCAAGCACGTTTTATGAATTTTTCTTACCTAAATCTAAGAGTAAAATTAAATTTATCAGAAAATTTTTTATGATGAATGAGAAAGTTATTGTATTATGTAATGACTGGAAAGAAAAAATAACTGCTCATTATTCGATTGATGAAGAGCATCTCATAATTCTACATAATCCGGTAATTATTCCTACTAATATTAATACAGCAAAACCTAATAGAAATATTTTTAAAGTTATTTTTGTGGGATTCTTTATAGAGAGCAAAGGGATAAGGGATATTCTGGAAATTGCTAAACTTCTTAAAGCAAATAGAAATGATAATATAAAGATATCTCTGGGTGGAAAAGGTGATATGCAATCTCACATAGAAAATAACATAAAAGAAAACAAACTTGAGAATCAGATTGAGATTCTTGGTTGGATTGATAAAAAGGAGGTTCATGATACTTTAAGTAATTATGATCTGTTTTTTCTTCCGTCTTATAAGGAAGGGATGCCAATATCAATTCTTGAGGCCATGAGTGTAGGATTACCAATATTATCGACAAGAATAGCTGGAATTCCTGAGCTTGTTACAGATGATTTTAATGGATTTCTTTTTAGTCCTGGTGATATTGACAACTTTTATAATAAAATATTATGGATGAAGACAAATGCTGATTCACTTAAAGACTATGGTAAAAATAGTTCATTACGTATTAGAGAATTCTCAAGTGAAAATATTTTTCATGAATTAATTAAAATTTATGATGAGATTATTGAAACAAAATTGATATGAGGATCAAAATTATTAACGTTAATTTCAATACTCTTCTAAACATGTAATAAAGTTTAAAAAAATAAATAGGAGCAGAAAATGAAACAGTTAACACAAAATTTAAAAGATGGCAAAATGGAAGTTTTAGATGTCCCATATCCAAGCTTGTCAGATAATCAACTATTAGTCAGAAATCTATATTCTGTGATTAGTGCAGGAACAGAAGGTAGGTCTGTAAGAGATGCACGAGCTAACTATGTAGGTAAAGCAAAATCAAGACCCAATGAAGTTAAACAGGTTCTTAGTACAGTAAAAACTCAAGGTTTGATAGGCACATATAAAATTGTCATGGATAAGCTAAATTCATTATCTTATCTTGGATATTGCTGCGCAGGTGAAGTAATAGAAATTGGAAAAGATATTACAAAATTCAAAGTAGGTGATGTAGTAGCATGTGGAGGACAGGGAGCTGCACATGCTGAAGTTGTAAGTGTTTTGGAAAACTTATGTGTGAAGATTCCCAATGAAGTTGATATTAGACATGCATCATTTGCTACTATCGCCTCAATAGCAATTCAGGGAATCCGACAAGCAGACAATAGAATTGGAGAAAGTTGCTTGATTATTGGTTTAGGGTTACTAGGTCAATTTACAATACAAATTCTAAATGCAGCTGGTATTAAAATTATCGGTGTGGATATTGATAAAGATAAAGTTGAACTAGCCACACAAAATGGTTGTGACTTAGCCTTACATAGAGATACATCTGGTTTAATCGAGCAGATTATAAATTTCTCAGATGGGCACGGCGTTGATTCAGTGATTATAACAGCAGCAACCAGTTCGAATGATCCTGTTGATTTAGCAGGGCAAGTATGCCGAATGAAAGCCAAGGTTATAAGTGTTGGTCGAATTTCTACTAATTTTAATCGAGATCCTTATTACAATAAAGAACTTGAACTATTAATGTCTTGTTCTTATGGCCCTGGGCGTTATGATGTTTCTTATGAAGAGAAAGGGGTTGATTATCCGATTGGATATGTTCGCTGGACTGAGAATCGAAATATGAAGGCTTTTATCGATTTATTAAGCAAAAAAAGGATTAATATTGAATCACTAATAACTCATACTTTTAAATTTACTGACGCAGCTCAGGGTTATGATTTAATTATGAACAATTCTGAACCTTATCTTGGAATGCTGTTACAATACGAAAGCAAAAAAACACTTCCAAAAAGGCATTTTACGAATGCCGATGTATCTTCTGAGAAAGGAGATATTAAAGTTGGTTTTATTGGTGCGGGTTCTTTTGCAAGGAGCTTTTTGCTACCCAATTTTCCCAAAGATATTGATCTAGTAGCTGTAGCAACATCATCCGGTCATAATGCTCGTCATGTTGCTAATAAATTTAACTTCAAGCATGCATTTAGTAGCGGTATTGAAGTAATTGAAAATGAAAATGTTAATACTGTATTTATAGCAACAAGGCATAATACTCATGCAAAATTTGTATTAGATTCTTTAAAAGAAGGAAAGAATGTTTTCGTGGAAAAGCCACTATGTATGATTCCAGATGAGCTAGAGAAAATAAGAGAAGAGTATAATAAACGAAATCAACATCTTATGGTGGGTTTTAATAGAAGATTCTCTCCTTTAATAGTTAAAAGCTTAGAAATACTTGGAAAAGATACTAAAAAAACTATTAACTATCGAATAAATTTAGGGCACATTGATCCAAAGCACTGGACACAGGATAAAACTATAGGTGGTGGTAGAATAATTGGTGAAGTCTGTCATTTTCTTGATTTAGCTATGTTTATCGCTGGAGCAAAGCCTGTAAAAATTTCTTCATTTGCTATGGATGATCCATTAAATTTGGAAGATACAATTGTGGTAATTATCAAATTTAGTAATGGTTCGATTGCAACAATATCGTACTTTACAAATGGTAGTAAGATGCTTGCAAAGGAATATTTAGAAATATATAGTAACGGAACTATTGCGGTTGTTGAAGATTATAAAAAACTTTCAATCTTTAGTGGAGGAAAGAAGGTTTATAAAATAAAACATAATAAAGGTCATAAACAAGAATTGTGTGAGTTTTTCCTAGCAATTGAAAAAGGTAATAAAATGCCAATTTCTTTTGATGATATATATTGGTCTACTAAAATGACATTCGATGTAATAAAGTCAATTCGAGAAGGTAAAACAATAAATTATCAATAAAGCCCAAATTCTTTATTTAGTTATTCTTTTATGTGGTATTTATTAAATGAAAAATTGTAGTTATTATTTGGAGGGGGTGAATGGAATTATTACCTCATTCAGAAATTTACACCATAATTGTAAAAGGCATAATTACAAGGGGTATAGCTTATTCGACTCGCATAATTCTCCTATACAGTTTCATAAATTTGGTCACAAAATGTCATTCTTAATTAATCAAGTTATTAAAAGATCTCCGATTAATTTTAGACCTTTAATTGGTGTAAAAAAATTATATAATCCCAAAGGAATGGGTTTATTTTTATATGCATATTCGAAAATCAAAGCTAATAAACTAATTGAAGTAGAAGGAATAGATGACACAATTCTTTTTTTCTTTAATTGGTTAAAAGAAAACTACAGCAAAAACCATTCAGGAAAAGGGTGGGGATATCATTATGATTGGCCAAAAAGTGATGGTTCATTTATTCCAAAGAATACACCAAACTCTGTAGTAACTGCTTTTAATTCCAGAGCAATTTTTGAATATTATATACTAACAAAAAGTAATGAAGCTTATGACTTATTGTTGGATGCTAAAGAATTTATTTTAAATAATACATATAAAGTAGATACTTCCGAAGGAATTTGTTTTTCATACACACCATTGAAAAAAGATATAACATTAAATGCAAGTTTATTAGCTGCTGAAGTACTTGCATATAGTGATTTTATCCAAAGCAATAATGAATTTGAAAATATCCTATTAAGAGTTCTGGATTTTACTATGCACCATCAGAACAAAGATGGATCATGGTATTATAGCTATGATATTGAAACAAACAAACCAAAGAAGCAAATTGATTTTCATCAAGGATATATTTTAGATTCAATATACAGGTTATGTAAATATTCAAACATAAGCATTAATAAGTATCGAGAAAACATAAAAATGGGATTAGACTTTTATTATAAAAATCAATTTAGCTTGGATGGAATGTCTTTATGGAGATATCCAGTTAAGTGGCCAGTTGATATACACAACCAAAGTCAAGGAATAATTACATTCAGTACATTTTGTGATCTTGATGAAAGATATATACCGTTTGCATTAACAATTGCTGAATGGACAATTAAGAATATGCAAAATATAGAGGGGGGATTTTATTATCAAAAATGGCCGCTTCTTACAAATCGAGTTTCTTATATGAGATGGAACAATAGTTGGATGATGGTTGCCCTTTCGATTTTGCTAAGTAAATTAAATTATCAATAAAAGGTGATGGATGAACTTGTTTATAGATATTGGTCATCCTGCACATGTACACTATTTTAAAAATTTGATTAAGATATTTCTTAAAAAAGGGCATAGAATTTGTGTTACTGCACGGGACAAAGAGATGGCACATTACCTTTTGGAGAAGAATGAAATTCATTTCCATAGTCGAGGGAAAGGGAAGAATGGAGTTTTTGGGAAGTTGATCTATTTAGCAAAAGGAGATTATATTTTACTTAAGCATGCAGTAAAATTTAAACCTGATATTTTTCTAAGCTTTAGCTCTCCCTATGCTGCTCAAGTGTCATGGATACTCAGGAAACCACATATAGCATTTGATGATACAGAACATGCATCTTTTGGTCGTTTTATGTATAAACCTTTTACCAAAACGATCTTATCACCTTCTTGTTTTAATAAAGATATTGGTTGTAAACAAATACGTTTTAGTAGTTATATGGAACTTTGTTATTTGCATCCACACTTATTTAAACCAAACCAGGATGTTAAGGATTTATTGGGAATTAAAAATGATGAACGATATGTCATTTTAAGATTTGTTTCTTGGTTTGGGAACCATGATTTAGGGCATAACGGAATAAGTAATGAAAATAAAGTTAAAGCTGTTAGAGAATTTTCAAAATATGCAACGGTATTTATCACTTCAGAAGCAGAACTTCCAGGTGAAATAGAAGAATATAGAATTAAAATTCCTCCTCATAAAATACATGATGCTCTTGCTTTTGCCGAACTATTGTATGGTGAAAGCGCAACAATGGCATCAGAATGTGCGGTTTTGGGAGTTCCTGCAATTTATTTAGATAATATTGGTCGCGGATATACTGATGAAGAGGAAAAGAAATACAACTTAGTATTTAATTTTTCTGAATCTCTAGAAGATCAGGAGATCTCAATCAAAAAAGGTATAGAGATATTAAAGGATTCAAAAGATCATTCCAAATGGCAAGAGCATCGTCAACAATTACTAAATGATAAAATAGATGTTACAGCATTCATGGTTTGGTTCATTGAAAATTATCCTGAAAGTGTGAAAATAATGAAAGAAAATCCTGATTATCAATATAAGTTTAAGTAGAAAATGAAACGTTTTTACTCAAGTTTTTTATTTTTCTTATTAGATATTCCTTTTATCGTTTTTTCATTCCTCTTCACCATCTGGCTCAAACCAGCATCACTAAGGATCTACCTCCCACAATATTTGTTGCCCTTTGTGGGCTTTTTTTGTTTGTGGATAGCAATTTCGTTTGTATTTAATAAATATAATTTCCAAAACAGGCATTCTTTTAAACAATATGTATCACCAGTGCTCAAAACAAGTATAACTGCACTTGCAATCGTTCAGTTGTTGATAATTCTATTTGGTTTATTTCATTATTCCCGTCTTATCGTTTTAGGGACAATATTACTAACCACATTTTTGGAATTATTTTTTTCAGCAATACTGTATTATCATCGAAAACTAAGAGGAGAGCTTGATCTTCCCAATAAATTTACAAAACGAGTAACAACTATCTTTAATGGGAGTATGGAGGATCAGAAAATTATTAACTACACATTTCCAGATTTGAAAAATAAAAACGAATCGATTAAAGATGTGTTATCGAGCAAGTATCTACCGTTCTCAAGAGATTTGTTCCAATTTATTGATTCAAAAATAAATTTAGAAGGTATTCATTCAAGTAAGTCATTAATTCTTAATACTCATACTCTCTACAATATTGAAAATATAGATATTGAGTCACAACAGCTTTTTATTAATTTGCATAAAACCAATGATATTCGCAGAATAAATCAGTTCTTCATTCAAGCAAATAGCAATCTTCAACTTGGAGGATATTTTGTTGGCTGCGTTGAAATAATTAATGAAAAATATCGAAGGTTTAAACAAATATATCCCATAATTGTATTCCATATTCTGTATGGAACAAATTTTATTTTTACAAGAGTTTTTCCTAAAATACCTATATTTAAAGAAATTTATTTTGCTTTGACTAAAGGAAGTAATCGCGCTCTTTCAAAAGCTGAAGTTCTTGGTAGACTGTCATATTGTGGATTTAAAATG
The DNA here is from genome assembly GCA_964457455.1 of uncultured Candidatus Cloacimonadota bacterium. Lineage (GTDB taxonomy): Bacteria > Cloacimonadota > Cloacimonadia > Cloacimonadales > TCS61 > JABMPU01. The sequence goes on from CAYWJN010000106.1 coordinate 6,794, forward strand.
ATTTCTGACAAAGAGATCAATAATCTTTTATATTTTATTGTCCAAAAGGCTATAAAACCTTCAGAAGATGAATTCCCTTCTTATGGTCCATTAATAAAACTTCAAAGAGTTGGGAAGGAAGGAAAAATTATTTTCATTTATAAATTTAGAACCATGCATCCTTATTCTGAATATATTCAGGAATATGTCTGTAATTCTGGAGGTGGCACTATTGACGGCGATGGTTTTATAAATGATTTTCGAATTACAGGTTGGGGTAAAATATTAAGGAAGTTTTGGATAGATGAATTACCTATGCTTATAATTTTTTTTCGCGGTGAAATCAAATTAGTGGGCGTTAGACCTTTAAGTGTACATAAATACAGTTTATATGACAAGGAGATGCAGGAGTTAAGAATTAAGTTTAAACCAGGTTTAATCCCTCCCTTCTATGTTGATCTTCCAACCAATCTAGATGAATTACAGAAATCAGAAAAGAAATATTTGGATAAGTATTCAAAAAAACCATTTATCACAGATATAGAATACTTCTTCAAAGCTTGGTGGAATATTTTTTTCAGGAATGCCAGAAGTAAATGAAAATGGGTAATGGGTGATAGGTACTGGATACTTGGTTAAAATGGGAATGAAATATTATGGGTGATTTCAGGAAACTTGAAGTGTGGCAATTAGCTATAGATTTGGCTGTATTTATTTATAGGATTACTGATTCAGGAAAATTTTCTCGTGATTATGATCTCAAGAGTCAAATCAGAAAAGCTTCTGTAAGTGTTCCCAGTAATATAAGCGAAGGAGATGAGAGCGGATCTAATAAACAAAGTATTCGTTATTTCAATATTGCAAAAGGTTCTTCAGCAGAAGTTCAAACTCAAGCAATTATAGCTTTTAAGATTGGATATATTTCTCCAGAAGAAAATAGTGAGATAATAAATCGATGTGAAATAATTTCAAAGAAATTAGTAAATTTAATAAAATTCCGTTCCCAAAACCTAAAACCAAAAACCTAATAACCAATACCTGCCACCCAAAACCCAATACCTAATACCCCAAAGTATTAATTAATAATGACCAAAAGAAATCGCAAAAAAGTTATCTTTGTAATTAAAATTTTAGTTACAATAATAATAGTATTTTTGATATCCAAAAAAGTCGATTTTTTGCAACTTATCAGAGATTTTCAGCACATAAGTCTTCTCACTGTTTTGATAATATTTTCAACTACCCTGATAAAACTGTTTATTCAATTTAACAACTGGGGAAAGTATCTTCATATAA
>CAYWJN010000107.1:0-8048 GCA_964457455.1 uncultured Candidatus Cloacimonadota bacterium
TATTATTATTTTTATGACAAAGTTAATGTCAATTAGAACAATAGCAAAGTTTGATTATCTCGGCTTTATGAGTTTGGCCCCTTCCAACATTATGGAGAACTCCTCGTGTCGTAACTGTTATTCCTCGTTCTCGGATTGCTTGAATATCTCGCTTGATGGTTCTTTGACTGCAATTCAAATAATAACTCAGATCTTCCTGGCTAAGAACTCCAGCTTGCTCGATTGCCTAACAGGTTATACGCTGGATTATTATCTGACGCAATCCTGCTCTACTAAACTGACTCAATGAGGTCATATCTGCCAAACCATTATTCAAAGTTAGAACGACCTTTTTCTTTTTCATCCTTTCTACAGGTTTGCCGCTCTTTTCATCAATACCTACTACCACTGCAACGACTTGTCCTTCTCGCAATTCCTTAGTTCGCAGAAGACTCGTTTTAGCTGAAATTAATATCTGCTCACTTAATTTGGGAGAGAGTTCGTAGGAATTGATTAATTCATACAAAAACTCTCCCTCAAAACTTTTTAATTCAATCCTGCTTAAAGGATTTTTGCCTTCTTTCATTATGCCTCCTCAGGTTTTTGTCTATAATATAATCCTACCCGAGGGGACATATGTCACTATTTCAGCAGCAGCATCTTTCTGGAAGCTGAATAATCTTTGGTTTTCAGCTTATAAAGATAGATTCCGCTGCCAATGGATTTACCACTATTATCGATACCGGTCCAATTCGTAAAATGTACTCCTGCTTCATAAGTATCGGAAACGAGAGTTTTAATCAATTGTCCTTTGATATTGAAGATTTCGAGTTTAACAAAGCTGTTTTCTTTCAAGCTGAAATTAATGGTTGTTTGAGGGTTGAATGGATTCGGATAATTATTTCCAAGAAATGTAGCAAAAGTTGGAACAATTTCTTCTGTTGTCGGTAGAGTGTAATTTAAATTTCCGGTTCTGGCAGGATTATTTTTGAAGCATTGCCAGCCAATTTCTCCAATTTCTCTTTTGAAATCTATCAGATTATAACCGGTCATATTGGCAATTGCGATTTCAATGTCATTATCATTATCTGCAAATCCGATCGCCGGACTGACTTTTAATGAGTTTTCCAGGAAAAGCGGGAAACTTCCGGTTTCATTTCCTGTGATATCAATGGAGTGAAGATAGCCGTCATCATCACCAAAAATTATTTCTAAAGTCCCATCATTATCCATATCAGCGAGAATAGGAGTGGATTCAGTAGAAGCTCCGAAACTTACAGGGAAAATGCCAAAGTTATTTCCCTGGTTATCAAACACAAAAAGTTCTCCTAAAGTATTGGGGAAGATAATTTCCACAGAGCCGTTGTTATCAAGATCTCCCACGACAATTGAGGATTTGATTTGTCCGTCCACTTGAACTTCGAAATTCAAAGAGGCATCATGATTTATGACAACCAGTTTTCCATTTAAGGTAGCGATTAAAACCTCTGGATCTTCATCTCCGTCGATATTGGCAACGATCGGTCCGTTCCAAGAACCACCGCCAGTGTCATAGGGCCAGCCCGGAACATCTGTTGCTGTATTTGAAGAAATAGCATAAACCATGCCAGTCACAGTTCCGGTGATGATATCCAGATAGCCATCCGAGTCCAGATCAGCAATTGTGGGTGAAGCCAGAGTCATGCTGGGCATAGTAATGGGGAAACTGCCGTAATTTGTGCCATCAGCATTTAAGATAATTGCCTGACTGCCATTGAATGTGAAAGCAATAATTTCCAGAGTTCCGTTGCCGTCTACATCTGCAATCATCGGATTTGCTTTTATCTGACCACCGGTATCATATGTGAAAAGAATATTACCTGTGTATTCGACTGCTGCCAGCTCATTTCCCTGAGTTCCCACAATTATATCATTATAGCCATCGTCATTAATATCTGCAACAGCAACAGCAGCATTGATATTGGCTTCAAAATCTATCGGGAAGTTTGGCAGTTCTTCTGTTCCATTGAAAAGCACTGCATGCAGAAGACCGGTTTGATCGCCAAAAACTACTTCATTTTCTCCATCATCATTGATATCGATTATCAAGGCAGAAGAAGAGGTTGCACCTCCGAGTTCAAAGGGCCAGCCAGCTTGAGAGAGTGTAAGATTAAAATCGTAATCATGGCTGACTTCATAAGGATAGTCCGGATTGGACTGGTTTGCATAAACTGTGATTACAAAGGGAATTACCAGATCGGATAAATATTCGTCTGTTTCAAATCGGAAAGGTTCGCTGGCGTTCCAGCCTGAACCACTACTGCCAATGTAGGGAAAATTACCAGTATCATTTATAATTGTAACTCCGGGAGCTGAACAGCTCATAGTTGCATAAACACCACTGGCAGGAGCCCAGGCTCCACCGGAAAAAACAGCATTCTGCAACATGATAGTAAGATCGATTGTTTCGCCCGGATTGGCAACTCCATCTCCATCTCCTGAAACTTCAAAAAAGAAAAAGTCTTCAATAACAAGCTTAGGAATCAAATCATACATCAAAGCCTGAAAAGAATTGACTCTTCCCGAGCCTAACCAGCCCGGTTCATAACCGGGATTTAAAGCATCGATATTATCGCAGGTCATTTCCAGTCTTGCTTTTAAATCTAAGCCGGAAATACCCGGATGCAATGATTTGACAAGAGCAGCGACTCCAGTCACGATCGGGGAAGCCATTGATGTTCCATCATAACCATCATAACCATTGCCTTCAATGATAGTAGAGCGAATATTAACTCCGGGTGCACTCACATCAATCGGGTCTCCAAAATTGGAAAAGGAAGCTATTATATCATTCTGGCCTGTAGCAGCGACACTTATAGCATTGGTGGCATCAGAGGGATAGTGAGGATAAGTGCCATTATTGGTACCGCTATTTCCTGCAGAGGCAATGATTAAAGAACCATGTGATACAGCATAATCTGCCACTATATTATATTGGGAACTATTACCTGAACCTCCAAAACTGCAATTAACAACATCAGCTCCGGAATCTATGCAGTAATACATACCATTGATTGGACTTTGAACGTAAGGAAAAGATATATTTGTGGGTGCATGACGGGATGAGATCAATTTCACATTCATGGTCGCTCCCACAACTCCTACACCATTATTTCCCACAGCTCCGGCACAGCCGCCAACGTGTGTTCCGTGGTCATTTGCTGCCAGACTTTGATATGATTGGTTGTTATTATTGTAAAAGTTCCAACCGATACAATCATCAACTTTTCCGTTGCCATCATCATCAATACCATTACCGCCGGAAACTGTTCCGGATGTCCAGTTTATGGTCATGGGATTGCCGCCACTGGTGGAATTAAGCTCAGGTTCATTAATCCAGATATTGTCCTGCAGGTCAGGATGGTTCCATTTTATACCGGCATCTACAATACCGATGATAACCTCTTCACTGCCCCAGGAATAATCCCAGGCTTGAGGGCTTTCAATAACAGGATGATGCCATTGCATGCTGTATTGAGGATCATCAGGAATAAAATCAAGTCTGATTATCGGTTCATATTCTGCAAATAAAATATGCGGATTTTGGGAAAGAGCGGAAAGCGCTTCTTCAATATTGTCGTTACTTTCCAGAATTACCCGGTAAATATTTCTGGGATACATACCGTCTTTATGCCAGTCCAGGTCCCTGATGAAATCGTGCTTCTGCTGCAGATCCACAAATCTGAACTGCTGAGCTAATTCATCAAAACCGGTAATACCTGTCTTCACAACTCCGTCTGTAACCTCAAAGTCCAGGATCCCTTCTCGATTTCCAATCACAGCTCTTTCAAAACAGACAACCACAATTTTCGGATAGGAATGTTCAGGGTCGAATGGCATGAATTCAGCTAAAAGTGCGCTTGCTAATAAAATCATTAAAGTAAATAATAAAATATTCTTCATGATTTCCTCCTAAATTTTATTTTTACATTTACAAATTTTATTTATGTTATAATGTCAATAAAAAATGTTTTAAGAATATTTGCTGAAAGTAATCAATTTTACATTTTTGAAAAATCAGAATATCAATTTTTAGTGATTAAACGATTATAAACAGGGAATAAATTTTTCTGTGTCACTTTGTATACAATTTGTTTATTTTGTTACAGAAGATATTATTCAACATTCAGGTTTTGTTTACTACACATAATGCCTTAATTTCACTTATAATGGCGTCTAACCAAAAATATATTGATTATGATACAGTTTCAATAAGCTATTTTTTTTTAAGAACTTATCAATTTTTTCAAGAAAATTTCATAGTGTTTAGCAATTTCATTAGGCACAAAAAAATTGACACGTTACTCATAGTTAGAATGTATGACAACTTAATATTGATTGGATACTGTAAGTCACGGGGCGAAGCTGTATCTACTTAAAGAACTATGAAACAATTCAGAAAGTATTTAGACCAATTTAAGAATAAAAAAATTGTCGTTATTGGCGATTTGATTCTCGATAAGTATATCTTTGGAGATGTAGAACGTATCTCACCTGAAGCCCCCATTCCCATAATAAATGTGAAGAGAGAGACTTTTGCGCCCGGAGGAGCTGCCAATGTAGCAGCCAATATTTCAACACTCTCCGGCAAAGCTTATCTCTTGGGAATCGTTGGCAATGACAGTGCCAGAGAAACTCTTTTAGAGACAGCTCATTCCTATGCGATTAATACAGACGGAATTTTTACTGATAATGATAAAACAACAATCCAGAAAATCCGAGTAATTGGTCAGCATCAGCAACTTCTGCGGATTGATTATGAAAAAACAGATTATATCGATCTAGAAAAGAATTCTCTTCTTTTTAAGAATCTAAAGAATCTTAAAGATATTTCCGCAATAGTAATTTCAGATTATGCCAAGGGAACAATCACGCAGAACCTGGTTGAACAAATTAAACAATATGCCAAGCAAAATAATATTTTATTGATAATAGACCCAAAACCTCTTCATAAATCTTTTTATGAGGGGGCTTTTCTTATAACTCCCAATAAGAAAGAAGCTCAGAAAATGAGTGGAATTTTTATAGAAAATAAAGAAGATTTCATTAAAGCCGGGCAAAAACTTATCCCTGAAATGAATGCAAGTATAGTTCTTACTGCCGGTGAACTTGGTATGTTTGTTTTTGAAAAAGGTAAAGAATATATTCACATCCCAACTGTTGCCAAGGATGTTTTTGATGTTTCCGGTGCAGGAGATACGGTTGTAGCTTCTTTGGCTTTAGCCCTCAGCACTGGAGCAACTTTATCTGAAGCGGCAGTAATAGCTAATCATGCAGCTGGAATCAAGGTCGGAAAGGTGGGAACCAGTCCTGTACTTTTGGATGAACTTCTTAAAAGCTTTCAAGGATAAAGATAAACGTAACTCAAAGCTCCTGCTTTGAGAAAGGTAAAAGCAACCCAGTGAAATAGCAAATAAATTTCACGGGTCAAGAAAAGCAAAAGTAAAAAAGGAAGAATAGAATGAGCTTTAGAACACCGAATATCAACCTTATAGTAATTGGTGGTAATGTCGTGAGAGAACCGGAAGTGAAAGAAGTGGGAGAGAAGAAAACAAAAGTTGCGAGAATTACAGTTGCCAATAATCGTTCTTACCAGGATAAAGATGGAAAATGGCAGGAGGAAACTACTTTTGTTGACATTGAAGTATGGGGTGCTCAGGCAAATAAAATTGAAGAATATTGTAAAAAAGGAACTCCAATCGTTGCAGAAGGTAATCTTAAACTAAATAAATGGGAGAATAAGGAGGGAAAAACTTTTTCCAAATTATTAATCCATGCAGATAAAATTCATATCCTGGATTATCCTGAAAAGAAGAAATAGCACACTGATGACACAGATAATACGAATTTGCACGGATAAAAAAAGCGACTTTTTGTCTTTGTGCATTATAGATAAATAAGCGTCAAAAAAAGAAAAGCAAAATTGAAGAGCACATTTTCCACCCATCTAAGCAGGAGTGAAATTTTCCTTTTTTCGTTTACTTCGTAAAATATATGAGAATAAATAAAAAGAAATTGTTCTGGGATTATGATATCCAGAATATTGCTGAAATTTCAGATAAAAATTTAAGAAGAAATTTGTTTGTGAAAATTATTACTTCCTATAATTGGTATGATATTCTGAATTCATTTACAAAAACAGAAATAGAAGAAATGCTTAATATAGAAGTGATTAACCGGCTCTTCCCCAAAGATTTACGAAAACGCTATGAATTCTTATCAAGATTTATATCAAAACACCCTTTATCCATTACAAGATAATATCTTTAGAATTAGTAGAAATTTTCCATTTTATCTAACAGGTGGAACTGCATTATCGCGATTTTATCTGAATCATCGTTATTCGGATGATCTTGATTTCTTTGTTAACAAACATCCTAAATTTAAGGAAAATGCAGAAGCATTTATCAGGGAAATCAGAAAAAAATACAAAGTGGAAATAGGCACAACAGCAGATGATTTCATTCGCTGTTTCATTCATAACGAAAAGATTATTATGAAAGTGGATTTCATTAATGATATCGAATTCTATTATGGTGACATTCAACTTCTGAATAATAATAAAATTGATAATCCTATGAATATTCTTTCCAATAAAATCTGTGCGCTTTCAAGATATGAAATAAAGGATGTGGTAGATATACTTTTTATTGCTTATGAGTATTCATTTAATTGGAAACAGATTCTAAATGTGGCAAAAGAGAAAGATATCTGGGTCAATGAATTGGATGTAGCTAAAATCATAAGTGAAACTCCGGAAAATTTGCTGAAAAATATTAAATGGATTTCTATCTCCTCTTTTAAAAATTGTATGCAAGATTTTGAAACTTTAGCTGTTGATATCGTAAACGGGAAAAATAATTCCCTGAATAAAGAGAAAAAAGTAAAAGAGTAAAGACTAAAGATAAAAAGCAAAAACCGGAAAGTTAAAAAGCAATCCACATTAGCTATTATGTGATTATAAAAAAAGAAAAACAGGAAGCTATTTTGAATAGAAACGAGATTTTAGATTTTTTAAAACGGCAAAAACAGTTTCTTAATGATGAGTTTGGCGTCTATAAAATTGGTTTGTTTGGTAGTTATGCAAAAGGAACTAACCAGGCACAGAGTGATATTGACATTGCAATTGAAATTAGTAAAGATAAGAAAAGTTTACATGTTTTTCTAGCAATCAAAAGATATTTAGAAGAGAATTTTGGAACAAAAGTTGATCTTGGATTTGAACACACCCTAAAACCCATTATTAAAGAACAGATCATGAAAGAAATTATCTATGTTTAGAAGTGATATTCTTTATATTGAAGACATCCTAAACTCGCTAAATGCTATTGAGGAATTTGTATCCGGCTTGGATTTTAAAGCGTTTTTAAATGATCGTAAGACATCTTCAGCTACAATTCGTGAATTAGAAGTAATTGGAGAAGCTGTTGGAAAAATCTCCGATGAACTGAAAACCGAGTATCCAGATATAAAGTGGCTTCTAACCTGAAAGAGTAGAAAATAAATTGATTATGGTTTTGTTTCATTAAGCTGATTTTTTATAAGAACTTATCAATTTTTTCTGGAAAATTTCATAGTGTTTAGCAATTTCATTAGGCAAAAAAAATTGACACGTTACTTGCATTTAGAACATATGACGACTTGATATTGACTGGATACTGTAAGTCACGGGGCGAAGCTGTATCTACTAAAAAAGTTATGAAACAATTAAAAAAGTATTTAGACCAATTTAAAAAAAGAGAATTGCCGTGATCGGCGATTTGATTCTCGATAAGTATATATTCGGGGATGTAGAGCGTATCTCACCTGAAGCACCCATTCCTATAATAAATGTGAAGAAAGAGACTTTTGCACCCGGAGGTGCAGCCAATGTGGCAGCCAATATTTCAACTCTATCCGGCAAAGCTTATCTCTTGGGCATTGTGGGAAGCGATAGTGCCAGAGAAATCCTGTTAGACACCGCTCATTCCTATGGGATTAATACTGATGGAATTATTACTGATAATGATAAGACAACCATCCAGAAAATC
>CAYWJN010000108.1:0-8007 GCA_964457455.1 uncultured Candidatus Cloacimonadota bacterium
TACTTGCATTTGACACTTTCAGAGTAATAATCTAATGAAACCTTGAAAGTGCTAAGCAGGAAGAAGTTTTTTGAAAGAAGCCTTTTCAAGGTTTGGGTACGTGTCTTCAAAACAAGATTGACAGAAAAAATATCAATTTTTTTTATAGAAATGGGTTGGACGAAATATGAAAAGATCAATATTATTACTATTTTTATTATTAGTTTTGATGGCTTGCCAGAAATCTATTCCTGAATTCGATAAGCATAGAGCTTTCTCTTTTCTGGAAGAACAGTGCAATTTGGGCCCTCGCTATCCTGGTTCAGACGAAATAGAGCTTTGCAGAAATTACATCACATCCTCATTAAGTAAATATGGATTTACAATTGAAGAGCAGAAGTTTGAAGTGAAGATTGATGAAAAGGAAGTTGAAGGCGTAAATATAATTGCTCATTTCAATCCTCGTATGAGCCGCAGAATTCTGCTCGGAGCACATTATGATACGCGACCGTGGGCGGATAAAGAAGAAGATACCACTCTTCATGACTCACCCATAATCGGAGCAAACGATGCTGGTTCCGGAGTGGCGGTTCTTCTGGAAATTGCTTCCATAATATCTAAAAAAGAACCAACACAATTCGGTATTGATTTTGTTTTCTTTGATTTGGAAGATATGGGTAATTACGGTAATAATGAAAGCTGGTGCCTTGGTTCTACTTATTTTGCTGAGAATTACTCCGGCACAAAACCGGAAAAAGCTATTGTTATCGATATGATCGGAGATGCTGATCTCAGTATTAACCTGGATTATTATTCTTATCATAATTCTCCAAATCTGGTTAATGAAGTTTGGAATATTGCAGAGGAGCTTGGTTTTTCCGTCTATAAATCCAAGATTCAGAATATTATTTATGATGACCATTATCCTCTGATTAAAGCTGGTTTCAATGCAATTCTTATCATTGACTTCGAATATCCTTATTGGCATACTTTAGAAGATACACCTGATAAATGCTCTCCAGAATCTTTGTACAATGTCGGACAAACAGTTTTAAACCTGATTTATAAAGAAGAATGAAAAATTTTATCAACACCATCTTAACCGAAGACGAACAAAAGATTCTATTATTCCTCGTCTTTTTTGCCCTTTTGGGATTGAGTTTGCATTTCAGTGGTTTAATCGCAGTAGAAGATGCAACTCCTGCGGATAGTATAAACTTTGAAAAAGATTATGAAATCAAATATGATTTGAATTCAGTTACTTTAGAGGAACTAAAAACGATTCCTAAAATCGGTGAAAAAAAGGCAAAAGATATTCTTTCCTTTAGAGAGCAAAATGGATTTGAAAGCAGAGCAGATCTGATGAAAATTAGGGGAATCGGGGAGAAAACTTTCCTGAAAATTAAAGATTATTTTTATGAATTCGAAGGTGAGAAAAAGAATTTTGGAGTAAATGAGCTTTTTGAACAAGAAGTAATTATTACAAAAATCAATATAAATATAGCAACTGAAGAAGATTTGATGACCTTGATTGGAATCGGTCCATCCAAAGCAAAAAGGATTATTGAACTAAGACGAAAACTGGGGAAATTCAGTGATGTTAATCAGCTTCTGGAGGTAAAGGGAATTGGTCATAAAACTCTGGATAAATTCAGAAAACAGATTTGTCTGGGAGATGAATAATGATAAGAAAAAAATCAACTCCTACAATAACTTTAGCAGAACTTTATGAATCTCAGAATCACCTGATGGATGCGCTTTTGATCTATAAATATTTGAAGAAAGAAAATCCATCTGAAGAGATAAAGGAGAAAATTGACAAACTGGAAAATAAGATATTTTCAGAGATAGAATCCCAATATCTGAGTGTGATTCAAAAAGTATTTACTCCTAAAGAACGGAAGTTTTTCCAAATCTTACCACATACCCAATTTCTGGAAATCAAAAAAATAATCGAACAGGACAAATATAATACCCACGAAATACGCTAAATAACGCGAAAAAAAAAGACCAAAATTTGAAAGTTTATTCTTTCGTGATTTTCGCGTGTTTAGCGGGAGAAAAAAAGGTGAGATGAGAATCATTACCGGTAAATATAAAAAAACAAATTTATTTTCTGTTCCCGGAAAAACAGCACGCCCGACTACAGATTATTTGAAAGAAGTCATCTTTTCTGTTTTGTATGATTGCGCAGATAAAAAGGTGCTCGATCTGTTTGCAGGCAGTGGCGCCCTGGGTTTAGAAGCTTTGAGCAGAGGTGCTGAAAAAGCTGTATTTGTAGATTTTTCCGATAAGGCAATCAAAATGATAAAACAGAATATCAGGAAACTGAAATGTGAGAAAGATTGTAGAATTTATAAGAAACGGGTCAGCTCTTTCCTGATGAATGTAACTGAGAAATTCGATTTGATTTTTCTGGACCCACCCTATGATAAAAATCTGGTAAATTCTACAATTGAATTAATTTTTGAAAAAGTGTTATTGAATGCTTATGGGAAAATAATTGTTGAGCATTCAAAAGAAGAAAAGATTTCTGAGGACTTACAGCCTTATATTGATTATGAGAAAGAATCGGGAAGAACAACAATAACGATTTTGACTTTAAATAAACAAGAGACTTGACTTAAGACGGAATCTTGAGTCAAGTTGTAATGTTTCAATGAATTAGAAAACTTAAGTCAAGTCAGCTAAAGCGAACTTAACTCAAGTTTTCAGAGTTCACGGATGAACTTAAAAATCAGAAACTTGACTTATAATCGATTAAAAAAAATATTCTAAAAAGCAATGTTTTAAAAATTTTAAGAGGTAAAAAATATGAAAATCTATAATTCTTTATCGAGAAAAAAAGAAGAATTTATTCCGCTTGAACCCGGAAAAATAAAAATGTATGTTTGCGGTCCAACTGTTTATTACTATTTTCATATTGGAAATGCACGCACGTTTTTGTTTTTCGATGTGGTTAGAAGATATTTTGAATTCAAAGGTTTTGAAGTGATCTATGTGCAAAATATAACAGATATCGATGACAAACTTATCAATCAATCCATCAAAGAAAAAATTCCGTTTTCAGAAATTGCAGAAAAATATATTAAAGCATTTTTCGATGATATTAAAGCTCTTGGTCTGAAAGAAGCAACTTTTTATCCCAAAGCCACCGAGTATATGAATGAAATGATCGATTTGATAGCAAAGCTGGAGAAGAAAGGATTCGCTTATGAGACGAATGGAGATGTTTATTTCTCGGTAAATTCATTTAAGGATTACGGAAAACTTTCCGGGAAAAAACTGGATGAACTAAAAACCGGTGCACGAGTTGAAGAGAATCTTCAGAAGAGACGTCCGGCAGATTTTACTCTCTGGAAGAAAGCTAAACCAGGTGAACCCAGTTGGCAAAGTCCATGGGGGAAAGGTCGTCCCGGCTGGCATACTGAATGTGTTGTTATATCTCAAAAAATTCTGGGTGATAGCTTTGACATTCATTGTGGTGCTGTTGACCTTATTTTCCCGCATCACGAAAATGAGATAGCCCAGGCAGAAGCTTTGAGCGGAAAACCATTTGTAAATTATTGGATGCATGGCGGATTTCTGAATATTTCCGGTGAAAAAATGTCAAAGAGCCTGGATAACTTTTTCTTAACCCGCGATGTGCTGAAAAAGTTCGATGCTGAAGCTATCAGGTTTTTCTTTCTCTCCAAGAATTATCGCAGTCCAATCGATTTTAACGAAGATATTCTAATAGAATCTGCTCAAGCTATGAAAAATCTTTATAGTTTTCTCCAGGAAGTTGATTATCTTTCTTTTATGAATGAAAATCCGGAATATTCAGAAAATCAAATTCAATTAAAAGATGAATTTATAAATGCGATGGATGATGATTTTAATACGGCAAAAGCAATTGCAGTGATGTTTAAAATCAAGAATTTATTAACACATAATAAAGAAAATGAATTAAAACAATACGCTCATCTGCTGGTTGAGCTGGGTCGGGCTTTAGGTTTTTTCAGTAATCTTGAGGAGATACTTAAACAAAATTTGAGTGATATATCTGAAGAATTAATCGAACTGTTAATTAAATACAGGACCATTTTCAAACAAGAAAAGAACTGGAATTATGCAGACCAGATCAGGGAAGAGCTGGATAAATTGGGAGTAAAACTGAAAGATACTAAAACCGGAACTGAATGGAGTTTGGATAGATAATCTATTTAAGCAAAATACATTTCCGGGTTGCCATTGTTTTATCATTCACTTTCAATTTATACAGATAAATTCCTGATGAGACGGGTTTGTTATTTTCATCAGTACCATTCCAGGTTATGGAGTAAAACGACCGTGTCGTTTTTGCATTAACATGGTTAATGCACTCCAAAGTTCTCACCTTCTGACCTTTGATGTTATAGATTTCCAGTTTTATGTTTCCATCTTCAGGAATATTGAAGACTATTTTTGTTTCAGGATTGAAGGGGTTGGGATGATTATACATCGAAATTAGCTGTTGAGGAACTTCCTCTTCTACTTTCTGAAGATTTTCTACGGAAGCTAAAGTTAAATGGTCACATTCTGAGATAATGATCAAATCATCGTTCAGGAAAAATGTCTGATCGATATCAAACCAGGTTTCTTCAATATCGAAATTCTGATCAAAGATCGAAACTCTGAAAGTTGAATCAAAAATATAATGCGAATTGCCATTATAACTGGAGAAACCGGGCACATCACTATTATAATAATATGGAATATTTCCAATAATTTGCGGATCATCGGTATTAGTACAATCAATAATCGGACCATTTTCATAAGGATAGATCAGTTGATTCTGGCAGAAAAAAACTTTTGAAACGGTTAGTGTTTGAAAGGTTGTTAATAAAGACAAATCATTGTCTTCGATTTTATGATAATAGGTTATATCATCAGTAAGATCGAAGATTGCTATATGAGTCTCATCTATCAATAAAATGCCGATATTGAAATATGTATATGGCTCCAATTCAAAAATGTGGATTAAACTAAGTTCAAAACTGTCATCAACTTCATAATAATAAACATACATCAAATCATCGGAGAATGTTATAGTCACTAACCTGTCATAATACCAATCTGCTACATATATCGGATATCCGAGATCATAGGTATTAACATTTGTTATTCCTTCTTCGTCAAAAATAACTACTTCTATAGATGTATCGTAACCATAGAAAATAATGTTATTTGTGTCGTCTCGTCTTTGTATTTTTTGATACCAGGAATTCGAAGAGAAGTCGAGGAATTCTCCAGTTTCTATATCAAATATTGAATAATTTGAATCATCAAGATTTTTTAAAAGGATAAAACGATTTTTGAATACATCTTTTGCACTGAAATTATTAAGGTCAAAAAAAGTGTAAATAGGGTCCAGGTTATCATTAATCAGAAAATTTTCTTCCCGTCCGAAAACAATGAAATTTGCATCGAAAGGGATGTAATCAAAAGCCCATTGATTGTAATTTCTTTCAGCAAGAAATGTTAATTGTCCATTTTGAAAGTTATATTTCTTAATACCAAAATTAGAGTTGTTATTTTCAAACCAGCATGCCCCTAAATATAATTGATCATCAATTTGATAACATATTGGGGAATAAGGTGTTACCGGTAAAGAAATTGAATCCACTTCCTCAAAATGAGAATCATCAACTATTTCATAAACCTTCAATACACCATCTATTTCGTTGTGAAAGTAGATCAATGCATAATTCTGAAAGATATATGCTCCATAAATAACATAATTTGGCATTTGATTATATATCACCGGATTCAAGTTGAAATCCTCTAATTCACTTTCATAGCAATATGAAATTGAACCATCATAATGGTAAAAATAGAACAAATTTTCACGTTTAGTTATTTTTAATATAAAATCTTGAATGTACAAATTATGATATCCCACTACTTGAGGTTCATCTTCAATATTGTATATCTCAATTTCTTGATGTTGAAAATTCTCTCCAATATAATAATAAGCAGTCCAGAAAAGGAAATCTTCAAAAAGGTAACTTCCGTAATGCCTGTAAATATTGTTTTCATTTGAAACTAAGCCGATTGTTTGCAGATATTCAAGTTGTTGATTTTGATAATGATAAACTTCTAATCCATTATACATAGTTGGAATAAATAGGATGTTTTGTCTCATCAATGGTTGTTGAGAGATAAAATGATTAATATAAAAAGTATTTATTATTTCATATCCATTTTCATTATATTCTATTTCGTGAATTGTTTTTACAGCAAAAGTTAAAAAGTTATTTCCCTCCAAATGAATAGTGTAATTGGCATTAATTACATCGAAAGGAATTCGCTCTATTATTTCATAATCTGAAAATAAATAAGAGAAAAATATAAAAACTAACATTATAAAAATTGTAATAGTTTTGCATTGCATATCTACTCCTCAATATAAATAATAGGAGAGAAGGGAATTCCCTTCTCTCCGTGAACAAAATCATTCTTCTTCAGGTTCGTCGTCGCCTGGTAGTTCACCCAAAATATGAATTGGACCTAGATAATAAGGTGTGTATGAGTGATGATAAAATGTTGCTTCTGAAGTATGATCTCCTACACCAGGAGGTAAACCTGGAAGTCTAGCTATCATTATTACTGTTATTGGTTGCCCAATTCCAGGAGTCAAATCTGTTGAAGCTTTATAATGAGCACAATTTGACAGAGCTTCAACAAAAACTAATTCTGACTCATCCCAATGAACACCATTAATATAAAAATGTCCTTCTCCGCTTCCAAAATTACCATATACATTTACATGATAATCTGTAGCATATAGAAAACATGAAGTTATCAAAATTAGTAACATTAAAAAGAATATTCTTTTCATTTTTCTTTCCTTTTTTTTCTTGCTTTAAATCGGTTAATTTTCAATTTTGCTTTGCTGTTGAGAAATCAACAGCGGTTAGGTAGGCTCGTTTCTGAGAGATCAGAAACGGGCTTTTTATTCTCTCAGCAAAAAGTTTCATTTCGGGTGATCTCATTATATTTTCCGGTAAAGCAATTTTCAGTTCTCTTCCATAATAGAAGAGAACCTTTGTCAAATGAATTTATTTTTTCCAATTATGAAGATGATAAATTTCATAAAAATAATCTGCTTATTTTCTGTTTTCGTGTTTCCATTTTTCTAAGATTTAAACGAAAAAAAAGCTATTCCCGAGAGAATAGCTTTAATTTTTACACGTAAGGAACTAAATTGCAAAATTAAATTTTATTGATCTAAGTCCTAAATTTGTTTCGTTATCATCATAAGAGTGAAAGTCGTGAGAAATCGAAGTATTGTTGTTATTATCTCTAACAACTCTGAAATTAATTATTTTAAATCTTTTAATTGCGAGTATTTCTTTAATTTCCTGAATATTATTGATATCTTCTTCTGTGAAGTTATCTAAAATTCCAGGTTGTTTTCTTTCCATTTCCAGAAGAATTACTCGAATTTTATTTCGAATTCTCACTTCAAAATCCTTATTTTTATATAATAATAATGCTATAAAAATTCTGGAATTTCCCAAACAACCTTCTAAGATATTTACATTAGAAGAAAATAATCTTCCTATTGAAATTATTGAAAAACTAAAAAAAAATGCGCAAGGAGACTATGATCTATCAGAAAAGGAGTTGGAAGAATTGATAAAATCCAGCGGAATTGATATGAAGATAATTTCAAAAAAGCCGGAAAATTAGTTAAGGATAGTAATATTTTCTCAGGTTTATTAAATAATTTTGCAACAAATCTGAGTATAAGCGACTCAATGTTAACTTATTAGAATTTATAAAATTACGAAAACTCAAAAAACATTTGACATATAGTAAGAAAGAAAATTTTTTGTCAACTCGTTAAGAAATGTTCATTTTAAAGGCATAAAAGCGTCTATTTTGGATAGTAAATTTGGAAAGATTTTTATGTTCCAAAATGATGGGCCGACATGGC
The DNA here is from genome assembly GCA_964457455.1 of uncultured Candidatus Cloacimonadota bacterium. Taxonomy (GTDB): domain Bacteria; phylum Cloacimonadota; class Cloacimonadia; order Cloacimonadales; family TCS61; genus JABMPU01. Next base: position 7,943 of record CAYWJN010000108.1, read on the forward strand.
TCAACGGTAGAGCACTCGACTTGTAATCGAGCGGTTGTGGGTTCGATTCCTACTGTCGGCACCAT
>CAYWJN010000109.1:0-7664 GCA_964457455.1 uncultured Candidatus Cloacimonadota bacterium
GATTCAAAACGTTCTTTTTTTATAAAAGGGTTTCCATTGTAATGATATAACCTGTTATTAGGATACCATTGATTAATTTTGATTTTATCAATATATTCAATTTTTTGTTTATCATAATTGATTAAAGGGGAATTAATTTCTTTTCTGTCTCCACAAAAAGGGCAGCAAGAATACCGTATTTCTAAGCAGTTTCGGTAAATTCTTTTATCTAAAGAATCTCTTTTTTGTTCCCAAATAGAAACAGTAAAAGGAATTTCCTTATTACATTTTCTACATTTTGTTTTATACAAATCTAATATTTTGTTTTTAACTTTATTTTCAATTTTCTTAAAAGCTTTTACAAGTTTTACTTCTTCAACCGGTAAAATTGTAAGTCTGGTTAATTCTGTAGCTAAAGGTGAAATATCGGAGATTATTACTTTTCTACCTCTTTTTAAAGCCTCTATTGCTGTAACTCCGCTTCCACCGAAAGGATCAAAAACAATGTTATTTTCTGGGCAATAAGTTTCAATAAATTTTCCGACAACATTCCAAGTTTTACGAGACCAATATTTATGAAAAATATACATTGGGGTATGTGCTTCAGGAGGAATCTGTCTGTTAAGATGATCGAAATTTATTTTTTTTATTGTCGGTACTTTTTGTTCAAATTCTTTTTCCATTTTCACTCCGATTCGATGTGTCGTACTATTCTTTTTGTTAATTCAAACACTGCTGCTAATTGAGTAGCTTTTACTTTTCCAATTCCATCAACTTCCATTAATTCTTTTAAAGTTTTGCCAGCTAAATTATAAATCGTTCCAAATTCGTCTAATAGTTTTTGGGCAATCTGTTCTGCATTCAGATTTTTTATACCTGTATTTATTATTATTGCTAAAAGTTCTTTTTCAGAGCAATGAGAAGGTCCTGATCTTCTTAATTTTCCACCTGGATGTTTGTATTTTTTTTCATTTTCATTAATTAATTTTTCATTTCGATTATTGGATTTTATCAAAATCATAATTACATTATCTCTTGAGTCATTTTTTTATAAAACAAAAACCTGTCTCGGAAAAAACTCATTTCAGCAATTCATAATTTCACAATTTTTTTAAGAATTCTTCTGCTTTCAAAATATTAATTGAGTTTTTTTATATGGATTACTATACTACTCTAAGCTTTCATTAATATTATTGATGAAGAATTTCAAACTTTTGACTTTTGCCAAAGTCTCGTCGGAACATATAAAATCAAAATCTAACCTTTCAGTAATTTGGTATGCTTGCTCCTCAGTCTTTTTATATGATTGACCTAATAATTTATAAATTTTGTTAATAGTTTCTGCCGGATGTGGTAAAGACTCAGGATTAATCGCCAGTAAATTAATATTAATTTTTTCATATATATATTCAGGGGTTAAGATATTATTAATTCTGCTAAAAACATTAGCATCAGCTAAAAACCAGGATTCGAGTTCCATTATTGCCAGAACAAACCTTAATCTATCATGAAATCTAAATACTTTAATTCTTTCCTCAAATTTACTTATAATTAGTTTCTTTTTATTTCTTGGTCTATTATACAAATCTTCTAAAGCTATTAGATATTCAAAATTTTGATTTTGAATCATATTTTCTGCACGTTCATATAAAGCTGGAAGAACATTTCCATCACCAGATGAGTCAAATATTAAAATGAAATATTTTGCTTCTGGATAAATACGTTTAGTAATAAATTCATCGCGATTTTTATTTTTAAATTTTCTTTCTAATCTTGAAAATTTATGTTCTCCACCAAGATATTCTGAAAGAAATTTTACAACAAATATTCTATCAGTTTGTCCTTCAACAAATATACCTATCTTCTTCAAATCTAATTACCGTTTTTATACATTTTTCCAGTAAATAAATCAAAATTATTTAATCCTGTATATTTAAAATCATCAAATAATTTCTTGCTATTCATGTAATTAAATGATTCTACAAAATGACCTTTTCGTTCTAATAGATTTAAGTATTTCAAATCAACAGCATTAATTAAAAATCTATGATTTGAAGTAATTATTAATTGAATTTTTGAATTCTTGATTTTTTCAATTAAAATTTTTGTTAAATTTGTAGAGCGTTCGTAATCTAAACCTTCACCAATATCATCTATAATAACTGTACATGGTTTTTGAAGTTGAATTAAATGTTCGAATATAATAACTAAAGCCAGAGTTCGAAACATACCTTGTGACATTTGAGTTTGATCAATTTCACAATTTAAAGCCCTTTCTTTTATAATTGTTATCAATATTTCTTTAGGAATGTTTGGTTGTATTAAAGATTTCACATTTATTCTTTCTAATGGATAACCAATCTCTTCAAGATCATCTAAAATTCTTTTAATAGATTTTTCATCATTAAGAAGCTTTTTTAAAATATAAGGAGTTGAATTTAAATTTTCAAAATATTCAAAATGATCTGCATCCATAGGTATTGCAATTTGATTTGGCCTTACGTTTGTAAAATTATAACCTATAAAGTTATCCGACCAATTATAAAAATCTTCAAAGAAACTAAATTCTTTTACATCACGTCTAACATGTAATGTTAATGCATTGTTGGGAGGGTTAATTATAATTTTTTTATCTTTGGTAATTGAGTAAATTCTTCCTTTTTCATCATTACGTTTTAAAACAACTCTTCTTCCAATTTTTATTTCTTCATAAATAACAAGACCATTATCAATTTGCAATTCATATTTATATGTTTCACCATTATTTTTAAACTCTACATTCCAATTACCATTTAATAATTTTGATTTCCTTGTTATTATCTTGGCAAGAGCAGAAATTACTCTTACAAGGCGAGTTTTTCCTGTAGCATTTAAACCAACTATAAGATTAAGCATATTAAAATTCAGGTCTTTAATTTCCCAATAATTTTCTTTATTTTTATTTTCGTAGTAATTTAGTTTTGTTAAAATCATTTATAACTCCTTATAAATATTTATCAAACAAATTTTATTTTTTAATTTAGCTATTAATGGTCAAGAATTATGTAGATTTTAAAGATTATTACCCCAAACATAATGACTTCATTCATTGCACAAAAGTCAAGACTTTTTTGCAAAGCTGTTCATTTTGGTCTTTTTTCTCTCCCACGAAACACACGAAAATCACGAAAGAATAAGCCAGAACCTCTGAACCCAGAACCCTGAACCCTGAAAGAGTCAAAGCAAGAGATTATTTGAAAGAGACTTTTTCAGGGTTAACTATCAAAACCATTGTCACATCATCCCTCAAACCATTTTTCTGAGATAGATAGTAGAGTTCTTCAAGAGTTGAATCAAGGTCAATGTTTTGCTTTAAAACATTTTTAATTTCGCTGTCTTTGCAGACATCAGTTAAACCGTCAGTACAGAGCAGGAAGAGAAATTTTTCTGTAAAAGGAAAGGAGTAGCTGTTTATTTTTGGTTTTGCGTACAAACCCAGAGCTTCGGTGATCAGGTGTTTTTTCCCGCTTTGAATAATTTCGTCTTTTGTGATCAATCCTTGTTTATAATATTTCCACACAACTGAATGGTCTTCGGTTATCTGTTCCAGTTTGTCATCAGAAAAAATGTAAATTCTGCTGTCACCTACATTGTTCAAATAGGCTGTATCTTCTTTGAGCAGAAGGCTAACCATTGTAGTGGACATATTTGCGTTTCCCAGTTTAATTCCCTGGGCAACGATTTCATTATTAATGATTTTTATCTCATGTTCCATCCAGTCTGATATGTTGCTTATATTTTCTTCTGAATAAAAATCATTCATAAAGATTTTGCAGCACATTTTACTGGCAATCTCACCACCTTTATAGCCACCAACTCCATCACAAACTACAAAAAGAAATCCTTTTTTCTGAGTATTATGCTCAGGAAGAGGAACAGCAAAAGAGTCCTGATTTACAGGTTTTTTTATTCCTTGTTTAGTGATGGAAGCAAATTTGATTTTCAAATTAATTAATCCTTATTCTCATAAAAGACTATAAATTGCACACAAGTCTGTAACTTGCCAAACATCAATAACCTATGAAGAGAGGTCGAGGGCTTTACTTTTAACCGCTTTGAAGCATACCGATTACAATTATTCCGATAACAAACAGAATGAATGCAGAAACTATCAAAATTCCCAGAATTGGCATTTTGAGAAGAGTTCCACAAAATTTGCAGCGTTTTGCCTTGGAACTAACCATTTTCCCGCAAGTTCTGCATTTTATCTGTTTCATTCACCCAGCATTGCTTCTTTCAGTTTTGGCAGGTCCGTTTCCTCTCCCAACCAGATGGAGAACACAGCTTTTTTGAATTCCAGCCCTTGAATTGTTCCTTTCAGTTCGTTGTTCATATACACACTTGTGCCTTGTTCAGGAACATAGATGATGTCATAAATATCATCTTTTTTAGCATCTTTTGTGAAGAAGGAATTAAAGGTGGTGATTTGCTCTTGCAGGTTGGATGTATCACTTTTGCTGAAACCGGAATTCCAGGCTTCAATCAGTTTTTCGGGTGAAACAGATTTGTAAATAAAGTGCATTTTCACAGAGATTGGTTCGTCTGCCTGGATGATTGTTTGAGCATTATTGTTCTTTTCCAGAAGATAAAGTGCTCCTGCATAAACTTTGAAAATAACCTTTTTCCTGATTCCTGCACCGTTTAAGATTAATGTGTTTTCTCCAGTTTTAATTTGATCCGGAAGGATCTTTCCACCAATTTCCAAACCATAAGTAATGGAAGATAAGACGATGAAAAGTAAAATAACAACTAATAATTTCTTGTTCATTTTCATTCCTTTTTTAATTAGTTTTTAACCCTCAACGAGAATTTAGATTTGATATAATGCTGGCAAGAAATTTTATTTTTGGATTGTTAATCTCAACTCGGGATTTAAATGTTTTACGAAATCATCCTAAGTTTTTAAGCTAAATATTTTGCTTGACAGCGAATTATTATTGTATTGTTTTTTATTTGAAACTTATTAATAAAAAAAAATAAATGCAGGAGGAATTATGTTCCAACAATATCTTTATAGATGCACAGAAAAAGTAATTCAGGAAATCAATATTGGCTTAATGGAATTTTTGGAATTGAATCAGGAATATTTTACACCGGAAATGGTCTTAATCGGAATGTTAGAACATAAAAATTCCGGATTATTAAAAATCTTTGAGGAAGCAGGTTATCAACCGGAAGAAACTAGCAACAAAATCCTGGGAATTTTGTATAATAAACAGGAACTTGTTCCCAGAAAAACCAGAGAAAAATATCAAAAAATCAATCTCATTCCAGAAACTGAAGAACTCTTTAAAGTTGCACTCGATATCACCAATGAATTCAATGATAAATATATCAGTGAGGATACATTATTTTTAGCATTGTTCCGGTTAGATTATGAAGATATAATCAAAATATTTCAAGAAGTCCGTCTGGAAGAGGAGAAGATCAAAACAGCAATCAAAACACTTCGTAAAGGAAGACGAATTACAGACAAAAATGCAGAATCAAAAGTCGATGTCTTGAAGCTTTTTACATCAGATCTTACGGAAATGGCGAGAAAAGGTCAGCTCGATCCGGTAATCGGCAGAGAACAAGAAATAATGCGTGTAATCGAAGTTCTTTCACGGAGGAAAAAGAATAATCCGATATTAGTAGGTTATCCGGGAGTTGGAAAAACTGTAATTGTGGAAGGTTTGGCAAATCTTATTGCTGAAGCGGATGTACCTGAAACATTATTGGAAAAAAGGATCTTGCAGCTTAATATGGCTGAGATCGTTGCCGGAGCAAAATTCAAAGGTGAGTTTGAAGAAAGGATGAAAGCAGTAAAAGATGAGATCATCAATGCTGCTGGTTCGATCATCCTTTTCATCGATGAGACTCATACAGTAGTTTCCAGTGGAAGTGCAGATGGTATCAGTGCTTCGAATATTCTCAAACCGGCTCTGGAAAAAGGTCAATTACAATGTATCGGAGCTACAACCTTCCAAGAATATAAAAGATACATTGAAACTGATAAAGCTCTTGAACGACGATTTCAGCAAATTATCGTGAATGAACCTACTATCGAGGAAACTATAAAGATATTGAATGGTCTTAAAGCAAAATATGAAACACATCACACGATAGAATATATTCCCGAAGCTCTAAAATATGCTGCGGTTCTATCCGAAAAATATATTACAGATAGATTTTTACCCGATAAAGCCATCGATCTGATCGATGAAGCCGGAGCCAGGAAACATCTGAGAATGATCTATGTTCCACCTGATATAAGTCATTTGGAAAAAGAAAAAATCAAACTCAAAGATGAACAAATGGTTAATTTTCAGAAAAAGGATTTTGAAAATGTTGCCTTAATCCAGCAGAAAATTGTAAGCATAAATAAAAAAATAAAATCACTTCGTTCTAAAATGACTAAAATCCGGAAATCCACTGACATGGTCGTAAAAGTTGATGATATAGCAGCAGTCGTTACTCGTTGGACCGGAATTCCTGCTCAAAGAATGTTGAAAACAGAAGCAAAGAAACTTCTGGAAATGGAAGTCAATCTTCATAAAAGAATTATTGGTCAGGATATTGCTATTAATGCTATAAGTGATGCCATCCGTAGAAATCGGGCAGGATTGAAAGAATCTTCAAGACCGATTGGAGCATTTCTTTTTCTGGGACCGACCGGAGTTGGAAAAACCGAACTGGCAAAAGCTCTTGCTGAATTTCTGATGGATGATGAGAAAAAGATCATTCGACTCGATATGTCTGAATATATGGAGGAACATACTGTTTCAAAAATTATCGGTTCTCCTCCCGGTTATGTTGGATATGGTGAAGGTGGTCAGCTTACGGAACAGGTAAAAAGAAATCCGTATTCTATTATTTTACTCGATGAAATTGAAAAAGCACATACGAATATTTTTAATGTTCTGCTCCAGATTTTTGATGAAGGACATCTAACCGATGGGCAGGGAATGAAAGTTTCTTTCAAGAATACGGTGATCATTGGAACATCTAATATCGGCGGAAAGAAAATTGTCAAAGATGTAAAAAGAATCGGTTTTGAAACACAGGAAGACAGCGAAAAAACTTATAATCAAATGAAAAAGCTTATTATGAGCGATGTGAAGAAACTTTTCAAACCGGAATTCCTGAACCGGCTCGACGATATCATCGTATTCCATTCCTTAACAAAAGAGAATTTTAAACAAATCGTGAACCTGGAATTGAAGAAATTACAGAAAAGATTGCTGGAAAATGAAATCGAAGTTGAATTTACAAACAAAGTCAGGAAAATGTTATTGAAATTCGGATTCAGTGAATTTTACGGAGCTCGTCCTTTAAAAAGAGAAATCGAAAAAAGAATAGAAAATCCTCTCTCCAGGATGTTGATCAAAAATGAACTGAAAAAGAATAATAGATATATTATCGATGAAAAGGATTCTGAAATTTATTTGAAGAAGTAATGTATTTTTCACTTATGTGCAGGAGTGTGAGAACAAATAGACAGGAATTATTTATTGATTTTTAAAAAAAAAATTGGTTCATTTGTTGAAAAAGATTTTATGGAAGCATTATAGAAAATTCCAAATTCCAAATTCCAAATAATTTCAAAATCTGGCTTAATAGTCAAAAATTGGTTGCTAAAATAGCATCTAATATACGATGTGTTA
>CAYWJN010000110.1:0-7605 GCA_964457455.1 uncultured Candidatus Cloacimonadota bacterium
AGAAAGTGAGCCGTGAACCGCTCCTGCTGCTCCTGCTTCGGATTGCATTTCGATCACATCCACAGGTTGACCGTAAACATTTAATCTTTTATTAGCAGCCCAGGCATCTGCAAATTGACCCATTGGAGATGAAGGGGTTATCGGGAATATGGCAGCTACTTCACTAAAAGCATAAGCCACATGAGTTGCCGCTGTATTGCCATCCAAACTGACTTTTTTAAATTTTTTCATTTTTGCACCCTCTATTTTTTATTTGATTTCTATTTAATTTCTATCCCAAATTTATTAGAAGTAAAATATCGTCAACAATTTAAATACAAAGAAAATTTATATAAAATTTTGTTTTATATTGTTTATTATCTACAGCAGTTGTTCGGAAATTCCGAACAACTGAAACACATTTCATTTTGAACTTGTAAAAAATCCTTACAAGTTGCATCTTTTCTTATTAATCCTTTTACTATAAGTTGCTGATAATGGTTCGAACCTGCCACGCTCTTCTTGCAAGCCAAAGGCTTGTACACTTTTCTTTCAAACTGAATGTGGAGGTTTTTGTTACAGACAAGTATCAAGAAATTTACTGTGTTTAAAAAATAAATTCATTATTTGTTATTATCCAATTGTATTTCTAATCTATCAATATTTTTGTCTGATACTAACAGTTTCATTTGATAAATTGCGATAAAATTTAGTTTTTCAAGTCTTTCACTTTGATTAATTGCTTCTTTAATAAAATGTGCGTTCAGATTTTCAAGATTAGAAAGGCATATTAATTGAGAAATATTAGCATAATCTCTAATATTTCCCTTTTTATTTGGATTTTCATCTCTCCATTGTTTTGCGGTTTTGCCGAAAAGTGCCATGTTTAAAATATCAGCTTCTGTTGCATAAATCATATTCATTTGCTTAACTGTTAGTTCTTTTGGAATTAGATTTTCTTTTATTGCATCTGTATGAATTCTGTAATTAATTTTAGTCAGATTGCGTTTAATATCCCAGCCAAGTAGTTTTTGTTCCTGTTCTTTCAGGCGTTGAAACTCTTTTACGAGATAGAGTTTAAATCTTGGTGAAATCCAAGAAGCAAATTCAAAAGCGATATCTTTATGAGCATAAGTTCCGCCATATCTTCCTGCTTTTGCCATAATACCATTTGAATTGGTTTTGCTTACCCATTGTTTTACTGATAAAACAAAACGGTTTGAACCTGCTTGATTTTTAATTCCCTCGAATTCGATGCTTTTAAAATCAGGATTGTGGAGTTGTTCCCATAGTCCCAGAAATTCAATTGTGCTTCTCGTTCTCATCCAGTTTTGGATAATATAATTTGTTCTTTGTGGATCTCTGAATTTTGCCATATCTGTAAGGGAAATATATTCTTCCTCTTTTTCAGAATATAGGACAATTTCCAATTCATTAACTTTTAATTTTGCTTTACTCACTTTATTTTCCTATTGTTTTATTGATTTCGTTCATCAAATTCAAGATTTCTGCTTTTCTCCCGATTTCCTTCAAATTGAACTGTTCGGATTTTCCGAACAGTTGATTAGATGCAGAGTTATTAGGAAATTCCAAACAACTGAAACACCTTCATCTTGAACTGTTTCCTAAATGGAAATAGTTGCCTCTTTTCTTATTAACCCTTTTACGATAAGTTGCGATAATGTTTAGAGTCTGTCACGTTCTTCTCGCTTTTCGTTAAATCTGAATGAGGAGGATTATGTTATGGGCATTTATAGTATTAGAATTAAATTATTATTTGCATTTTCTAATTCTTCAACACTATAGCGAGTAGACGTAATATTTGAATTTTCAAAATTACCTAACATTACGAAATTCTATTAAATTATTTTAATCATTTTCAAATATTTTCATTTTGGTTTAATTTTATTATTTGAATTATTTGAAGAGTAATTAGTATTGGAATTACTAAAAAACCAAATATACCAACAACAAAGCTACCAATAAAATATTTAAAACCCCAACCTTTCAAACTATCAAATATGATAAAACCAGTTAAATTTAATAACGAGTTAAGTAACCAATTGAAACCAATAAATCCCCAAATTATTACTGGGATTAATAATATTGCTGGAAGGTCGTTAGGGTTTTCTGAGTTTAATAATATTATCAAATATGGAATAAAAAATAATATATTAATAATAATCTTTTTTGTAATTTCAGATTTTGTTTCAGATATCTGTTTTTTCTGTAATTTTTTCAAATTATTAAAACAAATATCACACATTGGAGGTTCATATTTTTCAGTACAACGTTTGCATAAAACTCTACCACAACCTTGTGAGCACGTTGCAACACCGACCTTATTTGTATGTTTATAACAATTCAAATTTACTCCTTAAAAACGTTTAACAAAAAATCATCTGCGAAACACAAAATATTATACATACTATGTCTAATCAATTTTATCATATTTTATTTTGAGTCAAACGATTAACTTTCCTCCAAAAGAAAACTTAATATTTCCGAGTAGTTTTACCAACGCATTTAGATGGAACTCCTCTGTCAGGATGAAACCCTTGTTCGTTAAATAATGTGCAATTCGCTTTTCGATGGTCAGTTGACCAAACTCTACAATGTTTACAATCTTTACATCTATCACCTGATTTAATAGTTGCCATTTCATATTCTCCTTTGTTCTATAATTATTTTAATTCTACTTATTATTTTATTGAAGGTAGTAATTTTGCCATTGAGATTATACCTTGCTCAAGTAGCTCACTTTTTACTTTAATAGACAATTCCGAACGTGAAGATAATTGTTTAAGAAATTCTTGATCGGCATCATCAGTACCAATAGTCATAATATCTATTCCAATATCACGAGCTTGTTTTGCAAATTTAAGTGAAGAACTTTTACTATCAGGCATTCCATCTGTTACAATACAAATTACTTTTTCACCAATACTATCTTTAAAATTATGAATTGCAATTTGAATTGCTTCGGATAAATTTGTTGAACCATTTGCTTCAATTTCTAATATTTTATTCTTTAATATTGAAATTTCATTTTGTGGTTTAAGTAAAAGATTTGCATTAGATGAAAAAAGTATCAGACCTACAATATATCCTTTTTCTATCGCTTCCATTGAATAACCCAATGAACCATTTCGAGCTTGATTTATTTTGTCACCATACATACTACCCGAACAATCGATCAGAATAAAAACAGTTCTTAATCCTGTGTTTTTCTTCATAGTTCTCAATTCTGTATCCCACTCAATTTTAGTTTTTGATTTTGTCTCAAGTTTTTTGACCCAATCTTTCTTTTTTTGTTTTGAAATAATAGTATTTAACTTATTCGGTCGATTTACTAATTTTTTATTATTCATTTTCAGTATCCTCTTAACTATTTTATTTTATCTTTCAAAGTTTGCAATGCTTGATTAATTTCTTTAAGTTGTTCTTCAGCTAATTTTTGAACATCTTCAGAATAGTCACCAGCCTTATCTGGATGATAAAAGAATGATAATTCTCTCTTTCTTTTTTTTATTTCTTCTTTCGTAGCACCTATTTTTAATCCTAATGTTTCATATGCTTTTTCAATTTCTGTTTTTGTATCATTTACATTATCTTTTTGTTCAAAGGCTTCTTCTTTTATTCTTACCATATCATCAATTATATTATCAATTATCTCTTTATACTCGTCCCATAATTCTTCTGATAAATAAGATTTTAGACCATCGTGTTCTAAACCTTTAAGACAGTAACCTAATTCAATTTGATATTGTGTGAAATTACTTGATTTATAAATTATTAACTCTAATTCTTGATATATGTTAAAAGCTTCTACGAATTTTTTATACGCATCTTTAAGATTTACAAAATATTCATCAGCTTTTTTTATTATGTTATTAATCAAAACAAATAATTCTGATTTATTTAATTTGTTAGATAAATTTTTGTTAATACAAATTATAATTTCATCTATGAATGTAAATTTATTAATACCTAATTTTCCAGATAGAAGTGCTATTTCCTTCTGAACATTTTCAGCATTTATTAATAAATTTGATAATTTATCCAGTATATCTCTATATTCTTTTGCTTCTCTTTCTTTTTTATTAATCAATTTTAATAATTTTGAGTCTTTTAAAATATTTCTTGATTTTTTTAAATTAAAATAACTCAAGTTTCGCAGGAGTGTGAATTATCATCACGACTGCTTTCAGGTATTTTATAATATTCCATAACATCTTGTTCTTTATAGATTTAAGCATAAGTGCGAGATTAGTGATTTAAGCTGCATTTTCAAGATTACCCTCTTTCCTCGTTTTCACTTTTTCCAGCGGATCGAAAAATCTGAAAATTGTTTCCTGAAATTCTGGTGTTTGAAAAAATACCGAAATCATTTCATTGTAATCAACTCCAAGCCAATCACAAAATGAACGGCATAGTTGAACAAACACATCCCATATCTTCTGACTGAGATTCAATTCCAGCATAAATATTTGTGTGTTTGAAAAGGCTTCGCCAAGAGTTTCATAAGATGAAAATCGCTTCATCAGATTCAATAGAATATAACGCATAAGAGTTATGGTTGTATCTGCGATTTGAGCATCAAAATCGTTCGATTGACATTTGCCTAAACCCAAATGTTGTTTGCATTCTTTGAAGAATACTTCAATCGTCCACCGAATACTGTAGGTTTCCAAAGCCTTTTTGAAGCTCAAATTCAAATCGGTTGTTACCAGTATTTCCCAATATTTTCTACGATTTGCTTTATTGAAAAACAGTACCATCTTGATTCCTTTGTATTCAACAACGACAGGAATATAAAGCATTTTCAGAGAGCGGCAATGTTTTATTCTACATTTATTCATAGCTAATATCTGCTTTGCTGTAAGTTGCTTTCTCTGATAGCAATATTTTCTTTTATCCATCTTGCAAGCTGCAATAAGGTGAATAATTCCTCGCTTCAGTTTACGGATTACTCGAATAATAGCTTCTGATAAAAACCATTTATCCATGAGCACATAGTCTGGAATAAATCCATATTTAACCGCTCTCTTGAGCATAATTTTTGCCATCTCGGTTTTCTTTTTGGAAACTTCCCGGATTCTTTTATAACCTGCTTCCGACTTATCCCTTTTCTTATGATACCTGGCTTTGAGTTCCTTCTTGCTCAAACCATATGGTTTTTCTTTGTTTTTTCCTTTCTCTGCGTGAAACGAAAAATCTAAAGGAATGAAGCTTTTTCCATCCCAAAATCCAAGAGCTAACATTTTGAAACCAAGTAAATATTTTTGAAAAACATGGTCGTAAACCTTACCAATTTTCTCAATGGTTTTACCAACTTTTCCTAAAAAAACATCGTCGACAATCAGACACTTTACCGCTTTGTTTTCATCACAGCTTTGCTCTTGTGAAATCTTCCTGAAGCGTTTGCCAAAAGAGAAAAGCAGTGATCTCCAGTCAATTTTCGGGTTATTTTTCAAACGATAATATACATCTTTCTCCATTTCCGTCATATAGCTCATTCCTGATTTTATCATCCCATACACACTCTTGCTCAAAATAAATGACATCAGAAGTAAAACCATTAATACATCCGTAGCAATAAAGCCTTTTTGTTTATAACTGTTTAACTTCTGAACCGTTTTGCAGACACGGAATTGTCGATAGAAATCAGCGATTGTTTTTACAGCTTTATCACTGTCTTGAAAAAATTCTTGCAATTCAAACATACTTTTCAGATTTTTGATTTGTAGCATAAAATACTCCTTTTTGTAATTTGGCTTTTAACCAATACCAAAATATAAACTTGTGAGTATTTATGCTACATATTTCTTAATCTTTTTTTCACATATCATGCAGGTCCGTCTCCTGCGAAACTTGAGTTAAAATAACTATGAATCTCATCTGTGAAATCCTGTTTGAATTTTAATTTTAGCTTTTGTGAATATGAATTTATTTCTTTTTGAATTGTTTTTAATTCATAAATAATTTCATTAAAATCTATATTAAGTAATATTTTTCTATTAGCTTCTTTGTTGCGTAAATTTATTTCATTTTTTTTGTATATAGCATTAATTCCTTTTACAATCCCAAATCCACTAATAGATGCTTTTGGAATTTGAACACAGCAATTGCAAAGTGGTGCATTATTAGGGAGATCAAAATAAACACAAGGATTTAATAAACAATCCAAATATAAACACAGGGGGCATCCATCACAACAACCAGTACAACAAGTAAATCCATAAACATTATAATATCCGGATATTCCATAATTATCAAGTTCCTTGCCCCAAACCCATTTTGCATGAACATCATCTGGAATTAAGCATAATCCAGTCATAATAGCAATATGTGGCAAAAAGTTAATTAATGTAGGTTTCTCTTTATTTAAACGATTTATACTATTGATAATTTTATTAATTATAATTGTTGGAAATCCTTCACATAATATGTTTTTTATAATATTTTCATGCTTGCAAAAAACTAATTGCTTAGTTAACTTTTTAATTTTATTCATTGCGTTTAAAACTATAGTAGATACATCAGTGCTTGAATTTTTGTTTACAATAGTTATTTCATCCTTATAAGAAGCTAATAATGCATTAAAACTTTTTAATTTAATATCATCAAGAATATCTATACAGCTATCAACCAAATATATTACTAATCCTACATTATAACCTATTTTAAATAATGTATCCTTATTATTTTGTTTCCCGTTTAATGATGCTGTAAACTGGAAAACCTCTCCACAAAAATATGCTGATGGTTCAGCGTATTTTGTAATATTTTGATCAAGTGATTTTTCGGCTTTTTCTTGTTTTTCTAGTACTTCATTTAGTATTTTTTTAGGGAATCCTAAGGATGAAAGTATATTATTGGCTTTAAGAATTTTCGATTGGCTAATTTTATTAATAAAACTTTTAATATTTGTTTTCTTTTCTTGTAATGAATCAGATAACTTTAAAGAAAAAAGCGACATAGATATACAAGCTGAAAGAATTTGAGCTTTTTCATTTGGTGAAATTACTTTTACTCTTTTGGGAAATATTGCACACCATCTTTTTTCTTCAATTTCGCTATTGGAATTCTGAGATGAGTATAGTAGACTTATAAATAAGGCATCATACGAAATAAGAAGTCTATATTTATATCCAAATAAAACTTGCATTGTATAACATTGTCCACAATACATTTTTTTATAGAAATCTAATTCACTTTGTTCTAAGTGATTTTTATTAGCACGTAAAAACCCATACATAAATTATCCTTAATAAATTTCTTTATTGCCTATAATGCCATACTCTTCAAAAATGTTTGTGAAAACTTTTTCATTTTAGTTATCACATCCCTATTCCATATCTTCAATTTCTTCAAACACCGGCTTAAAATTCTTAAACTGGTCCACAGTTAAAGTATCTTGTACAAGTAATTTTTTGATTCTATTGATCTGGAGATGGATATTAAATTTTTGAGTTTCGGAGCTTATCAGGTACAATTCATTCAGCAGATACCAGCACATCAGATATTCTTGAAAATTTTCGTATATACCTGCCAAACCTTCAATGATCTCAAACCTGTTTCTATGAGCGGGAAATTCCAGGTATAAACGCAGCAGCGATTTCT
>CAYWJN010000111.1:0-2515 GCA_964457455.1 uncultured Candidatus Cloacimonadota bacterium
ATTACAATGGAAAACCTTTTATAAAAAAAGAACGTTTTGAATCCTTAGATGAGTTGTTTACTAAAAGAAATCTATATGCATTATCTATTCTGATGAAAGCAATTGAAGAAGAATCTGATAAAAATCTCAAAGATTTTTTAAACATTGGTTTTTCTTCTATGCTTCATTTATGTAGTGTTTTACTTGCTGAAGGTAAACCAGGCTATAGACCTTTTAGTGGTGTTGGTTGGAATCAACAAAGTTATTGGTTTATGCCAAAATTTATTGAATCAAACGTATGGGAAAAATTCGAAAGTAAGATTTTAGGACATCAATCTTTATTAAAAGCAAAACAGGATTCGAATAGATATTTCAAAGATGTTAAGTTTGCAAAAAATCTAAAACAAATCTTTGAGAATAAAGCAGATATTTATATTTATACAGGTTCATGTTTAGATTTAATGCAAAAAATGGAAGATGAAGTTGGAATAAAAGGATGTATTGATTATATCTTTACTGACCCGCCATATGATTCTTCGATTCAATATGGTGAATTAACATATTTATGGGTTGCTTGGTTAAAAAAGGATAATGGTTATTTAGAACGAATGGCTTCAGATGAAGTTATTCATAATAAACGGCAAGACAAAGATTTTGACGTATATCATTCTCTTTTAAAGAACAGTTTTGAGAAAATGTTTAATGTTTTAAAGCCTAATAAATATTTATCTGTCACATTTCATAATCCGACCTTTAAAGTTCGAAATGCCACAATTAGAGCTGGAGTTTTAACAGGTTTTAAACTACAAAAAATACATCATCAGGAATTAGCCAGACCGTCTGCAAAATCTCTATTACAACCATTTGGTTCTGCACAAGGTGATCTATATTTAAGATTTTATAAACCCGATTTAGGTGAAAAAGGTTTAGAACCTGAAATTATTGATGAAATTAGATTCGAGAAAATTGTTATTGAAACAACTACGAAAATAATTGCGGAGAGAGGAGAACCAACTCCTTATTCATTAATAATAAACGCAATAGATTCTGAATTAGCAAAAAGAGGCTTTTTTGCAGAATTAAACAGCGGATTAGATGTTATTTCAGTATTAAAAAATCATTTAAATAAGGAGTTTATTTTTGTTGATGCTTATGTTGGTTCCAAAAAAGGTAAACTTTGGTGGTTTAAAGATCACAATCTTGTTCCTCATTTAGAGAAGATACCATTATCCGATAGAGTTGAACAAACGGTCTTAAGACAGTTACAAAAAAGGGGTAAAGTTACTTTTACTGATATTTGGGAAGCTGTCAGTATTGCATTTCCCAATTCCTTAACTTCAGATCAAACAAGCATAAAAGAGTCTTTAGAAGTTTATGCAAATAAAGTACAAAAAGGATTCTGGTTACTTAAAGAAAACTTTAGAAGTAAAGCAGTTGAGATAGAACACACAACAATTATTGCTTTGTTAGCTGAAATCGGTTTGCATAATGGTTACAAAATTAATATTGGGAAAATCGAACAAAGTCATAAATTAAATACGGATTTATTGAGAAAATCAGGAACACTTAAAAACTATATGAATTATAAAAGTGTTTTTACTTTAAATGATATTTCTAATTTTGAAACAGTTGGCGATATTGATTTAATTTGGATAAAAGATGATAACATAAAATATATTTTTGAAGTTGAATGCACTACTTCTATGATAAGTGCACTACAAAGAGGATCAAATGTTCATCAATCTATTAAAAAAATAATGTTGATCCCTGTCGATAGAGAACAACAATTTAGGAATAAAATGAAATCACCTATGTTTTTTGAAAGATATAATAGTGATAATTGGAATATCATTCTATTCGATGTATTATATCAAGCCTGGACTAAAAACGGTAAAAAAACTGATATTGAAGAATTATTTAATAAACCATCAACTTTAAAGAAAAGTAAGAAAAATAAAGACAAAGATCAAATTAAATTCTCATTTGATACTTAACTTCTACTATAAATTTGACATTATCAGACTGATTTCATTATTGAGTTTGTTGAAATTATAAATCAGGAGAAATAGATGGAAAACGGATTGATTCTTGGGAACAAAATATTCGATATAGTTGTTGTTGCTTTAATAATTGCACAAACGATGAAGGTTATCATCTCTTTATTCACAGATAAAAGATTGAACTTCAGGAAATTCCTCGATACAGGCAGTATGCCCAGTTCCCATACTGCATCAGTTGTTTCTCTTACCACAGCAATAGGAATATTCGAAGGAGTAGATTCGGTTCTTTTTGCTCTTAGCACGGTTTTTGCCATTGTAGTTATGTATGATGCTTCCGGTGTGCGTCGCGCAGCCGGAAAACAAGCTGTAGTTCTAAACAAAATCGTAGAAAATATCCGTAAGAAAGAAGGTCTTACTATTCTTGAAGAAAACTTGAAGGAACTTATTGGTCATACACCTTTGGAAGTGATTGCAGGTGCAGTTCTGGGCGTTGCAGTTGCTTTTATTATGAGCTAAACTTCAAGGTTCAAGGTTCA
>CAYWJN010000111.1:2615-6924 GCA_964457455.1 uncultured Candidatus Cloacimonadota bacterium
TTCAAGGTTCAAGGTTCACGAATTCACGTGTTCAAGAATTCACTGATTCTGGGTTCTGGGAAGTTAGAAATCGAAAAATCATACTTATTAAAGCTGTCTGGATTCGTCTTCGTGTTGCTTTGTGTCCTTCGTGGCTGAACATTCATTTTAAGCATTCAGATTGGCAATTTCTTTCTGTTGACAGGAAAAAGAAATATTTTTCCTTAGTTCCAAATTTATCAAAAAAAAAGGAGGAGAAATGTTAGACAAAACAGCAGACCTGGCAGGACCGGGAATCAGTACTTATGAAGAAGTGGAAAAAATACTTCCCTCAGATTACAAATCTTTGCTAACCCCAAGAGAGACAATGATTGCTTTATTTGAAATGAAGAAGTACATTGAGGAAAATCTGTGTAAGGAACTTAACCTGATAATGGTTCAGGTTCCACTTATCGTTGATATCAAAAGTGGAGTAAACGACTATCTTGACAGGGATGGTTCCAGATCGCCCGTAGGATTTCCAGCCGGACTTGGACTTGACGAGCCTATTCAGGCACAAGTAGTACAGGCAGCCACAAAATGGAAACGTGCTGCTCTCAAACAATTTGGCTGTAAAGTGGGAGAAGGCGTCAATACTGATATGAAAGCTGTCAGGAAGGATTATTTTTTGGATCATGATCACTCATCTTATGTGGATCAGTGGGATTGGGAAAGAGTTATGACTTTTGGAGATAGAAACCTGGACTTCCTTAAAGCTATTGTTAAGAAAATCTGGAAAGTTCTTTTAGGAGCAGGAAGACATGCTCAAGAACTTTTCCCTCAATTAAAAGATAGTAAATACCCGGATTTCCCGGAAGAGTTAAAATTCATTCATGCAGAAGAAATCCTGGAAATGTTTCCTGACCTTCCACGCAAAATGCGTGAAACTGAGATAATAAAGAAATATCCAGCTGTTTTCATCATTGGGATCGGCTGGGTACTCAAAGACGGTTATCCACACGAAATGAGAGCTGCAGATTATGATGACTGGGTAACTGAAACTACTTCCCCAGATGGAAAACCAACTCACGGACTTAATGGTGACATCCTGGTTTGGAATCCTGTAACACAACGCCGTCATGAACTTACTTCAATGGGAATTCGCGTAACCAAAGACACTCTTAAACAACAGCTTGAAATCACCGGTCAAATGGATTTCCTGAAACTGCCATATCACAAGGCAATTCTTAATGATGATATTCCTCTGAGTATTGGTGGCGGCATCGGTCAATCCAGAACTTATATGTATTTTCTCAGGAAAGCTCACCTCGGTGAAGTAAGCGTAACAATCTGGCCGCAACAACTTAAAGATATTTGTGCTAAAAAGGATATCTTTGTTTTAGAATAAAAACATTATTCCGAAATATAACGACCGTGAGAAAATAGCTTGCGGGCGTTGTTTTTTTTAGTAACTTCCTTTCCCCAACTGAAATTTCAGTTGACTCTGAAATGATAAAATCTTTTTGTTAAAGCGATTTAAAATGAATGAATAAATCATGAACAAGAAAAAAAAAGAAGAAAGATATAAAAGAATCACAAAACAAATTAAAGAATTGATCCTGAAAACTGATGATTCTTTGGCTCGAATGAGCACAATTGCTGCTGTTCTGCATCATAAATTCGATTATTTTTTTTGGACAGGGTTTTACAGATTAATTAATGATAAGCTGATTATTTGCTGTTACCAGGGAAGTGTTGCTTGTTTAGTTCTTGAGAAAAATAAGAGTGTTTGCTGGGAAGCAATAAATCAGAAAAAAACTGTGGTCATTCCTGATGTTAACCAATTTCCCGGACATATTGCTTGTAATTCTCGTTCAAAATCTGAGATTGTAGTTCCTGCGAAAAATCTTGCAGGAGAGATTGTAGCAGTTCTGGATGTAGATAGCAAAGAATTGAATTCATTCGATGAAAATGATGCTGAAAACCTGGAAAAGATTGTAGCATTGATCTACCAATAATCAGAAAAATACTCATTAATTTCTAAATCCGAATTACTAATTTCAAATAAAATCCTTCTTGTTCCTCCCGAAAACATTCGGGACATTTGGGTATGAGTAGAATTTTACAATATTAAGAATCGATTTTCTGATTCCTGACAAATGTTTGTTTGATATTTGCTATTTGTTATTTGTTATTTGAAATTTTTTAAAACAAAGTTATCAAATACTTTCAAAATAATATTTGGTTCGATAATCTCTTTCATAAACACACTCTGAAACTCATTGAATAGAACAACATTAATTTTTGAGGTTGCTTTCTTATCCTGAAGGAGAATTTCAAGTCCGTTTTCTCTAATCTGGTTTTTATATTTTTTATGAATTTTATCCGAAAGCTGAAAAAAATCTAAAATAAAAATAATCTTCTTATAAACTGCATCGTCAATATATCCTGATTGCAAACTCAGTTTTGCTGCAGCTCGAATGCCAATCGAAACTGCAGTTCCATGCGAAACTTCGTAATTGGAAACCGATTCTAAAATATGTGCAAAAGTATGACCCAGGTTGAGATGTTTCCTTTCATTTTTATCTTCAAGGTCATTTTCACAGATAGAAAGTTTCAAATCAATCGCCAACTTCAGAATTTCAGATGTGATTTTCCCTTTATCTGAAATCAAAATATCATACAAATTTGATGGCTTAATTAAAGCAATTTTGATACATTCAACCCAACCATTTTTAATCTCTCTTTCAGTAAGTTTGGTTAGAAACTTTGGCATAATAAAAACTTTTTCTGCTGGATAAAATGTGCCGATACTATTTTTAATTCCTTCAAAATTAACAGCAGTTTTTCCTCCAACCGCCGCATCTATCATTCCTAAAAAAGTTGTGGGAACAAGGAATAATCTGCATCCACGTTTATAAGTGGATGCAGCAAAAGCAGCAATGTCAGTTGTAATCCCTCCGCCAATTCCAATGATAATCGTGGAACGATTAACATTATTTTCCCTGAAAAACCGATAGATTTGCTCGATTATTTTTATGCTTTTATTTTCTTCTGATGCATAAATAAAAAAGCTCTCTCCCTTAATAATTTCAGCAAGTTCATTCTCAAACAATTGATAAACTTTTTTATCTATAAGAAAGACTTTCTTAGCCTTTTTCGGAAATGTTATTTTAAAGTCGTTTTGAAAAATAATTTCAGTTTTCGTTTCGTTTAAAAAGTATTCCACTTTTTTAGGCTCTTTATTTACAATTTTTTAGCAACTAACAAACACTAACAATAAGGAACTTTTTTTATTTTTTGTTAGATTTTGTTCGTTTTGTTCGTTGCTAAATGCTTTTTGGTTTCGGTTTAGCCAAGTCAGGACTTTGGTTCAAAAAATAAACCGGAAAAAGTACCTTTCAAAATAATATAAGTCTTAAATAAACCGTGTCTGGTAAAAATTGATTTTAGAACAAGAACAAATCTTCGATAAAAAATGTAGGCAACTTTTCTCTTTTTATCGTATTTTCTTAAGATGTATAAAGAATTTCTGAATTTATAATAGTACAATTTAATTCGCGTTTTATCTTTTTCCAAATTGATATTCAAAGGCGTCTGAACTTCACGTAAATGATAAACAATGCTTTTTGCCACCTGAAATGAAGGAAATTTGCTGGAAATCCTCAAAGTATATTCATGGTCATCTTCCCAGATGAAAAAATCTTTAAATGGAAAGCCAATGCTCTCTACAATTTTCCTATTTATAAAAACTGAAACAAACGTGCAAGCTCTCACCTTGATCAAGCCGCGATCCATAAATCTGCCCCAATCGATATCTCTATTTTCATTAAATCTGAGATCGATTTCCGGAACATTTATAGGCAGATTATTTTTCCCCAGAACATTACTGCACAGAAATCCAAATTCATTTTGCTCGATTTGAACATCAAAAAAAATGGAAAGCGCATCTTTATCCAAAATCACATCATCATCCATGAGCCAGAACCAGTCGTAACGCTTATCAAATCCTCGTTTCAAACCTTCATGAAAACCACCCGCACCACCTGTATTTTCAGTCATCCGCACATAATGAATTCTAATGCTGGTTTTATCCGTAAGATTATTAATATAAAATTCTTTTTCCCAGGGATTGAGTAAACTCATCGGAGGTAAATCTTCGATATATTTGTTTTCTTTTAAGATGGTTTCAGTTCCATCTGTGGAAGCATTATCAATGATGTAAATCGCATCGAGCGGTCGTGTTTGCTCACGCAGTGAATCCAAACAATCTATCAAGAGTTCTTTGCGATTAAAAGTTACTACAATTGCACAAACAGTTCCTTTATCCTGCATTTTTTATTCCTTCATC
>CAYWJN010000112.1:0-6841 GCA_964457455.1 uncultured Candidatus Cloacimonadota bacterium
AGTTACTACAATTGCACAAACAGTTCCTTTATCCTGCATTTTTTATTCCTTCATCAAAAAGATTCAATGCATTTTTTATTACTAAATCCATATTTAAATATTTATATTCAGCCAATCTACCGAGTAATAAAATATTTTTGAATTTTAATGTCAATTTTCTATATTTTTCGTACAGTTCGTGATTGCTTTTGTTTGGGATGGGATAAAAAGGAACATCTTTTCCGGGAATAGTTTTATCATAATTTTGAGGATATTCTTTGCTGAATGTTGTAAATGTACTTTTCTGTCTCGTAAAATATTTATATTCTGTGATGCGAGTATAATCAAAATCATTGGGATAATTGATCACTGCAGCTTCTTGAAAAAATTCCTTTTCAATTGTCTTGAAAACAAACTTCAATGAACGGTATGGTAATTTTCCGAATTTAAAATTGAAAAGCTCTTCAAGTTCGCCTGTATAAATTATTTTTCCTACGAATTCCTCGCCTTGAAAAAAGATTTTTCTTTTTTGGAAATCAATATTAAATACATCTTTGAAATCTGTATTCAGCCTGATTTCAATATTGGGATGAGATAACATTTTCTCGAAAATCTCTGTGTAACCATGTTTGGGAATGCCTTGAAATTTATCTTGAAAATACCTGTCATCTCTCGAAATGAAAACCGGTACTCTTTCCACTACAGCAGGATCCAATTCATCAAGACCTCTTCCCCACTGCTTCATCGAATAATTCTTAAACACATTTTCATAAACAAAATCACCTAACAATTTCAAATCTTTATCATCAGATTTTTTCAATTTGAGAATCGATATTTTCTTTTCTTCTCCAATTTTTTTTTGAAGTTTCGTCTCGATTTTCTTGGCAGTTGGTTCAGAAAATAATTCATACAATGTATTCAGATTAAAAGGAATTGGAACTTTCTTTCCGTTTATCAACGCCAGAACTTTATGTTCATAATCAATCCAGGAAGTAAATTTGGAAAGATAATTCCACACATCTTTATAAACAGTATGAAAAATATGCGGACCGTATTTATGAACAAGAATTCCGGATTCATTAAAATAATCATAGCAATTTCCACCGATGTGATTTCGTTTCTCGATAATTAAAACTTTTTTATCGAGCATGTTGGTAATTCTTTCCGCAACAACCGAACCGGCAAAACCAGCACCAACAACTATAAAATCATACATTCTTAAACCTGTGAATAAATTTTATAAAAACTGTTTTATAGAAGAATTCATCTTTTATAAAATAAAGAATGAGAAAGTAAATAACAAAAAATACAATTCCAGTTATGAACATTGCCAAAGTTAATGATAAATCGATTTGTTTTATGAGTAAAATCAAAGGAATTAAAACAACTGCCAAAAACAGGTAAATCAAACGATTCCATTTGAAAATCCTGATCTTCAAAACATGAGAAACAAAAATAAATTGAGTGATAGTAACTGCGATTTCTGCAATAATCGTGGCAATCGCTGCTCCAATATGTTGATAAATGGGAATCAAAAAAAGATTTAATAAGAAGTTAACGATCGCTCCAATCGAAACAGAATAGAACACAAATTTCTCTTTATTAAATGGAATCAATATCTGGATTCCCAAAATATTGGATAAACCAATCAATAAAATGATTGGTGCAATTATCTGCATCGATAACACAGCTTCGTGAAACTGCTGCCCTGACAAAAACAGGATGATATTCTCTGAAAGAAAGATCATCAAAACCACACACGGAATGGAAAGCATTAAAACAAAGTCAAAAGATTTTCCAACATATTTTTTGAAATCATCAATTTTCTTTTTTTTCACAAAGTAAGATAAGCGGGGAATCAAAACCACACCCAGAGATGTAACTAATGCCAGGATTATTCGGTTTATTTTCACAGAAGCGTTGTACAATCCCACGTAATAATCACCAGCTAAAAAACCCAACATTACGGAATCCAATTTGATGTAAATCCCGATTGAAACAGTTGTAGCAAAAATTATCAGGATTGGTTTTAGGTGCTGTTTCAAATTCAGATCTATAAATTTTAAAGTCACATATTTTCTTAAATTCAAAAAATTAATAACGAACGAACCACTGGCTGCCACCACAATCAAGAAAGCATATTTCAGGTAATCGCTTTTCCCTCTCACAATCAAAAAGAGGAGTACAATCGATAAAACTTTAAAAAATATATTTCTGATGGTGATAAATTTAAAATCTTCAATGCCTTTATAAAACCAATCTAACGAAAATATTGTCAAAATCAAATTGGGAAGCAAAATCAGGAAAAGTAGTTTATCAGCTTGTATTTTATTGATCGTTTTGAAAGAGATAAAAAAAAGTACTACTGCAATGAGCATTGAGAATAAATTAATGAGCAGAATTTCATTAACTGTTTTGGAGAAAACTTCTTTATTATCCCTGCATTTTGCAATTTCTCGCAGACCATAAACCGGAATTCCCAACATGGCAAACATAACAAAATATCCCAGAAAAGAATCTGCAAAATATACCTTACCCAACATTTCAGGACCCAAAACCCGGGTAACATACGGAAACGTAATCAGCGGAAAAATAATCTTGAGAATATTCCAGATAGTATTATAAAAATAGTTTTTAACGATTGATTTCTGCTTCATTCTATTTTAGATTTTCCGGTAAATTTCTGCTGTTTTTTTAGCTATTACATCCCAAAGATAATTTTCCTTAATGTGATTCTTAAGCTTATCATTCTTATCTTTATTCAAGGATTTCTCAATTTTTTCTTTGATGGATTTTACAGAATACGGATTGGCATAATCAGCAAAATCCATGAAGTATTCTTTAGTTCCGCCAAAAGGAGTAATTACGATATTTGCACCAGCAAGACCAGCTTCCAATGCAGCTCTTCCAGGAGTTTCATATTTTGTGGGCAAAGCAAATGTTTTGCAGGCAGCATAAGCAGAAGCAAGCATAGGATCATCGTGTGTAATCCAGGGAATATGAACGATATTTTTGCTTTTCTCGATTTCCTCCAGACACTTTTTTCCTTCTTCATTTTGATGCACATTCCCCACAACAACAGATGGAGCATCAATTTTATGAAAAGCTTTTATCAAATTCAAGCTGTTTTTCCTGCTGGAGCCTAAATGCCCAACATGCAAAATAAAATCTTTCAAACCATATTTATTCTGGAATAATGATGGCTCTCCATGCAGAAATCTTTCTTCAACTCCATTATGAATCACATGGATTTTTCCGCGATTCACGTCCAGACCTTTGGCAAGCATCTCGCCTTCTTCAATGGTATTTGGCAAAACAAATTCAGCATTTTCACAGATAGTTTTTGTTATATAAAATTCGGATAAAATTCCTTTAAGAATTTTTCGTGAAAAGTTTTCTAAAGCTAAATAAGACTTCACTTTCAGATAGGAATGACGATTATAAAAAATAGGATTAACCACATATTTTGCACCGTATAATTTCAGGCTTTGAGCGAGATGATATGTTCCCACATGAGCATTGAAAATATGAACAATATCTGTTTTTTCTATCTTCAAATTAATGTTCCAATAATCCAGTAGTTCAGCTTCAATTCCGAGTTTCTGCAAAGCCTTTTTCAAGTGTAATACTTTGAATGTTGGTCCACCGCGCATCAACATTATTGCTTGGTAACTTGCTAAATAGATTTTCATAATTTTGCTTTTCCTCTTTTGGATTCATAATCGTATAAAAGGTCTCGCCAGTGTTTTTTCCGAATTCTATAAATATCTTCTGGAAGTTTCATTCTCTCTTTTTGTTCCCAGTTCAGCTTTTTTAATTCAATTTCTTTTTTATATTCTTGGATGGAAAAACCATCTTTTGATGAGATTTTAAGATAGATTTTTTCATCAATTTTTATTAGATTTGAAATTAACTTACCATCTTTTAAAGTGAAATCCGGTTGAATTTTATTTCTCTTTTTCCACCAATTTGAGAATTCCGAGAAGTCAGGCTTCCAGATTTTATGTTTATTGATTTCCTTAAATATCTCATCAAAAATCTCAAATCTTTTTTGATGCGGATGATGATAAAAAATTACCGGTTCATTTTTTTGCATTTTCTCGTTTATTAAATTCAGATAATATTTCAGCATTTCATCATCAGAAAAATGAGACCTTCGCAATCTTCCAATACTGATAGGATGAATGGGAATTTGAAGAACATCAGTTTTCTTTCCATCAAAGAAAGGATAGAAGGGAAAATCATCATAGTTCAAAGCGAATTCAGATGAATATTCAAAATCCAGATCTGCAATCGTTTTTCCAAGTTGAGGATTCCATTCTCCAAAAGGTGATGCAAAACCAGTTGGAGAAAACTTTGCTTTTTCCAGTTCCTTTTTACCTTCCGAAAGATTATCATAATTCTGCTGATAATCTTCAAAAACGCGATGTCGAGCACAATGAAGAGCAATTTCCTGATTTTTCATTTTAAGATAAGTTTCTAATTTCTGAGAATTTGTATCCACAAACCAGGTTGCTTTAATTTGATTTTTTTTGCAAATTTTGGATAATTCTTTTGCATCTTCTTTAGAACAAAAATCAGTATCAATCCTGAAAAGAAATACATTTGTAAAACCATCTGGATAATACCACATTTGCACAAATGGCAAATCTCTTAAATGAAAAAGATATTCCAGCGAAGTTTTAACAGTTCGTCTGATTGGACTTTTAGTGATTTTTGCAACGATTTCTGATGGTAGTTCTTTTCTCTGAAAATAAAATTTCCTGCGAACTGATAGAATATCTAACATTAAATTGTTAACATCGAAAGGCAAAACAAGAATATCTCCTTTTCCTGCTTTTCTCTGTTGAATCTGCAAACCATAATCAATCAATTCTAAATCATCAGAATTTAATGTATAGATTTTGGAATAAATATCTACAAGCCCAGAACTGGAAAAAAAGGATGTTTCATCTGGGATCAAGAAATCTGTTTTTTGAGTACTTGTTTTAATCTTGAAAAAATCTGCATAACATTTTGCATCAAATAATACAGAACCTTCATTTTTCAAATAAGATAAAATCTTCGATTTTTGTTTTTCTAAAACTGAGTTAGATAAAATAATAACTGCAAAATTCTCAGGAGTTAAATCAGAATTTTCCGAAATGATTTCATAAGAAATTCCTTCCTGATTGAGAATTATCTCCCATCCCGGATTATTTGGGAAAATTCCGACTTTTAAAGATATTTTCATTTTTTACTCAAAATTAAAACCTGCGACCATCTGAATGAAGGGATAGCATTTGTGATAAAATTAAAAATCCTGCTTTTTAAAGAATCAGAATCATCATAAAAACAGATATACTGATGTTTCTCTACTTTAAATTCACACAGTTCTGCCATTTGAATTAGTTCTTCCTTTGTATATTCTCGATAATGTGCCGGGTTCAAATTATAAAACCTGATTCTGTTGATAGTATTTTTCCCAAGAAGTAGTTTTAATCTTCGATAAAGTGATGCTGCATTTGGAGTTGTGATGATAATAAATCCGTCAGGATTAAGCAGATAATTTAAAAATAATAAAGAAAATTCAGGTGCTTCATAAATATGTTCGATTACTTCTGAATAGACAATCAAGTCGAATTTTTCATCAGCCCACTTCTCTACATTCTTGCTTTCATTCAAATCAAAAACAATGTGTTTCAAATCGATTGTTTCTCTTTCTCTGTGACCACCTTCATCGATTTCCAAATCCAATCCCAAGGTTGTAACATACGAATAATATTTTGACAAAAGAACAGATAAACCGCTTCTACCAATATCCAGAATTTTAGCTGATTTATCCGGATTAAGAGTTTTGCATAATTTACTTAGATATTCAAATCTTTTTCCATGATTCTGTAAATATCTATCTTTAGATTCAATACCGCACAATTTCTGTTTTTCCTCTTCAATCCACTTTGTAATCAAATCTTCATAAAATTGTTTTGACTTCATCATAAAAACCTTTTTTAATTAGCTAACAAATCCTGATATAAATTTACATATTTAGAAACTGTATCTTTCCATCTGTATTTTTCCAAAAAACTTTCAAAATCTGATTCTTTAATTTTCTTATTCTCAATCTTCTCTTTAATTCTGAATATTCCATTTGCAACTTCAATAAAAGCAGGTTCGACGATTTCTGAGAATTTTGTTGAAACTTGCTCGGGTAATCCTCCAACGTTTGTAATAACCATTGGTTTGTGTAAGGAAGCAAAAATATATGGCAGACCACTCTGAGTGGATTCCAGATATGGCAAAACTCCGATGTCAGTATTTATTGCATATTCGAATAATTTGTCATAATCTAGAAACTTTCCTTCAACTTTAACGTAATTAATCAGATTTTTTTCTTTGATTATATTCATGATTTTTTCATAGTATTTTGGTTTACATTTTCCTGCAATCCGCAATTGAATATTATCCATCTTTTGCTCACTTACAAGATAACTCATAGAATCCAAAAGCAGTTCAATGCCTTTGTAAGGTTTAATATTTCCTAAAAATAAAATCTTAAATTTTGAATCTTGTTTTCTAATTATTTTCTTTGAATAATATTCAGCTTCTTTTTCGTATGAATTCCCGTGCTCGATTACAGAGATTTTATTGGATAATTTCTCGGGAAATTGGCTATTAATAAAATCAGACAAACAGATAATTTTATCAGCAATTTGGAAGATTTTTTTCTCAAACAATCTCAGTTTTGTTTTATCATGAAAAAAATAATCATGTTGGGTAAGAACGATTTTGGAGCCGAACATCTTAAAAATCTTTATGAAAAAATAATCAATTGATGGAATAGCAATCCAGGAATAATGGATGATATCAGGTTTATCTTTCA
>CAYWJN010000113.1:0-6710 GCA_964457455.1 uncultured Candidatus Cloacimonadota bacterium
TATCAGATTATATTGGAAAAAATCCGCTGTTATGGAAACAGGATGAATATTTTATTGAATTGAAGGAACATTAAAAACGAGAAATATCTATTCAGTCCTTAAAACTATCCTATTCACCCAAAGTGCTTTCCTGTCAAAATTCATTTTAAAGCTCTCAACCATAAAATCACGATCTATCTCGATATTCTCGTTAAAAACTTCTTTTCCATTCACAGTAACGGAAACAGGAATTTCCAGGTTAACCATATCAGGATGAATGTATATTGCCAGTTCATCGACACTGGAAGTTTCAATCTCAAAATTATTTCCCCAGTATTTGGCTTTAACTGCTCCGGATGGAAGATCGTATGAAAAAGCATCATTGAACTCGACTTCAGGGAATTGACCGAATAATTTTACTTCTTTATCTTCTCGAAGAACAGTTAATGAAACTTCATCCCCTCTTTTTTTGAAGGTTTTCAATTCACTCAGTTTCTCAATATTCTCCACATCTTTTCCATCCATTCTGATTACAATATCATCCTTTTTCAAACCCATACTATCTGCTGTGGAAGCTTCGATAACATTTCTTACTTTCACACCGGTTTCTTCAAATGTTTCATCATGGTAAAAACCGAATTGAATTCGTTTGTTTTCCATTTTTATGTTGTATTCTTTATGCCACTCTGCAGGGGATTCTATTGTATCGAGCCTGGTAATTTCCAGCCAATCACAACGGTTGAATTCAGGAATGGAATATTCCCAGTATATTTCGCTTCTGAAAATATCTCTGGAATGGTTTTTCATATCCTGAACCATAATTGGAACATCTTCTTCTGCATAATCGAAAGTATGCCCGATCCCCCAATATTCTTTGTATAGAAGGTCAGCACCGGCTTGCAAGGAAAGTTCCATCAGAAGTCTCATATCAGCAGAAGGATACAATCCATCTTCATCTGTATTGATAGCTCGAAGGTGACGATTCTGTAAATTTGCAATATAAGCAGGTTTTTGAGTTACACTGGAACCAACAACAGTGTTTCCATTAAAAGGGTAGAATGCTGCAAAAAGGTTCGGATCGGTTAAAGCAAAATGAAAAGATGCTGAACCGCCATCAGAAAAACCTGTCATATAAATTTTATTATCATCGATGTTGTAGTCTTTCTTCAAATCCCTGATCTGGGTTTTGATGTTTTCCATCCCAACCAGATCCCACCACATTGTATTTTGGTTTCCTTGCGGGAAAAGAAAGAACCAATCGTCCCTGACTTCCTGTGGGAAAAGTGCTATAAGTTGTTGAGTATATTCATCAAAATCTTCAACAAAATCTTTTCTTCCCACACCACCATGAAGATAAACCAGCAATTGAGCAGGTTTGGTGTGATCATAATTTTGTGGAATAAGGATAAAATAGGGAACTATAAGTGTATCATTGATAACATTTTCTTTTTGTAGAAAAATTCCGGTACTGTCCGGTTGCTGATACTTATTCCAATCTGAAAGCAAAGTGAAAAGAGAATCATTGCTGATTTCCTGGTTTAGATATAATTCATTGATTTCTTTTAGGTTATCAGATGTAAATACATAAATCGAAATACTCAAAAACAATAAAATAAAAAATATTTTTTTCATTTTTCCTCGCTTTTATTTTTTTTCGGTTTTCTTATGTTCTTTCTCTTTTTTTTTAAGAGAAGGACCTGCCTTCGCGCGGGCTTCAGCAAGGCAAGCAACAGGATGAGTTAACTTGCTATGAGTTAGACAACTTAAGTCAAGTCATCCGTCAGTGCCGGAAAACTTAACTCAAGTTTTCATAGTTTATTATTTATAAAAATCTACTGTAACATCAACAATTTCATCAGGATTTTCAATGGGGAAATTAAATTTTTGTAAAACTTTCAAAAACCTTTTTCGAGATTTAGCAGGGATCTCGATCCACGATATTTTGCTGGCAATCAATTCTCCGGATGGGGAAAAAATCTTTATCAGAACTGACTTTTTCTGTGTGATTTTAGCCCTGTTTGCCACTGTGAATTTAACATCTGCACTCACTTTTGTAAACTCAGTAATTTCAATTTCTGAAATCTGTAAATTTCTGCCCGGCTTTTTCATCCAGCAGCTGCGAGCAACCAAACCAAGTATAACTGCAACTAACAAAATCAGTTTGATAGCTGGTGGAATGGGCCAACGTCTCTTGATATCTATTCTTTCAAATGATGACATTTTATTACTCCAATTTATTTTAAAATTTATTAATCACAAATTAAACATTTCCCAGTCATTTCTTTTGGTTGTATCGTTTTCATAATTTTAAGAATCGTGGATGCAATATCAGCTAATTTCCCATTTTTTAATTCTGGTTTTTTATTGTCTGTGAGGGATAAAATTAAAGGAACATCATTTGTACTGTGAGCTGTGAAAACTTGTCCGTTTTCATCCAGCATCTTTTCAGCATTACCATGATCAGCAGTTAAGATAATATTATAATTATGTATTTTTGCAGCTGGAATTATTTTGCCAAGACACTTATCAACTGATTCTACAGCAGCAATAGCTGCTTTAAAAATTCCGGAGTGTCCTACCATGTCGCAATTTGCAAAATTTGTTACTATCAGATCATATTTTTCAGATTTTAAAGCATTAATAAGTTTATCTTTAACAACATAGGCGCTCATTTCCGGTTGAAGATCATAAGTGGCAACTTTGGGAGATGGCACCAAAATCCTGTCTTCATTTGAAAACGGTTCTTCTTTTCCTCCATTAAAAAAGAAGGTAACATGAGCGTATTTCTCTGTTTCTGCCAAACGTAATTGTTTCAATCCATGCTTTGAGATTACTTCTCCTAAAATATTTGATAGTTTCGGAAGTCTGAAACATACTTTGACATATTGATTGAATTGAATATCATACTCGCTGAAAGTAATATATTTCAGGTTTTGGAATTCTTTTCTTTGAAATTTGTCAAACTCAGGCTGGATGAAAGCTCTGGTGATTTGGCGTGTTCTATCTGCTCTGAAATTGAAGAAAATCACAGCATCATTTTCTTCTACAGATGCAACTGGTTTTCCATCTTCGAAAATTACTTTTGGTATGATGAATTCATCTGTAATATTATTATCATAGCTGTTCTGGATTGCATCGATCGGCTCGGTGAATTCTATACCTTTTCCAAATACAATTGCATTATATGCTTTTTCAATGCGTTCCCAGCGGTTATCTCTGTCCATAGCATAATATCGTCCAGAGATCGTGGCAATCTTACCAATACCGATTTCTCTACTTTTTGAAAGGAATTCTCTCATGAAATCAATACCGGAATGGGGAAGTGTATCTCTACCATCCATAAAAGCGTGAAGATAAACTTGCGAAATTTTTCTCTCTTTGAACATCTTGAGCAAAGCCCAGAGATGAGTGTTATGACTGTGAACATTCCCGTCTGAAAGGAGACCGAATAAATGTAGCCTGCTATTGTATTTTTTTACATGTTTTATTGCGTTCAATAATGCTGGATTTTTAAAGAAGCTCTTATCTTGGATCCTCTTATTGATATAAGTATTAAGCTGATATACAATTCTGCCGGCACCAATATTCAGATGACCAACTTCGGAATTGCCCATAACTCCTTCAGGTAAACCAACAGAAAGTCCTGAACATTTCAGAAAAGTATGCGGATTATCTGCTTTGAATTTATCATAATTACAGGTATTTGCCTGGGCAATGGCATTTCCGTATTTAGATTTGTTTATTCCAAAACCATCCAAAATCAAAAGCAAAACTCTATTTTTCATTTATTCTCCGAGAATGAGATATCTAAAATCAATTTAAATATTTTCTTGCTTATTCGTGTGTCAAGCAAAGAAAAAGTGCACTGTTTTGCTCACGGATTTTCGCGGATATGAACTGATAAAAAATTCATATATTAAAATCCAAAATCAAACAAAATTGAATAGATATAAAAAAATATAAATACTATTAAACTACAAATAACAAATTCCAAAAAACAAATAAATAACAAATTCAAATCACAAATAAGAGAAAAGTTGAAAGAGACTTTTTCATCCCAACCTTGAATCCTGAACCTTGAATCTTGAACTTTGATTTGTTTTGAATTTGAAATTTTAATTATTGTATTTTATTTGTAATTTGTGTTTTGGATTTTGATATTTTATTAGTCCCGACTCGTCGGGAGTAATTAGTCATTTATCATCCTATTTCTTTCCTTGACATTAGATAACTTCTAAGAAATTTAACTTTTTAGAAAATATTAGCAGATTTTCAGGGAGTAAAAATGCTGAAGGTTGGAATTGTAGGAGTTGGTCAGTTTGGCCAGAATCATGCTCGTATTTTGCAACAGAGTGATAAATGCGAATTTGTAGGGCTTTATGATAAAGACAAAAAACGTGCTGATGAAGTTGCTCTTCGAATCGATGCTAAATCCTTTCCTGATTTTGATTCCTTACTTGTAGAATGTGATGCTCTTGTGAATGTGGTTACCACGATTTCTCACTTTGAACTTTCTAAGAAAGCTCTTGAAAAAGGAATTCATGTTTTCATTGAAAAGCCGATAACTTCCGAACTTTGGCAGGCGGAAGAACTCGTTAAAATTGCTGATAAGCGAAATTTGAAAATTCAGGTTGGTCACATTGAACGCTTCAATCCTATAGTTTTGGAAATGGAAGATAAAATTAAAAAGCCGATTTTTTTAGAATGTCATCGCATTGCTCCATTCACACCTCGTGGGAGCGATGTGCCGGTTGTTCTGGAATTGATGATCCACGATATTGATTTGATACTCTCTTTTGTGAAAAGTGAAGTCAAGCAGATAAATGCCAGCGGAGCTGGTGTAATGACCAAAAGCATTGATATTGCTAATGCCAGGATAGATTTTGAAGATGGTGCAGTGGCGAATGTAACAGCAAGTAGGATTTCCATGAAACGTTCCCGGAAATTGCGTATCTTCCAGAAAGATGGTTATTTTTCCATGGATTTCCAGGCGAAGAAAGTAACTCATATTAAAAAGTCGAAAAATTTATACAAAGTTTTACCCAAGATTATGCTGGGTAAATTTGATGGAATAGATACAAAAGATGTTGTTGATGTCGTGGATGTGGATGCTTCCCACCGCAAAAAAGATGCGCTCACTCATGAGCTGGAATCTTTTATCAATGCGGTTGAAGCAGATATAAATCCGATTGTTGATGGATATGCTGGAACAAGAGCTTTAAAAGTTGCTTTGGAAATTGTTAAAAAGATAGATAAAAAATAGTATTGTCCTCTTTCTTAAGCTTCTTACTTTCCGAACTGGAAAGTTCGGAAAAAGGTTAATATTTTCTCTTTCCTAAGCTTCTGCTTGGGAAAGTATAGAGTTCGGAAATAGAAGAAATTACTAGGAGAAATAAGTGAAAACAATAGAAGTTAAAGATATAAAAGATCATCTTAATGAAGAAGTTAAATTACACGGTTGGGTACGTAATTACCGCAAAGCCAGTAGTAAACTTCGTTTTGTGATTTTTCGTGATGGCACTGGGGAATTACAGTGTGTTGCCTTCAAACCGGATATGGGTGAAGAAAATTTTGAAAAGGTAAAACAACTCACATTTGAGTCATCTTTAGAGGTAATCGGAATTCCTAGAAAACATCCCAAATTTGAAGACAAATTTGAGTTCCATCTGAAAGATATCAACTTAATCAATTCTGCCATAGATTACCCGATAGGGAAGAAGGAGCACGGACCGGATTTTCTTTTATCTCAACGTCATCTCTGGCTGCGTTCGCGAAAACAGAACGCTATCATGAAAATCCGTCACACAGTTTATTTTGCTATTTGTGAATATTTGAATAACAGTGGCTTTTACAGATTTGATTCACCGATATTTACACCAAATGCAAGTGAAGGAACAACCACTCTTTTCAAAGTTCCATATTTCGATCTGGGTTCAGCATTTCTATCTCAATCCGGTCAATTATACCTGGAAGCTGGAATTATGAGTCTCGGTAGAGTCTATGATTTTGGACCTGTATTCCGAGCAGAAAAATCTAAAACGCGTAAACATCTTACGGAATTCTGGATGATGGATGCTGAAGCTGCTTTTGTGGAATATGAAGAAAACATGCAGATTCAGGAAGAGCTGATCCGATTTGTAATTCGCACGGTTATCGAGAAAAATAAAACGGAACTGGAAATACTGAAACGAGATGTGGAAAAATTGAAAAAAGCTAATGCACCTTTTATTCGAATGACGCACCGAGAAGTGATAGATTTATTAAAAAGTAAAGGTGTGGATATTGATTATACTGATGATTTTGGAGCACCTGAAGAAGAAAAGATTACTGAGGATTCCGAGATTCCGATTTTTGTGGAAAAGTGGCCCAAAGAAATTAAATCTTTTTATATGAAGCGTGATCCGGAAAATCCCGATTTGGTGCTTGGTGCGGATTTGATCGCACCTGAGGAATTTGGAGAAATTATTGGTGGCTCCCAGCGTGAAGATAATTATGATATTCTGTTGAACAGGATTAAATCTGAAGGTTATGACCTTAAAGATTACCAGTGGTTTCTGGATTTGCGAAAATATGGCTCAGTTCCGCACAGCGGATTTGGAGTTGGCTTTGAACGGCTTGTTCAGTGGATGAGTGGTATCCGCCATATCCGCGAAGTTATACCCTTTCCGAGAATGATAAATAGGATAAATCCGTAACTCGGATGAACCGAGACCAAGAAAATTCACCACCGA
>CAYWJN010000114.1:0-6708 GCA_964457455.1 uncultured Candidatus Cloacimonadota bacterium
TTACTTATTTTTAAATGAGTTACATACATAAAATGAAGTGGGAAATGTTAGTTATTTATTAAACAAAATGAAAACCTTTATTATTTTTTTGATATTGTTTTTTCCTTTTCTTATTTATTCCGAAACTGAAATTATCTATTCTTTCCAAGATAGTTCATATCACAGACCTCTGAAAAGCGATGATTCTTTTGAGAATTTTTATTTCAATCAACTCCGGTTGGAAAGTTCTGATAATCTGTTTTCTCCACAATATCTAATAACTGAAAAATCATATCGTCAAAAAGTCATAAGAAACTTAGAGAGTTATTCTTACATCAATAATATCGATTTCTTTTATGAAATTGTAAATTTTGTTCCTTTTGAATTGTATGAAAAATACTATTTGAATGATATTTATCTTACAGAATTCTTTGGCTTTATGGAAATCTCTCTGAACTTTCAAAGACAATATTATTTAAGATTCCAAATACCGTATTCTAAATTGGATTTGTACAAATTAGATTATTTTAAATTGAATGAAAAAATCCGCGCTTTCTTTGAATCAGGAAAGAAATAAAAAACTAATGTTTTTTCAGTAATAATCTTTGTGTTATTTTGCGATATTTGTGCCTTTTCAAGGCTGACATATTCAAAATTAAAGCTGCTTATAATCGCTCAGAATTTTTCTTGACACTAAAAATCGATTTCCGTTCTTTGCTTTTTGCGTGCGGCGGGATAGCTCAGTTGGTAGAGCAGAGGCCTGAAAAGCCTTGTGTCCCCAGTTCAAATCTGGGTCCTGCCACCATTTTTTTATAGCTCACGGATTTACACGGATAAAAAGATTACCCTTGCTTCCAATCAGACCAGAATCGCAGTGAAACGTGAGTTGGGAATGATTGCCTTACATCAATTCACGAGTTGCAATCACTAAAAATAAATTTATCTCGACTCGTCGCAAGCTTACAAGTCGAAACTAAATACTTTTTCCACAACCTCTGCAAATCCATCTTCTTCATTTGATTTTACCACCTTGAATTTTGCTTTCAGTTCTTCAGGAGAATTCTCAACAACATAACTTTGGTCTGTCCATTCCAACAGGTCAATGTCGTTATAATCGTTTCCAATGCTTAGTGTTTGGGTTTGTTCAATTCCCAATTTTTCGCATAACCTTTGGGCAGAATGCCCTTTAGAAACTCCATTCGGGAAAACTTCCAACCAAATAGACTTATGATCTAAAGGTGAAGTTGCTCGAATAACTTTAAGAAAATTAATTTCGTTTTTTATCTTTTGGAATTTTTTATCCGAACCTGACTGCAGAATGGCAATGAACTGACTGGCTTGTTGATTTATTTGCTTTAAAGGATTGGCAAAAGGTTTATAAAGATTTATTCGTTTTTCAAAATCTGCATTGTTCTTATTTACTCTTTTATATTGGAATCTATGGTTTTCCGGCACAGGCTCGTGCAGCATAAAATCAACTTTGTGATTCAATAGAATTTTCATAATATCATTTATTTCTTTTTCATAAAGATGATTTTCATTAATAATGTTTTTTGTTTTCCAGTCAATAATACCAACACCTGAAGAAAAAATTAGAAAATCAATGGGAATATTATTCGACAAGACTCTTTTTGCAGAATAAATATTTCTCCCTGTGGCTACAGCTACAATTATTTTCTTATTTTGTAATTTCTTTAAAGCTTTGAAGTTTCCTTTCGATAAAGCATTATCATCTCTAAGCAAAGTTCTATCTAAATCTGTTATTACGATTTTTATCTTTCCCATCTCTTTTCCACATGGGTTTGATTATACTGATAGAAATAAGCGTCAAGAAGTTTAAACTATTTTGTCGATCAGGTATTTCGAGTCGAGAGGAACAGAGTGACGATGACTCGAGAAAATTACCTGAAACTAAATAAAATGAAGTAGCAGAACGATCAAAATTTCGATCAACATCTATCCTTATGGATTGCTGTAATAAGGCCAATAAACCTTAACTTACTGTTTACGACAATGCACCAAATATGGATATTGAACTAAAGAATGATTATGTCGAGGTAACATCAACCGGTGTCAACGATCTTCTGAATCCGAAATTGGAGATGCAAAATTACCCCAATCCTTTTAATCCAACAACGATGATCTCATTCTCATTAACCATGGAATTCACGGAGAATGCGGAATTAATAATTTATGATGTGAAAGGTCAAAAGGTGAAACAGTTTTCAGATCTCAGAAATCAGACATCAGTTGTCTGGGATGGAAAAAATAATAATGGGAAAGACGTTTCCAGCGGTGTATATTTCTACAAATTGAAAGCTGGTAAATTTGAGCAAAGCCGGAAAATGATTCTTTTAAAGTAAGGGCGAATAAATTTTAATGAAGTAGGGATAGCTCATCGAGCTGTCCTCCTCGTTCCTTCAACCGAGACGGATGAAACAACAATTCGAGTAGAATCTGAATCCCCCGACGAGTTAAGAACTGAAAAAGTCCCTCTCCTGTTTTTTTTGGAGAGGGATTTAGGGTGAGGACTATTTCATCAAAATAATTTTCTTCACACTTGTATATCTGCCTATTTCTCCATTTGCATCCAAAGTCATAAAATAAATGCCGCTTGTAACTTCCTGGTTACTATCATCCCTGCCATTCCAAACAACATTATGATAACCGGCATTTAATTTATCTGCCAATATTGTTTTCACTTTCTGTCCTTTTGTATTATAAATATTCAAAGTAACATCAGAATCTGCGTTCAAAGCAAAACTTATAGTTGTCTCTGGATTAAATGGATTCGGATAATTTCCAATCAGAGTCGTTGTTACAGGAATCAGAGAATTCTCAGTATTAACCTGTTCAAATATTACTTCAACAGGGTCAGATTCATAGCCTCCATCATAAAGAGCAGAAACTCCATAAGTGTAAATTCCAGCAAGCACATTTGTATCTACGTAGAAATCATCAGTGGTTGTTCCGATGAGGACATAATCTTTGTAAATCTTATATTCATCCAAACCACGGACCATAATCGGAGGTTCCCAGTTAAGGATAACATCGCTGCCGGAACCCATTGCAGTCAGATTTTCCGGAGGATTCAGAACAACTGTAGCCACAACTTCTGCTGATTCAGATTCTCCTTCATCATAAACTGCTGTTACTTCAAAATAATAATCTCCCGCTGCAAAAGGACCGATAAAATCGAATGGCGGACCTGGTGTGAATGCCAACAAAACACTATCATAATAAACATTAAAACCAAGAAGCTCTCTTTGTTTTCTTGTTTTTGTTTTTGTTCGAGTTTCAATACTCCAAGTAAGACGAATGATAGAATTATAATCGATAACTGTTGCCGTAAGATTTGTTGGTGGATATAAAATTACAACCGGTTCCATTTCAAAATTTACAATTACAACCTCATTTGCAATAACTTCCACATCTTCAATTGTAAGGTCGTAATAACCATCTGCAGTGCAGGTGAAATTGTGAGTTCCGGGAGCGATATCAAAGGTGTAAGTTCCGTCAGGACCGCTAAAAGCCAAGCCGGAAATATCTGCTCCTTCGATCGGTAAACCTGTGTCTATATCTGTTACGGTTCCTTCCACTGTTCCAACATTAAATGTACTTATTGGAGGGAAAACAATGTAATCTATCCAGCCACAATCTGAGCCACCTATAACGGCTTGATCTTTTGTATATTCCCATTTGAAGGTATGTGTTCCGGCAGGTACAGGGTATATTTCCTGGTTCCAGTCACTTGTTCCGCTCCAGGAACCAAGCTGAGTATTATCAACATAAAATCTTAAATAATCATAGCTTGCTTCGGATGAAACTTTCCGATAAAAACTGATCACTCCATCTGCAACTACATCAACAGTTAACATTAGTGATGTTGCCTGACTGTGGCTAATCGAACCGGACTTTGCACAATACATTCCTTCATAAGCTCCGGTAGTTGTAATCCAATCTGCATTACCTCCAAACTCCCAGTCGAAACTGAGAAAATTATTGTTTTCAAAATCTTCTATCATAATGCCAACAACACAAGTAATTCCGAAGTCCGTGCTATATGTGCCGGCATTTGCTGTAATATTCAGGTTAAATGCCAAAAGTTCCCCGATGGGAGTAGCAGAATTCACAGTGAATGTGAACATTCCATATCCTGTTTGCCCTGGATTCAAATCACCAAAATCAACATCATCATTATTCATTGTTACATAAGGAGATGTAGTAGATAAAAGCCCCATGGCATCTTCAGCCAGTTGAGTGCCGTTATTGCGAATCGAAACCATCATATCGATTGTTTCCCCGGGATCGATAAAACCATTATTATTACCGATCATTTCATCTATTTCAAATCCAATCAAAGCAATATAAACACCAGCAATATCACTGATAGATTCAATAGCATCCAGATCAAATCCGGCATCCGGAGCTGTTTGAGAACCATCTCCATCATCTACTATCTTCACAAACTGAGCATCTATCAAACCTCCATTAGCCAGATCAAATTCAGTCGTACCATTTCCGGTTCCCAGCGATTGCCAGGGTCCATCAATAGTTTCACTTGCAAAACATGTATATCCTTCTGCTGAAGTGTCGCCTTCATAAATTATTATATCATTTCCCGGTCCGTCAATAATGGGTAATTGCATATCAAGTACAATCCAGCCATCTTTACCAATAGAGTAATTTCTATCATCTGGAGCTCCAATAACTCCCGGAGTATCACCTTCATCAGCAGTATTATTATCTGGTATTTGAGAGCTGCAAATTCTATAAACAAATTGACCATCCTGTGGTGTAAGTTGAAAGTCTGCATCTGTTGAACTATTGGAAGTTACAGTTACTCCTGTGATCGTTTGAGTTTCATAGCCATTTGCCACGATTGTAATATCGTAAGTTCCCGGTAAAACATATTTATGATAATCTCCAGCTACCGGATCAGTGTAGGTTGGAAAGTAATCGTTAATAAAAACTGCTGCTGTAACCGGATCACCAGTGTTAACATCGGTTACTATTCCTTCTAATCCATAACCTGCGAATTCTATCATCGCCAGCATTGCCGGAACATTGTACTGATAGTACGTCTGAATCTGTGATGTAGGTGGATGTTTAGAATAAGAAATTTCCATCGACCAACTGATCGCACCGGCAGCACCATAATTTGTATCTTTTGTACTACCATTAATTGGATACATCCCTGTGCAACCCTGACCATATTGCATATTTGCATAACCGGATGTAGATGAATAAATACCTGCAAGCTGAAGAATATGACCAAAATCCGGACATTCGTCAGGACGATAACTCCAGGGGCAGGAAATATATTCGGTTCCACTGTGATAGGTTGTATGCACCACAAACTGTCTGCTATAAGTTGCATCTCTTAATGCTTTGGATTCTACTTGCGAGAATGCACCACTGCTGCTTCCCTCGCCATCCCACATATAACCTGCATCACGGTTAAGGTCAACGTTGTTCGCATTTCTACGTGTGTCCATCACACGACCATCAGGATTTACACAATAATAAATCCATATTTCGCGGTTATCTATAAGATCGGCAATATATGGATCTGTACTATAATCACGGCACAGGTCACGGGCAAAGCGGATACAATTTTCAGAACATCCGACCTCATCACCATGAATACCGCCGTCGAACATCACTTCTGCTTCATTCTCATCCAATGAAACATTATCGCTAATTTTAAGAGCACCCAGTTCCCTTCCCTGCACGGAAGTTCCGAATAAATACTTTTCACAGATATCTGGAAACGCAGCTGCCAAACTGTCTGCCAAAGCCACAATTTCTTCAAAAGTGTGATAAGCTTCGCGGGTCGGATCCATGGACTGCCAGAAATTCCTGGAAAATTCATTCAAATCTTCTCGTTCTATCTTGTATCGAAGTCCGATAGATTTGATCATTTCAAGTTCGGATGGGATAACAAATAATAAAGCTTCACCATTGGGATAGACATCTCCATCTAAACGAAGTTCAGCTAATTTTGCAAGTTCTGATTGATTGTTATAAAATACTCTCACTTCCATTTCGTTTAAACGCCAACTTTCAGCATTCAAAGCAAAAACGAAAATAGATAAAATAAATAATAAAACAAATTTTCTCATGGAAAACCTCCGATTATAATATATTTTCTATTTAATAATTTATGCAATAAATATTCCAGAATAATTATGAATTGTTTTTCTATTTCTATAAAAATTGGTAAAGGTTTTTGTCAAATAAAAATCGAATTAACGGTTCTAAATCTTTCTGTTGCATCCGTTCTATGTTCGGCAGCTACAGGAGGGACGGGGAGATGGGGAGATGAGAAAACGAGAAGACGGGAGACGAAGTGATCGGGAGCATTGAATATTATTCTGTTTTGAAAATCTCTTTTCGATAATTCTTCCACTTGATTTTCATCCCGAATAAAATCTCTTTCAATTATTTTTTCATTTGATTTTGTACGGGACAATCCTTGTTATGTTGGACGA
Organism: uncultured Candidatus Cloacimonadota bacterium; assembly: GCA_964457455.1. Lineage (GTDB taxonomy): Bacteria > Cloacimonadota > Cloacimonadia > Cloacimonadales > TCS61 > JABMPU01. The sequence goes on from CAYWJN010000114.1 coordinate 6,474, forward strand.
TTAATTCAAAGAGAGAGAATCATAATTATTATCAACAGTAGACAACGTTTCAATCCTTGTTATGTTGGACGATTAATTCAAAGTTTTCAACTCCTGGTCCAAATCGCTCCACACCTTTTTGTTTCAATCCTTGTTATGTTGGACGATTAATTCAAAGCATCTCGGAATGATTTATTGTAAAAATCATTACACGTTTCAATCCTTGTTATGTTGGACGATTAATTCAAAGAGGCGG
>CAYWJN010000115.1:0-6698 GCA_964457455.1 uncultured Candidatus Cloacimonadota bacterium
AACTACTTTTAAAATCTTTTCCGAAATAATCAGCAAAAGAAGGTCTATCTTCAAAAAAAATACAAGAAGGATATGATAACATCTTTTGGTTATCTGGAATTATAACTAATTTATTTATCTTTTTAAGGTTGGATTCAATTTCATTTTTTGATAGACCATCATCTTTAAAAGATTTTTGAATCAATGACCAGCATTCAGATACAATATTTATTTCATTATCAGTTAGTTTTTTCCCTTTTTTTTGCTCAGACATCTTCTCCAATATTCTTATTGCATCTTTAAAATCAGGGGTTTCTTTTACTCCAATTTGATTGAAAAGCTGATAGTATTTTTTATGTTCATCTGATAAGACAATAACATACTTACCAAAAGGAGTTTTTCCCCAAAAAACTTCAAAGGGATAATAATATTTGTTGTTTAGATAAAGACTCTTAAATTCTTTAAGTTTATCAATATTGTGATTCTCAGAATTTTGATTTAATCTCTGATAAATACCATTTGGACTATCCAATGGTATTTCTTTGTTTGAACAAAACTCTAAATGCTGGATAATTTCATTAACCGTTGCACTTGGTCTAAATCCTAAGAATGATATAAAGTTATGATAGTTTTTAAAGAATGACCTTTTAATGTCCGCAAAAAAACCATTCGACCAACACTGATATTCAATCATCGGAGATAATAACTCAGAAGGAAGATAGAGTTTCGGAAGGTTACTTTTTTCTTTACTGCTTGATAACTTGTAAGCTGGAATCCAATTATTGTTTTTAAAATAATTGAAATCTTCTTTATTGTTATTGTTAAAAATCTCACCTAAATATTTAAAAATTACTTTAATTTGCTTCAAATTCACATTATTTATAATTCGACAAACTTTTATTTTTTGGATAATGTCTGATATATTAATACTATCATTCACACCTAATTTTAAATAAAAATCTTTATCTTTATTCGAAACATTTGTCTCACTTATATATTTTACGGAATCTTGTAATATTGATTTTATCTCTATATTATTAAAATATACAAGCTTAGGTTCTACAAATTCGGAATTATCAACTTCAATCAGTTTTAGATTCTTCAGCATATTTATGATATTTTCTTTATATAGGAATTCTTGAAAATTATCTTTTAAAAATTGTAGTGCATTGTTTTTAATATTACTATCACTTTGCTCAAAAATGTTTGGAATATATTTTTCAATAAATGAGCAAATATTCAACTCTTCTATTTCTAACCGATTTTTAAAAAAGTAATAATAGTTTTTTTCAAATTTAGACAAATTAATCAATTCAGCAAATCCAAAAGGGTCAGAAAAATTTCCAGGTAACATTAAATTCTCAGCAGATTTTAAACCCTTTGATGTAGGGAATATTTCCAATAATCGAATTTCTGCAGCTTCAGGACCAAGTATATTGCTTGTATTATTCTTCAACCATTTAAAAATTTCTTTATAATATTTTCTTTTGTGATTTGAGTGTTTTATAATTCCAATAGCATTTCTCATTTTAAATTCGTTACAAAATGTTTTATGAACTTTAAGAAATTCGATGCTTTTTTGAGGTTTGGCTAAAAATTTAAAATTATCATCCAACTTAAAGAATAGACTTCGTGTATCTTCATTTGCATAAAAAACACTTTGGCATTTATCATATTCACCCGATAGAAGAGGAAAAATTTTACACTTAATAAATTCCTCATATGGAGGATTGGGGATTTGTGAAAGTTTTGTCCATAAAGCCTCGATAAGATTCGGATAATTCTTGAAATCCAAATTACTCGCTGAGACATACATTAACAAATCTTTTATTTTAAAATCTGAACTTCCTAATGTAATAAATAAATTATGAAATTCAGATAATTTTCGATTAATAAAAGGAATTTCAAGTTTTTTTAAAAGCTCGTCATAATGTTTAATTTTTAAGTCATTTTGTGGAATAAATTTGCAATTTGCGGGAAAATCGTAAACACCATTTATTGTTGGAATACAATTTGTCTTTCTTAGCTCATCAATAACCAAATCCCAAAAATCATTTAGTATAAAATCGTTTCTTTGATTATAAATGATTTGGATTATTTTCCAGAATGTATCGTCATTAAATTCAGATAATATTACATTTAAATTATCAGTGAATATTTTTGCTGCTGTTGTTATAGCTGTTTTATTCCATTCTGATTCAATATCATTTTCAAGCTTGATATGTTTTCTGTCATTTGAAGGGAAAAAATCCGCTTGGATATGGAATGGCAATGTCGTTTCATGCTCTGTTGGTAAATCTGAATAGTATCTTCCTTTTCTTGAAAAGTCAAAAGGAATTGCTAAGAAGACTGCCGTTTTTTTCTTTTTATAAATTCCGTTCTCTTTAAAGTCAATAGATTCTTCTTGAAAATCCCCAGCCAAAATTAGGAACCGTTGTTCAATTTTATCATCAATTTTTAATTCGAGTATGTTTTCATGTATGCTTAGATTAATTTTTTTTATCAATTTAGAGTTAACAAGTATCCTTATCTCTGAAATGTTTTTTAAAAACATTATTGAGTAACTTAAGGATTTGAATTTGTTTTCAATTTCTGCAATAACCGTTTCAGTAACATGTTGGAAATTTAGAGCTTCCCTCATTTTGGAATCTTTATCTTTTGCCCAAGGTAAAATAATCTTTGTTCCTTCTGATTTATTCAACTTAACTGTTTTTTCCCATTTTATTCTTTTGCTTTCTTCTTCTAAGTCATTAATTATCCAATGTACTCCATTAGAAATGATTTCAGGACAATCTGTAATTTGATAAACAGTTAGAAATCCTATTCCAAACATGCCTGTAGTGTTTTCTTTTTTTGTTTTATGCTGTGATGCGACATTAGCGAAACCGTGGAAATCACATTTTTCAGGTTTAAAAAGACATTCTTTTTTTAGATCTTCATAATTTATATTATTACATTTCGTAAAAACACCATTATTTATAACAACTAATGCATCCTCAGTAATGTTAAAAGAAATATTCGAAGCTTTTGCATCATCTGCGTTTTGGATTAGCTCATTAGCTAAAGTTTTGTATCCCGTTAAATCTTTTAATTGATTACTGATAAAACCAATGTGATTAGTTCCTCTTGAAAAATATTTATATTCAGCCATTTATTTCCCTCAATTATTTTATAATAAAACCAAACACTACTGGAGATGTAATTATATCAACTTTTTCAATTGATTGCTCAATCTCACTTATTCTCTTATTATAATCGAATTCGATATTTTCAATTTCTCTTTCATACATCTTAATTATTTTATCATCTGAAGATTTTGATAGAACATCTTTTTTTTGAGCAATTCTGGCATTAAAACTTATTTTCAAACTTTCTTTTTTAAATTCAGCTGTTTTATAAGTATTATCATAATGCAAATTCTTTTCTCTTTGCCATTGTTTATAATGTAGAGAATCAAGAATATTAAAATCAGAATCATTATATTCAATGTTTTTTTGAAAATCTTCAGAGAATTGAATAATTTTGTAGAATTCTGAATCAATGACTTTGTTATTGGAAAATATTTTTATTTTTAAATCATCTCGTAAACCTTTATATTCCCACTTAAATGCAATAAAAGGGTAATGACCGCTATCAATACCATTGTGGGCAGTTTTTAGAACACAATAATATTTTTTATCAAAATCAAATCCGTTGCTTGCTTGCTTAATTAATGGATGAGAAGGATTTAATAATTGGATATTGTCGTCTTTACGGGCAGTCTTTGAATCAAATGTAACTTTCAAATAATTTTCTGGTTTTTTTAACCATTTTTCCCAGCTTCTCAATGTGGCAGATTTTTTTATTTTACTTTCTAAGAAATCGTCTAAGATTATTGATTTAGATTCTGATGACAATCTTATTGTTTTTTCTTCTTTATCACCAAGAAGCACTTCCTTTTTATTTAGTTTGTTAATAAAATATTGTTTAATTGAATTTGTTAAAAAATAGGTATTAATCAACATATTAGTTGCTTCTCCAATTTCGTTATTTAAAATTTGATTATTAATTTCAAATCCAAATAGAGAGGCTTGCTTATTTTCTAATTCTTGTTCCTCTATAATGTCCCTGTATTTGTTGTCGGTTAATTGTTGCATTTTTTCTTGTTTTTCTTTATCTGATAATTTAGAATCTAATACTATGTTGATTATACCTTTTGAAATTTGCCCTAAAATTGCCTCATTTTCTCCAATTGATGTTTCAAATATTTTTATTCTTTTCAAGCATCTTTCGTAAATATCATAATCGATAGTTCCTGGAGTAAGTAAATTGTAGATCATTATTTTTTCGCTCATTTGCCCGTTTCTATCAATACGACCGATTCTTTGTTCGATTTTCATAGGATTCCAAGGAAGATCATAATTTATAATACAATCACAAAATTGATAATCGAGACCCTCTGCACCAACTTCAGAAAATAGTAAAATATCAATTGCATCCGAATCAGATTTATGTTTTTCAAAACGTATTTTTAATTGTAATCTTTCTTCATCTTTTATTCCACCATGGATTAGACCAACTCTTAAATTTTCATTAACAATTCTCTCATAAATATATTTTAAAGTGTGTCTGAAAGTGCTGAAAAGCATAACTTTATTGTTTTCAAGTTTCAACTTCTGATTAATTATTTCTATAAGTTTTTCAATTTTTGGATCATACTTGTCAATATATTGAAATTCTTCTTTCAGTAATTCAAACTCTTGAATTAATCCTTCGGTTAATTCAACATCAAATTGATCAATTTCATCATCCAAGCCATCTTCATTAATAAAATTCATTCGCTTTTTCAAAGCATCATTAATAAACGGTATCAGTCCAAAGATGGAACTTGCTGCTTGTCTCAAAATGGTTGTCATTAAGAATCTGATATTTAAATCATATCTTTTAGTGAAGTATTTGGAGTATATTTTTATAACTTTGTCATACATTTCTTTTTGAGAATCCGTGAAATCAACTGTAAAAGAATTTGAATTTCTTATTGTAAAATTTCCAATATCTCGTCTTCGAGTGCGATTTAAATATTGATAAAAGGAATTCATTCTTTCTAAAGAAGCCAATAGTTTCATTCGTTCTTCATCTGAAATCTTCTCGTTAACATTATCATATATTGCTTGAAATTCAGGATTGTCAGATAAAAAGTTTTTTCCATATTCTGTTATAGAAGCTGAATTCAAATTAGATAATGTTTCATTAACCCAGTTTTCTTTTTTTAATCTGATTCCTCGTAATGCTTTGTTTAAAAATACATTAGGCTCAAGCATGAAATCAAAAACGCTCTTATCAATAAAAATATCTGAGCGTAAAAGGTTTAGAAGGATGAATAAATCTTTTGAATGCAATTGAATCGGTGTAGCAGTTAGGAACAATATTGCCTCGGAATGTTCAGTAAATAGCTTTATTATTTTATGTCTAAACGTGGTTGTGTTTCTTACATGATGTGCTTCATCGACAATTAATAAATCGAAATGAGGAAAAGGTTTTAACTGTTCTAAGCCAACAGAATTTTTTTTCGTATTTCCAATTAACAACTTTTCATCTAAGAGTGAATAAGGCAGAATTGCTTTTTTATATCTGTCTGGCCATTCTCCTTCTAATTCAGCTTCATTTATACAATATCTTAAAGTTTTGCTATCTAATTCAATGAAATCTTCATCAAATTTTCTCATCTCAAATTTCCACTTTTTTTCAGTAACAAGGGCTTTGGGGCAGATTATCAGTATTGAGTCCAGATTATGTCTGGCTTGTAATTCTTTCAAAATTAATCCAGCTTCAATTGTTTTACCTACACCTACACTATCTGCCAAAAGCATTCTTGGTCTATCAGAATGTATTATTTTAAGGACTGGTCTAAATTGATAAGGTATGAAATCAATTTTAGCAGAATTTAAGGAATATAATGTAGAGAATGAGGGATTATTAATGATAAGTGAGGTTAGAAGATATTTGAGATTTGCTGAAGAAATATTTTCTTTTATAATAGTTTGTTCTTTTACTTTTATTTGAGATTCAAAATATTCTTTTATTTTACCATCAATAAAGATTTTATATTTCTTCTCATTAGCTGAAACAATCTCATTCATAATTACTGCAATTTTTGTTGGATCAGATTTTATTATTACCGTTTGTCCTGGTGCAAATTTATCATCAACACTAATTATTCTTGATGATATTTTATTTTCTTCAAGTTTTTCTTTCATTATCCTAATTTCTTTTTTAAATTCTTTATCAATACTTAATGGTTCTAAGAATCTATAGATTGTATCCAAATCTCTGATTTGATCTTCAATATTATTTTCAAAAGATGTTTTGTGAGCATATTTGTTTCTGATTGCAGTCATTTCAAAACAATAATTTTGATATTCACGTGGAAATTTTACCGTCAGATATTTTTCTAATTCCCAATTATTTTTTGTAACTACTCGAATTAGGGCTGCTAAATCAAGATCTTCGAGAGTCATAGGAGAAGTCTCTCTTTGTCTAAATGATAATGAAGGATAAACAAGTTTTTTGAAATAATTTTCTTCTACTTTAAATGCTTCAAGTAAAAACTCACAAAGATGTTTTGTAATTCTTCCAATTATTTGTTCTATTGCCATTGCTTACTCCCAATTTAATTTAATATCTGCGTAGAGTAGAGACAGGTATTCAGATTTCCAGATAGATATTTGTTCTCCCAGTTT
>CAYWJN010000116.1:0-6693 GCA_964457455.1 uncultured Candidatus Cloacimonadota bacterium
TATACAGATTATATAACATCATTCGATATTCTGATTCCGTAACAGCCTGGCGAGTAAGCAAGACTTGAGTTATTAATCCGGCAACTGCCGGATCGAACCTGTGAAAGTCAATTGTGAAATGACGTAAACTGAATTTAACAATCGTTTTCGGACTGGACTTCATAACGGATTTATCCGGAATGGAGTTCAGAACAAAAAATTATCAAGGTAATAACTTGATGGTTGATACTCTGTTGATAGAAGAAAAAATAGAAAACATTTGACGGGGAATTACATTGAATAGATTTTCCATCAAAGGTAAATTTGAAAATACTACAACTGAAATTGATAGGAAAAAGAAAGAAATTATGCAAAATACAAGTTTTATTAAGACTGTTAAAAATAACCATTTTTTAGAATGGTTAGCAAAAGAATTCTCTGATATGTCTGCATATATGACAACTGAAGAAATTGCAGATTTTGTTTTCGGAAACGTTGAGGAAGCAGTAGAAAAATATAAAGAACAATATGGAATGGAGAAATGAAAAAATATGATGGATTTCATAACAAATTAATTATTCATCCGAATTTTTATAAAGTAATTTCGGATCTAAATAAGAGAAATGTTATCATGCCATATCAACCTTTAGATGATAGTTATGATTTCAATCAAAACGTTTTTCCACCAAATGGAAAGTTATCAAGCACTTTGAAAAGTATTAAAAAATATAAATTAAATATGCATAATGGAGAAAAATTTGATGATGAAGAGTTAGCTATATTAGCATATGATGAATCGGTAATGAAATACTTAGCATTAGAAGGAACAGCATATTTTGTATCTCATTCATTAGTGTTATTAAGAAATGAATATATCCCAATAAATTATATAACCTTTAGTTTCTATACAAAATCGAGTGAAATAGCTTCAAAATCTGAAGTAATTAAAAATACAAAAAATATAGAAATAGAAAATAAAAAAGATTATATTCAAGATAGAATAAATTTTCTGTTAGAACATACACCAAAAAATTCAATTCTATTTATTGATGGTCCTTTAATTGGTGGTGATTATTATACTTATATGATTCAATCAATTAAAAAATTCTTAGAAAAAAACATAATAACAATATTTTTCGTTAAAAATAGCAGTAGCAATTTAGTTACTGATAATATAGAAGAGTTAAAAAATAAATACAATTCAGATTTGCATTGGTCTCATTCTTTTTTAAAAAATGGTGAATATACAAATTTCTTTAAATATCATGATTTAGTTAATCCAAAAAACGCCAAAATGTTTTGTTATTTGAAAGCTGGAGAGTTCAGTCCGTTAAGAGTTGAAGTTAATTTAGAAACATATTCAAAATATAAGAAATTGATATTTAAGATTTTGGACTTCATTTATTATATGATTTTAGTTCAAGGAGATAAAAAAAATCCACAAATGCGATTAATAGCGATTGCAGAAAAATATGCTCGTGAATTTATAAAAATGATACCGTTGGAGAAAATATTAAATAGTTCATTAATTAACCCAACAATGAATCAAGCACGATTTTAATGGAGGTTATATGTCTTGGATTGTAATTGGAGAAAAAAAAGGTAAAATTCAGCTTGTATCAAAAAGTCATATCACTGGCTTAATCCCCCAAGGAGCTTATCTTACTATCGAATCAAAAAAGGGAAAACACATATTAAGAGTTGATAATAGTATACAAAATGAAACCTATAGTCCTTCACCGCTAATTATTGATATGAATTTGGAAGGATTGAAGCAAGACCAAAAATGTCAAAATATCATTAATGCATACCGGATAAAGGATTTATCAAATAGAGATGATGGATTAGTAGATTTTATTCATCCTCAATCAATAGCTCGCAGATCCAACCAGAAAGAAATTGATGAAGCACTTGGAAGCATGGAAAAAGGACCAAAAGTATTTATTGCTACAATACATTATGGTCAGAATCAGATACTGATTGATGAAGAAAAAAATTATATTACAGCCAAATTACCTGAGGATATGTTTTTTCATCAAATGCTAATATGCGGAAAGACTGGAAGTGGAAAAACAGTAGCAATAAAATATTTATCTCAATATTTTGTTGAAGATCTTGAAGAAGGTGGAGCAGTACTTGCAATAAATGTTAAAGACATTGATCTTCTTCAAATGGATCAACCTTCAAGAACTAATAATAAACAAATAAAATTAGAATGGGAAAAGTTGAATGAAAAACCGAAAGGTATTAAGAATACAACCATCTATTACCCGGCAAATACTGAAATAAATGAAATACAAAATATCAATTATGATATTTGTGAAAAAATTACTTTAGATGTACACACTATTGAACCAGAAGCTTTAACAGGATTGTTAACGAATATTTCAGATATTGGTGCACAAAATTTACCTGATGTTTTCAGATTTTGGCAATCGAAAAAGAAAAGTGATAAAAGCAATTTCAATGACTTTGTTGAGTACTTTAGAAATGCTGAAAATGATAATAGAGTATTACCAACTCTTAATATTCGTGGAGATGAATCAGAAATTCCATTTCATAAAGCTACATATAATAACATTTTAAGAAGTTTAAATCCTGCAATTGAATTTTTTGATAATGAAGAAGCATTAATTATAAAAGAAGATGACATATTACAAAGAGGTAAACTTTCAGTAATAAACCTTACGGGAGATAAAGGAATAGAATTTGGTTCAATACTCTTAAGACACTTGTTACATCGAGTTGTAGAAGCAAAGAGAAAAAAAATATCTGATGTGCCAATATTAATCATAATTGATGAGGTGCATCAATTCTATAATACTAATAGTTCACGAGACGCTTTAGGAGATTTGGATACTATTTGTCGAACAGGAAGAAGTCAAAAAATTGGTGTGGTTTTCTCGTCTCAGAATCCTTCTGATATTCCAAGAGGTTTATCTAGTGTGATAAACACAAAGATGTTTTTTAGATCTGATTCAACCATTGCAAAACAATATGGTATTGGAACGCAAGAAATGGAGTCCTTGGATAAAGGTTTTGCTGTTACAAACATTCATGATTTATCTCAGTTGAAAATTATTAAGTTCCCCCTTTCTTTAGCTGGAGTAATTGAATAATAAAGGAGAGTATTATGGATAAAAATCCTTTACACGAGTTTTTAATAAAAATATTAGATGATGATGATGAAAAAAAGATACTTAACTTAATATTAAAAGAAACCGATAAAGAAAGAATTATTAAAGAACTTCTTAAATTAGAAACAGATGAAGGGAATACTAATGATCAAATATAATTATGTAATAGTAAGAGATGAGGGGGATGAAACTGAGGTTACATATAAACCAGACAAATTTCCTACAGAAATAAAAGATTTAACGTATATTGAAGGACCAAATTCTTCAGGGAAAAGCACCTTATTAAATATACTTGCTCTTGCTTTTTATGGATTGGACACAGATTTAAACCCAGCATTGAGAAACAAGCTTAATGATTTGTTGGATCTTTCTCATCAAAAGTTATCTTTTGATGTTAATATCAAAAACAAAAAATTAAACCTGGAATTATTTCTAGAAAAGAAAAATCCAGAAAACAAAGAGATTGAAATATTTGAGATAATAAAAGGTGAGAAACAAAAAATAGTGTCAGATAAATTCCATAAAAAGTATAATTTAATTTATGACATTCCAGATAATCCTACAGAAAGATTAATCCAACTCACTTTTGATATAAAACACGACCAACATAAACTGGGCAATAAAATCGGCTTCTTAAAAACACATATATTTAATATTGTTAATGAAATAAGGCGATCTAGAGATCCCAAAAAGATATCCAAGTACAATTTAGAACAAGAAAAAGTAAAAGAAGATTACAATGAGATCTTAACACAATGTAAAAATAAAGAAGATTTATTGAAGAATATACAGGAATATACCTACTGTAAGTTTTTGTTGAAATACAAAAATCTATTTAACTCTTTAGATGATAAAAAACAGCAACGCTTAAAAGAAGAAAATAAAAAATTAAAAAAAAACAAAAAAATAAATAAAGAATTTATAGAATTATCCAACTTATATAACAACAAGGTTGATAATTTGGAAAACCATTTCAATGAAGTTACTTGTCTTATTGAAGATCTAATTCCTAGAAATGAAAATCATCATTTGGATATTTGGAAAGAAATAAATCTTAAGCAGTCTATTCAAGAACCAGATTTTAAGGATACAGTACAATTTGAAGGAACTGAAATTAAAAATATTTTGCTAATTATGAATCGAGAGATTAGTAAGAACCATAATTTAGAAGAAGTTGAATTTATAAAAGATCTAATTAGTTTCTTAGAATCATACTCAGATAAAAACATAATTATTCCTGGTTTTAAGAAAAACATAACTGAGATGATACAAATTCTTCAAAAATCTACAATTAGGTATGAAGGCGTAATGCAAAAGCGAGAAAGCATTGAAAACGCAATTAAATCACTCGATGAATTATTAGAAGAAAAAGAGCAAATTTCCAAAGAATTAATACCTCAATTGAAAGAATTGCATAAATCTCATTCAAAATTAGCTTTTGATCAAAAAATAATAGAAGAGTTAGAGCAAGCTGATGGTAAATTAAAAGAAAAAAGAAGATTCTACAAAGGGAAAATTGATTATTATACAAGACTTTGTACAAATATCAAAATTAATATTATCGAAGTCGAACAACTATTTGTACATTTTCAACAAAGGGATGAAAAAAATTATGGTCATTGGAATGAAGAAAATCTTCATAAAAAAATTTCTAATATGAATAACGAAATACATTCAATTGAAATGGAGAAGGAAAAAAAGGATGATGTAATTAAATATTTGGGACAGGCAATAATAAAACTTGAAAATCAACAAACCCACAAATACCAAGAATATTTAAATGAATTGGAAAAATATTTGAAAGTTACAGAAAAACTTGAACAGAAATTCAAAGTAGACTTCGATACATACATAAACAATCTGCTTCCAAAAAGTCAATATCATTTTATGCAAATGAATTCTAATGAGAAAAAATATTACAAAGCTGTTTTTGAGTTTTTAGCTGCTAAAGTTACTTATATTAGGCATATAGATGTCGATTATAAGGTTATAAAAATTGATTTAATTAAAAAAGAAATTATAACTGATACAGGTAAAATTATTAAGTTAACTGATTTAGGTACTGGTCAAAGTCAAGCCGCTTACCTTATGGGTTTGTTAAATACAAATGATAACAGAATAATAATTGCATTTTTCGATGAGGTGGCTATGATGGATGATAACTCATTAAAACCAATATATAAAAAACTAATTAGTCTTTACAAAAAAAAACATCTCCTTTGCGGAATCGTTGTTCAAAAAAGCAATAAGGTAAATGTAAAAAGCTTAATATAAGGAAATCAAATGAGTTTGGATTATTATAATACTTTAGAGAAATTTTATCGGTTATTAAAGAATAACGTAATCGCATACAAAAAGAAATTAAATAATAATTCTATTTTACTTACTCTATTAAAACTTACATCAAACGTAAGATTTAGAATTCTGGAGGAATCAAAGGTACCATCTGGAAAAATCAGTAATATAGTTCTAAAAGTCTTAATAGAAAATAAATTCATTAGAGTCTCTGACACAGAAGTCGAAAAATACTATATTTCTCCTCAAGGTATTTGGCAAATAGAAGAAAAACAAGGTATTATATCAAATGAAACATTATTATCATTTATTTCAAATGATTGGTTTAAAGAAATTAGAAAACCAATTAGTGATAAAGAAAAGATTATACTACTTTCTTTGTTATCTACTAGAACTTTCTCAATTAATTCATCTGCTGATTTAAAAAAGGATGATAGATCTTTAGAATGTTGGAAAGAAATTATTGAATCATCATTCGACTTTTTAATAAGAAATAAAATAATTAACTCTTTGAAGTCTGAATTGTATAGAAAAAAGGGTACAAAGGGAAATGAACATGATGTCAGTCATTTTTTTAGACATTCTGATATATTACCAAAAAAAACTATGGGTTTGTTCGTTGCACAACGACCACAAAAATATTATTTAGAAATTACTGAAAAAGGAGAAGTTTCTTTAGAAAAATTGTCTTATATTTTCAAATTAGTTTTTACAGATAAGCTAAGTTTTGGCTTCATTAAAGAAATTAAAGAATTCTGTTGCAATATAGCACATGAAAAGAGTCTTTTCATTTTCGATCTTGATGAACATATTTTTTCGCATCCTAAATATGATGATGTAATATATGATGCTTTGAAGAATATTTTGTTAAATAACTGAGTAAAAACATAAAATTACTATTAAGGATTTATATATGCAAAGTAAATGCAAAGTTTGTGGTTGTGATGAATTTATAACAAATCCTAACAAATATGATATTTACAAAATAATTAACGGTAAACTTGAATTTCAAAGAAGCGAATTAATAGATGATAAAATTGAATTATTTTGTCGAGAATGTTCTTTAAAATTAGATTCACTTCAAAAATGAACTAGCTTTTAAAGAGAATTTAGTAATTCATCACTCAAGCCATCTCCTTCAATAAATTAAGGAAAATGATTATAATCTGAATATAAAAAAAAGCAGATAAATTTTACATGAAAAAGGCGATAAAATGAAATCAATAATTCCTTTATTATGCGTAATACTCGCAAAATGTTCTTCCATGTCTGTATTTCAATC
>CAYWJN010000117.1:0-6649 GCA_964457455.1 uncultured Candidatus Cloacimonadota bacterium
GCAGAGGACTGAAAATCCTTGTGTCGCTGGTTCGATTCCGGCCCGAGCCACAGACGATTTCTCGTCGAGAAACCCCGTTTTTTCGGGGTTTTTTCTTTGGTGAGAATCACGTTGGAAACTATTGGAAATTTCATTTTTTCCAATACCTTCAGGGGTCAAACTATTGGAAATTTCTTCCGAAGGGGAAGTTAAATTCAATGATCCAGCCACAGATCCAAGCAGTTGAACCTTATCCGTGTAATACTTCATCGTTACTGCCGGATTTGAGTGACCCAAAAGAGAAGATACTGCGCTTAAAGACTGTCCTGATAACTGGCGAAGGGTTGCAGCTGTATCCCTTAACATCTGAATATTTGTTCCCTTTAATCCAATACTTGGAAAGAAATCATAAGTGAGTAACCGTCTAACCTGCCAGTAGGTATACGGGAAGGGTGCAGAAATATGGTTACCATTCTTATCCGTTTTAGGCTTTCCATTTGCATCCAGCATAATCCATTGATCTTTGTTTTTCAATCTTTCTTCAAATATCTGTCTTAACGCTTCACCATCATCACCAACAAGGGATACTGTTATCCATTCTACCTCTGATTTCTTCTGTTTTAGATTAGGTCTTTCCATTGTGTGTCCGAGAAACTTATCCCAAGTGAGGTATGGAGGTAATATTTCCGTGGCTCTACATCCGAAATACAGGTAGGCAAGAATTAAAGCGTAGATTTCATCCCCTCTTGGGTGTTCCCCGGTTTTCTTTAAAGCATATTGAACCTGTTCCGGAGTTAATGACGTTACTTTTAAAGTAGGTAATGATGGCGCTTTAATACCTCTTGTTGGGTCTCTCTCAACATAATCGTTTTCGTGTAACCACTTCATACACGCTTTGATATGCCTGAAATACTTTGCCTGTGTGTGTGGACTGATGTATGCGTCTCTCTCTTTGCCAAATGAAGGTGTCCTTAGATATGCAACAAAATTTCTAAGGTGTTTAGGTTTTAATCCTGCGATTGTGCCTTTTTCCTTCGATCTACGGAAAAGGGAATCGCCTCTATTCGCTTCAACAAAATATTGCCAGCTGTAAGTCAAAACTTCACGGGTTGCTTCTGACCTTCCTTCCTGTTCCTTCGCCTTCCAAAATAAAACAGGTGCTTCTTCTAATGGAGTCGCTTTTTTCTGTATTTCCTCGTATTCATCGGGACCAAGCTTTAAAATCTTCTGTAGTCTTAAACTAATTGCAAAGGCTTCATTATCAGCGTCTTGTTCAGTCCCCTGGATAGTCTTTTGACATCTACTACCAGTTTCATCAATCCAGATCAAATCCCAAGAAAAAATACCTTTTTCCGGGTTAGTCTTTTTAGGAGATTGGTATTTGGCTTTATATTTAATTACAGATACAGTTTTACGGAGATATGGCATAATCACCTCTCAATCTCAATTTTTATGACCTTTATTATCGTTTATACTTCCCTTGGGATTCGTAGTAAAATGCAATCGCCTTAACAACAACAGAAGCAATAGAAGTAAAATTGTGGTTTGCTTCTTCTTTAAGCAGTTCCCACAAATCTACAGGAATCCTAATAGAAGTTATTCTACCGTAATGTTTATGTTCTTTTTTCCTTATCATTGTGTTTCTAAAATACAAAATATTACAATATTTGTCAATACTTAATTTTAAAAGTTTGGTTTGCTAAAAGCTTATTATCCCGATTTTCCACAACTGAAAGCGTTTCCCCCCTCTTTTCTAATCCACATTTCACACAACGCACAACAGGAACAATACCAGTTGAATTAACAATGAATCTTGTAATCGAAAAACGATGTCGATTCAATAAACAACCTATGTTTCCTGTACGTTTATGAGCCATAAAGTCTACTATTAATTATTAGCTTTTAAGTCCTATGTTTGTTTTTCTTCCTGGTTAATAGTCCAGACCTCAATCAATCTACCAAGAACGTATTGTTGTGATTTCTGTGTTAAAGCTACCTGTGATTTAAACCGGACTCTCATTTTCCTTGTCAATTCTACTTTTAATAGAATCACGTTTTTTCTTTCCTTCATAGTTTAACCCCTAAATCTCTAAGACCTAAAATCTCGTCATCAACATCACTTTGTCTCGATCGTTCTGGCTTCGACGATTGTACCTCATAATGAGCCTCCACCTGGCGGGACCGGGATCGCTGGAACTTAGGGACTTGGAATCCACCAAAATTGATCTGGATGGCTACATTACCACTACCAGCCTGCCGGGGACGGTATTTTGCGGGGTTGAGAGCGTTAAGTTGGAAAATGCGCTCTGTAACTGCGGAGGGTATCTTGGCGTGATCTGCGCTAATATCTTCTAAATCACACAATAAATCTTGGTCGAAACTATCTCTAATCTCCTGCACCGCCTCAGCAAACTCCGGATCCTCTACTTTACGTCGCCTTACTGTTCTTGCATTAACCCCGTATTTCTTCGCAGCCAGATTCTCATAACCCCTGGATTCACGTAGGTAATCCAAAAATAACGTCTTCTCTTCGGGAGTCCGAAGCACTGGCGCTGTTGGAATATAACGATTCTCCTTCCATCGCACTGCTTTCCCAGGAGGTAAGTCCTTTTTTGATGAGGACATTCGGACAGATTGTGCATTATTTTTATCCAAGCTAATTTCTTTTTCTACCATTAACTCATTCCCCTAAACTATCAAATAATTTCCATAGTTGACAAGTATGCCATAGTAACCACATTTATGAATAATCCACATAGATTGCTAATTGTTGCTTCTTGCCATCACACTTATCAACTCGTATAGTTGGTTTCACCGCACATGGTTTGCCATTAGGATAATTTGACAAAAATAGAGCTATAACCTCGGTTAATTGCAAACCAAGATCATCTAAATCTATCTTGTAGTGACGAACTAATTCATAGAACCCCTTCAAGTTAAGGTAATAGGCTAATCTGTAATCCGTAACAGGTTTGTCTATGGGTTCGATCGCATTCATTTCATTTTCGCTCATATTTGCTAACTCGACACAACATATGCCTTTGCGGTTAATTATATTATGAGCCATTTGTTCACCAGTTTTCCCAGAGTTCCCAGTTTTCCGTGGGGTGTCTCTCATACTTTAATCCCCAATCCATGTATAAAAAGTTTTAGGATTTCCCCCACCTTGCTCCCGTTCTTTATATTCCTTTATGACTTTAACAAAGCTTTTTTCAATGAGCGATGATAAGGATTCGTCAATTCTTTTACTGGTCAGTCTTGATTCCCTTAATAAGCCGGTTCTATCTAAAACACCGCCCGCATTTTTTAAGGTTTTCTCCACGAGTTTTTCGTCATGTCGTTGTTTGCTGAAAATAATTTCTTCTTCCATTAGATAATTCATTGACGGTAAAAATATATCTTCAATAAACATTCTTGCACATTTAAAAGAATCAGAAGATATAACGAGATGATCTAACATGCTCGGATCCGGGATTTCCAATGATTCGATTAACATACTCATTTTCAAACAAGCAGGGATCATACGCTCAACGTAGGTGGTGATCTTTTCTCCATAACTTTCTTTTGATTCTGTTACAAAGCGTATTTCCCACTCATTGAAATTTGTTACAAAATCATTAGATAAAACAACAGGGATGTTTCGAGAAACATCTAACCAAGTCTTAATTTGTCTTGCTATCTGCTCAACATACTCAAGATCAATTTCCTTCCGATTAAGAAGTAACATCCTTGGTTTAGTTTGATTTACTATTGCTAATGGTAAAATCCTTTGTAGAAAACCATTTTCTGTTTCTTTTGATGTAAATACCCTTAAAAAGTTTGAAAACGTAGTACACCCCATGATGGAAAATGTCGGTTCTTCAATTATTTCAATTTTATTATCCCGTGTTACCCTTACCATCCGGTCATTGTCGTATGCGCAGAGAAAAGCGTCTGCCTGTCCTGTATAGTCTCTATTCAGCTTACGATGGAAGTCAGCAAACTCATTCGTAACGATTACACCAGAAGCGGGATTTTCTTTCATCATTTCATAAAAGCCTGCATCAGAAAAGTCAGAAGAAAGCAGTAGATTCCACCTTATTGGTTTCTCGGGTTCAGGTAACTTAGCTCTCTCTCTTTTGGGTAATCCTTCCCAGAGTAAGAGGTTACTCTTGTACTTTGTCCAGTCTTCTTTTAACCCCTTATTAAATCGTTTTTGAACTTCTTGGAAAGGTTTACCAGCTGTCGAATTTGCAGTTGACTTTCTCATCTCAGAACTTCCAGCAAAATTAACAATCCAAACATTTGGTCTAATCGAATGTGGACCTAAGAGTTTATTCCCTACAACACCCGCCCAATGACCTAAAAAAGCTGATATTAAAAATTCATCAGGGGAGTCAGTTGTTGGTCCAGTAACTTCTAAAAATTGTAGTAAGGACGGGGTAAGAATATCATAATTCAAATGAGTTGAAAACTTGGCAAACTCTCTTTTTGCTGGGAGAGACCCCTTGGAACTCTGGGAACTCTCGGAACTCTGGTGGCTTGTCATTATCCATTCACGTGCATTCCCGATCTGGTGATTCAAGTATCTGTCACCTGACTCTTTATATTTCTCACCAATATTGTAATTAATGAAAATATGTTTGATCTGTGCATCTGTAAAACCTTTTGAAGCTAGATAACAGATTGTTCCCATATCTCGCTCAGATCGTGAGGGATAACCCGCAAGGTCACCTGACGAAATTATCTGGCGCCACCGTCCCTGAATAGATTCTAGGGGGTTACCATTTCCCGGCCTTGTAGTGTTTATAGACACGCCTTGTTCAGGATCGGGAAGATGGTCAAAGTCCTTAAGATTAAAAACTTTATCGGATAAGACTTTCCACTTTACAAATATCGAATTCTTAGGGTCTTTGACATTGTTGAAGCCTGGTAAGCGCAAAATCCGGGAAATATCTGCAACAGAGTCACCGCCTAAGACATAACCCAATTTCCTGTTAATGGTTTCAATCCTTTCGATATCTTGTAGGGATTCTATTTCAAAGGGTTCTTTCAATATCCAATAACAATGATACCCACTACCTGACATGACAAGTAAACTTGGCTGTGGATCAATCTTTTTTATTTTTTCCCAAATAAGTTTTTTCCCATGATCTATATTATCATCAAAATCTTTTGCGTCCAAATCAGTATGTAGCGTAAAAATGTGTTTTATATCGTCCTTCGTGCCACCTTTCTGGTATCTCGGGTTGACACCAAAGAACATGTGGTATCCCTTGTCATTCAGCTTTTTGAGTTTGTTATAATCTTGCACCAGCTCTGCTGAGCATTCATACCAGTTACGCCACAATTTTTTATTATCACCTCTATGGATGGCTCTTACTTCAATGTAACCCTCATGAAAATGGGAAGGATAAAGTCCATCCAAAAATTTGTCTAATTCGCCCTTATTGTCCATTCATCCAACCTCGTAGCCTTCTTTTCACAACTTTGAAAAATAAAAAACTTCCAAACCACCAAGTGATTTTACACCTCATAAGATATTCGATTTCCTCTCGAAAATTCACCTAACCCCCTTTGATCGTAAAAAAGAGAAAACCAATCTTTTGTAGCTGTCAATGGTCGTTTTAAACAAACGAGGAGGAACTTTTGCCTGATCGCTCCAATAGTCAGCCAGGATATCGTTTAAATCCTGATCATAAAAAAACAGCACTTCGTTACCATTGAGAATCAACTTAGAATGTGAAATTCCCTTTAATTTCAGGAAGCTGATTTCTCCAAGATCGGAAATTGTGTGTGGAATTGAGTAGGTCTCTATTTTTTCTAAATTACTAATCATCTCTAATTGAACTTAATAAGAGATAAAAGAAGTTATCGAGGATAATTAATGAAATGTGCGTGTTTTATACTAAAAACAGGGAGAAAAAAGAAAGAAATTGGTAAAAATAATGGGAATTCTCCCAATCGACAAAATCAAATCAATTGGGAGGTTATTCTCTTGATAGGTTTTTGTTTTTTCTTGTAGTATTTATAGGTGGATTTAATCTTATCAATTTGTTTGGTACTTACTTTGACATATGACAAATACGATAGAGTTAAAACAATATGTGCTGTTTCTCTCCATTTTAGACTCGGATCAGCTTCTTTGATTAAACAAATAGATACATTATAAAGGTCTCTCCAGGTTAAACCATTTTGCATTCTGTAATCTGATGGCTCACGAGGTATAAATACTCCCATCATAAAGTGCTTTTTTTGTAAAAGATTAGCTTTTGAAACTATCGCTTTAAAATCACGATAAATTTGTTTTCTCAGCAAATCTTCATACATTCCTAAAGATCTTAAATTTCTGATTTTTATTTTTAGTTCTTTTAAATCATTTCCGTCTTGAACGAATGAAAAAACTCTCTCAATTTCTTGAGCTCTCCATTCTTCTAAGCTTTTATGATAATCCTGCCAATTCTCTAAAAGTTCAACTATGTTTTTTGATGGGTTTAAAAATACTGTGGGGTACTGTTTATAAAGGTCTTCTATATTAGCTAACCAAATACGAAATATTATTTTTTCAGATATGAATAATTGAGGAGTTTGTACTATTTCATCCCAATCTATTTTGTCCATTAAAATATCTATTTTTTTCATAATCTAATCTCTCATCAAATATACACAATATCTGAATTTTACACCACTC
>CAYWJN010000118.1:0-6544 GCA_964457455.1 uncultured Candidatus Cloacimonadota bacterium
AAAGATATTATGAATATTAAAATGAATGGATACTTTTACTGTTTACCGGTCAATTTCTGTTTAAATTGTTATTGACTTAAAAAGCCGTTTTTTTTTTAAAATCCCTTATCAAAAGCATCGAAATAAAATGGAGGTTAGATGGCTAATACTGAATCTAACTATGGAATGTATCCGGTTGTTCCAATAAGAAATACGATAGTTGTACCAAACACAATTACACCGCTTCTTGTAGGAAGGAAAGCATCTATCAGAGCAGCTGAAAGCGCATTGAGCGGAAACAATAAAGTACTTTGCGTAACGCAAAAAACAAATGTTGATCTTGATAAAGACCCTAAAGCAAAAGATTTGTACAGAATGGGAACATTATGCACAATAATACAGGTTCTTCGGCTTCCTGATGGAAATATGAGATTATTGGTGGAAGGGATTTATCGCGTCAATATAAATAGATATTATAGAAATAAGGATTATTTATACGCTTATTTTGGAATTTCAAATATAACAACAGAAAAATCCAAATTGGAAATCGAAGCTTTAGTTCGCTCATTTAAAAAAGCTTTCATGCAATACATAAATTTGAATAAAGCTATTCCAGAAGAAGCATTAATGCCTTTGAGCGAAACTGTTAAGCCTGCAGATTTTTTCTACTTTGCTTTAGCAAATATTCAATTTGATCTTAAGAAGAAACAAATGCTGTTCGAGACCAATGATCTTTATGAATCTCTAAAAGAACTTTATCGTATTGTAAATGAAGAAATCCAAATCTTAAAACTGGAAAAGAAGATCGATGGTAGCGTAAAAAGCAGGTTAAACAAACTTCAGAAAGAATACTATCTTACGGAACAATTAAAAGCAATTCATAAAGAGCTGGGAATAACCAAAGAAGATAAAGCTGATTTGATCGATTTTAAGAAAAAAATAAAAGAAACGAACCTGAGTGAAGAAGCTAAGAAGAAAGCAGAGGAAGAACTGATAAAGTTTGCCAGACTGAATAGTTTTTCTCCAGAATATTCAGTGGTTCATACTTACTTGAGCTGGATTTTAGATTTACCCTGGCAAGAACCGGTAGCAAAAAGTTTTGATCTGAAAAAAGCTCAACAAATCCTCGATGATGACCATTATGGCTTGATTAAAGTGAAAGAACGCATCCTGGAATATTTGGCAATTGTGAAACTGGCAAACAAAGTTAAAGGCCAAATTCTTTGTTTTGTAGGACCTCCCGGAGTAGGTAAAACTTCGTTAGGAAAATCTATTGCTCGAGCTATGGATAGAAAATTCGTGCGATTATCGCTGGGCGGTGTTCGCGATGAAGCTGAAATTCGAGGTCATCGAAGAACCTATATCGGTGCTCTACCAGGTGTTATCATTCAAAGTATGAAAAAATCCGGAACCAGAAACCCGCTTATTATGATGGATGAGATCGATAAAATGAGCATGGATTTTCGCGGTGATCCTGCTTCTGCTTTGCTGGAAGTTTTAGACCCGGAACAAAATAATAGTTTCCGCGACCACTATCTCGATTTTTCATATGATTTATCTCAAGTAATATTTATTACTACAGCAAACACATTATCATCCATTCCCCAACCACTTCTCGATAGAATGGAAGTTATTGAACTTCCCGGATATACAGCGTATGAAAAAATTGAAATCGCCTGGAAACATCTGATCCCAAAAGTAATTTTCGAACATGATGTGAAAGATAAAATCAGTTTGAAATTCCAAAAATCTTCTATTGAAAAGATCATTAAACTTTATACCAGGGAAGCTGGTGTTCGGGGATTGGAACGTCAAATTGCCAAAATCCTCAGGAAAGTAGTGAAGAAATTTGTGGAAGGAAAAGCTAAGAATAAAGTTTTAATCAAAAGTTCAGACTTGGAAGAATATTTGGGAGTGCCAAAACATCTTTACTCAGAAGTCAATAGAAAAAATGCTGTGGGAGTTGTAACAGGTTTGGCCTGGACAGCTTTTGGCGGAGAAACGTTGCAGATAGAAGTTGTAAAATTAAAAGGTGAAGGGAAGCTCAAACTTACAGGTCAATTGGGTGATGTGATGCAGGAATCAGCCCAAGCTGCATATAGTTATGCTCGGCTTCATGCTAATAAATTTGGGATTAATGATGACTTCTATAAAAAATTTGATTTGCATTTACACATTCCGGAAGGTGCAATTCCTAAAGACGGACCTTCTGCAGGAATAACTATAGTTGCAGCTATTTTGTCTATCTTATCCGAGAAAAAAGTAAAACACAATTTAGCAATGACCGGAGAAATAACTTTGACCGGTAATGTGTTACCAATCGGAGGTCTTGCGGAAAAACTGATTGCCGTGAAAAGAGCAAAAATAAATAATGTGATAATTCCCAAGAAAAATGAGCCTAATTTATCGGAAATTCAGAAGGAAATTACAAAAGGATTGAACATCATACTGGTAGATAAAGTAGATGAAGTCCTGGATTTCGCTTTGATGAAATAACACAATCAATCCTGATTGTGGAAATAATACAATCAAGATGAAAACAAATTCTCAACTTTGGAGACCTTTCCGAAACTTTCTTTTAGATTCCCACTCTCGTGGGAATGACATTTCATAATAAGTTTCGGAAAGTTTATAATTTTTTATAGGAAAAAGCTGAATGAACTTCGAGATAAAAAAAGACCATTTCTTAGAAGATGGAACAAAAAGGATTCTAGTTCGCATCATTTCTGAGGAACTGCTGTATCTTGGATATTTCTTAGAATCATTTGAAGGCTGGTGCAATTATACAACCATCAAAGATAAAAATAAACTCCTTCAAATTGATGTTTCTCCAAATTATATAAGGGATTTCTCAATTTTATTTGATTTTATTAAGAAGTGGAAATTAAGATGAAACCAAAACCTTCCGAACGTTTGAGTCTGCGAAATCTTCGGAACGGTCTGGAAGCAAATGCCAACCGTTGCGACCTGTCAAGGCGTAGCTTCAACGAAGACTGAAGGACTCATTCCTCGACCATTCGCAAGGTTTGATAAATTATAATCCTAACAATTTAAGTATACCGAATAATTTCAAACAAGCAATCGTCATAGCAAAAGCAAGGATGAACCGAACAAAACGTTCACCTTTTTGAATTGCTGCTTTCACTCCGAGGTAAGCACCAAGAATATTTCCCAAAGATAAAATTAATCCATATTTCCAGATAATTTTCCCGGAAATCGTGAAAATAATTACTGCAAAAATCGTATAAGACATAATGATGAAAACTTTCACTGCATTTGCTTTTATAAGATTGAATTCTTCAATCAGATTCAAAGAAGCCAAGAAAATAAACCCTACTCCTGCTTGAATAAAACCGCCATAAAATCCAACTAAAAGAAAAACCAGACATTCAATCCATTTGGGCAATAAATTGGTATAATTGTTTCGTTCTTTGTGAGGTCGAAACATAAGCAGTAAAAGGAATATCAGGATTATTCCCAAGATTTTATCGAACAGCGATGAACTGATTTTCACTGCAAAGATGGAGCCGATAATTGCTCCGATAATAGCAGAAATTGTTATGTGAATAACAGGTTTGATTTTAAGCTGGTTGTGTTTATGAAACCTGTATGTTCCGGTTATATTCTGGAAAAGGATCGCAACCCTGTTGGTTGCATTGGCAATTGTAGAAGGGATCCCAGCTAAAATCAAAACCGGTAAAACCAGTATTGACCCACCACCAGCGAGAGTATTGATGAAACCAGCTACAATTCCTATAAGAAAAAGAAGAATGAAAAATAACATTACAATTCCTTGAGCATTTTCTTAGAGCTACATGCAAATTGTATTCTATGCCTGTCAAATGATAAATCGAAATATCACATTTAGTTGACACAGAAAAAAGAATTAAAACAATTGAAACATTATTGGGAGGTGTTATGAAAAATCCAATTTTGATATTAATTTTAATGATATTACCGCTTATTCTCTTTGCAGATTTTCACTTTGGCAAGGATTTATTTAATGATGGATTATATGAGGAGGCTGTTGTTGAGTTTGAAAAAGTTATCTCAGAATATCCTACTTCGAATGAAGCTCAGAAATCGCTCTTTTTCATAGGAGAATGTTATATTCAGAAAGACCAGTTCGATAAAGCTGAGATTGCCTATAAAAGGCTTTGGAAGGGTTATCCGCAAAATGCTGAGAAAGATAAAACTCTTTATCAGTTAGCTTTAACGCAATTCCACCAGGAAAAGTATGACGATACTATAAAAAATCTTAATTTTCTCATTATGAATTTCCCGCTTTCTCCTTATTCAGAACAATCCCTGGATTTATTGGTGCAATGTTATTTCGAGTTGGAAGATTACAATCAGGTTATCATTAAGGGAAGGAAACTCATTAAAGATTATGAGCATAATCCTAATGTCCCGGATATCATGCTTCTGATGGCAAAAGCGTATTTTATAATTAATATTCCTGAAGAAGGCAGAAGAACTTTAGAAAAGATCAATACTGATTATCCCAGCTCTAATGCTCGCTGGAAAGCTTTGGAAGTGGAGATTGACCTGCTGGAAGAAGAAAAGGGAATTGAAGCTGCTGCTGAAGAATTAGCAGAAAAACTGCGGGATGATCTGCCCAGACAATTCGAAGAAACCCTTCGTCTGAAACTCGCAAAATATTATCTTGATATGGAAAATCATTATTCTGCTCGTTATGAATTGGAGCAAATGATAGAGAAATTTAACAATTCTTTTCAGTTGGATTATCTCATTTCGCTTTATACTTTTTCCAGTCTCAAATTAGGTTTTTTCCAGGAAATTTTTGATAATTTTCCAACCTTTAAGAAGGTTTTTTCAAAAAGTCCATTAAAAGCTGAATATGAATATTATTTCGCCAAAGCAAATTATTATCTTCGAAATCATGAAATTGCTTTAGATACGATAAAAAATATTTTATCTTATTCTGATGATGATAAAATTATCTTTGAAAGTAACTTCCTGCAGGCAAACATCTTAGAAAATATTGGCAAACTCAAGGAAGCAATATCATCTTTTCAGGATTTGATTAATACAAAACAAGCTGATAATGAAAAATTATTTTTGAAAATCGGGAATATTTATTTTGATGATTTCCAGAATTACATTGTTGCCAAAAAATATTATCAGCAAATGGTTTTAACCTATTCATCTCCCAAATATCGTAATCAGGGAATTTATAAAATTGCTCTCTGTTATGAACATCTTGGCGAATTTAACGAAGCTCTATCTGAACTGAACCAAGTAATTATAGATGATATCAAAGATAAAAAACTGAAAGACAAAATAATCGAAAAGAGAGGATATCTGAAGAATTTCAAATACAAAAATTATGAAACCGCCTTCACAAAATTGATGAATTCGTTTTATACATATTTGGAAGATGATAATAAAACTGCTTTAAAACAGGATTTGGTAAACATCTTAACCGAAGATTTGAAAGAATTTGAACAAAGTGCTGAATTAATAGATGAAAATCAAAGTCCCGAATCAGCGTATAAAAAAGCAAAAATTTATCTGAAAATTGTAGAAAAACTGATAGCTGAAGATAATGAACGAAAAGCCAGGCAGTATTTTGATGAAGTTGAAAATTTGATTATAATTCTGACAATTTATGAAAAAGAAGAATGGATTTGCGAACTGAACCTGGAAAAAAGGTTACTTATAAATCCTTCATTAACAGCAAATCTGTTACGAGATATGGAAACTTTTGTGATTGATTTTCCGCTTTCAAAAGCTGCTAATGGTATTATCTTAAAGATTGCAGATTATTACCTGGAACTTGATAATTTTGAAAAAGCGAATGATTTTTACGCTCAATTGCAAAATGATGGAACAATCGACAAAGAGGATTTTTATAACGCAAAGATCAGACTCGCGGAATACTTTTATCTGCAGGATGAAGATGACCTTGCTTTGGAAAATTATAGACTCGCAGAACCTCAAATCAATGTTGATAGACCGGAAGTTTATTTCCATTTTTCAGTTGTTCTCAATGAAAATGATTTTCAAGAAGAAGCTTTGGAAAAACTTACTTTCCTTATAAATAATGCTCAGAATTTTGCAGGTTATGATGCAGCTTTGAAATATTTTGCCGGCATCCTCAGAAAAAGTGGAGATTTTCAAAATGCTATTAAATACCAGCTTCTTACTCCAATTTCCGAGAGAAATGACGATTTCTATAAGTTCTTAGCTGAAGATTATTTAGCTTTAGAAGATAAAGAAAAAGCAAAAGAAACTTTGATGTATATCCTGAATAAAGATGAGATAATTTTAACTAAACTGGCAAATCTGCAATATGAAACCGGCGACCTGGAAATGGCAAAATATTCCTTTGGAGAGCTTAAAAAACTTGATAAAGAAAATTTGAGAAATTACCAAATTTTAGGTCATATTGCCTTTATTCAAGAGGATTTTTTGGAAGCTGCAATTAATTATAAAAAAATCGTGAACACACTTGCAGATAATTTTCAGGATTTCGAGAATTTCCCCCTTATTGTCAAAGAGAACATAATTTCTTTGTATCGAATCGAGAATCGTCCCAAAG
>CAYWJN010000119.1:0-6118 GCA_964457455.1 uncultured Candidatus Cloacimonadota bacterium
CTATCCAGGCACCGATCGGTTTTATTTCCTCAGCACGCTGTTGCGCTAATCGCTCTCGCTCACGGAATTCCTTCCACTTACCAGGATCTGCAAAAAAGGAATCTAACATACCAATAACACCGAGTCCTAAGAAAAGCCTTCCGAAATTTACGATTAAGTTTAGGAAATATATTCGTCCCAAAGGAATTAAAGCGATTGCTAAAATCAAACTGATAATGCCTAATTTCCTGCTGGTTTTTGGTCCTTCTGCTGCCACACCAAGATCAAATGGAGCATCTATGTAAAAGTTCAATCCTTTCCTGATTATGCCGGGACAGAGACCTAAAGGACTGAGAGTGACTATTTTAATATTAAACAGGAAGTATTTCAGATTCCAAAAAGGATTTCTAAAGAAAGAAGCCTTCTCTCCTTTTACGATATCGTTACGAAGCTCTATTAAAGTTTTTAACAGGTTCCTTCTTATTTTTATTCCGATTCTAAAGAAAAATCTTCTTAATAAATTATTCTTTTGCTCCCAAAATCTTTGTTCCAAAGTATCCAAATCATTTGATAATCCAATATTATTTTTCAAGACAGTTGCTTTGATAGCCTTAATAAAATGACCTCGCTCATGCCAGCCAGTGGAGATAAGATAGGAGAAAAACCAGATTGTAATTGAGATCAGGGTTGCGTAGGAGGCAAAAATAAATCTGAGAACTTCCCAGGTGGAATAACAACCTTTTGGAAGAGTAAAAAGCGAAAAAATATTGGCGAGATACAAAGGCACGAGAATGTGGTCTGCTAATATTCGCCCTCTATCTAAAAATGAGCCAGCCTTGATATTATTATTTAAATAAGATTTTTCTGACATTGATTTTCTCCATTGAAAAGAATTAGAAATATAATGGATAGAAAATGAAAAAGATTATATGATTTGTAACGGTAAATATAAGTTTTCTCATCTGGTTAAAAATTAGTCACCATCTGAAAATAGAGACGCATTTTATCATTTTTAAACCATTCATCAGAAACTTTGAACTGAATTTCAGAATTTCTGAGGATCCTGTATTTTATCAGGAAAAACGAATAAATTCCATCTCCGGTTAAGATGGAATTCTGCATAATTCCGTCAACAGAATTTTCGTACATGTAATGCAAAACATCAGAATGATATGCTGTGATTTGAGCGATTAGTTCCAGTTTGTCGGTTTTCCATTTCAATTGTTCATAAGTTAAGATTCCCTTTTTATGAATTTTCTCATTTTTTAGATATTCGGTTTTGAGTTCGCACCTGGTTTTCAGCCAGATTTGAGAGATCTTCTGCCACCAGTCAATTCTCACAAGGGTCATCTCCAAATCTCGGATTAAACCTTCATCCTCCACAATTTTGTATTTTTCTTTATCTCTGTGTTTCAAGGTAAATCTATAATTATTCGTTTTTGAGGAAAGTTCAAATTGCAGGAATTGTTCGCTTCCAACCGA
The DNA here is from genome assembly GCA_964457455.1 of uncultured Candidatus Cloacimonadota bacterium. GTDB lineage: Bacteria > Cloacimonadota > Cloacimonadia > Cloacimonadales > TCS61 > JABMPU01. The sequence continues at coordinate 1,462 of CAYWJN010000119.1, forward strand.
GGGCATCTTTTCCAGGTATCTGGTTTGCGGGAATTTCCAGACGTCAAAATAGAAGTTGATTTTTGCTCGTGTGAAAGGCAGAAATGTGATTCCGTAATAAAGTCCTTGTTCGTTGTCAAACCTGCTCTGTGCAGAAAATGAATGACCGTGCCAGGTGGAAAAATTTTTCTCATAATAGCGGAAGAGAAGTAATTGCCTTAGTTTGTCTTCTCCCCATTTTGTGCCGATGATTCCGGCAAACTTTTCATCTGCAAATGCCAATTCTCCAAAGGTTGGATAACTATTTTTGTTCAATATAAAATTCAGTCCGAAAGCTGAATATTTATTATTCCATTCCGGTTTCTGGAATTGATGGTCAAATTCATTTTGGGAATAAATAAATCCGAATATATTATTCGAAAATGTGTAGTTAATAGCAGTTCCGAAAAGTGTTTCGTTCACATTATCTTTTTTATTCTCATCATAATGAAGACCGCTTTCATTGAAGGAGGAGATTTTACCGTCATCATCGAGATTGGCAGAAAGTTTGGTGGAAGAATAAAATGGAATGAAATTGAATTTTCCCATCTTTATATTGGATGCTACTCCTTCCAATTCCCAGATTTCAAACGAGCTTGTGTAGGGTTTTAGCGGTTTGAATTTTTTGATCGGAGTGGAGGTTGCTTCTGCACTTTTGGACATTCCAAGTTTGGGAGAAAACAAAATTCCCTGACCGAAAGCCAACCTGTATTTTCCTAGGATTATTCGTTCAAGAAAGTTATTGTGGGAGTATTCTACAAAGTAAGAATAAAAATCTAAGGGATCGTTCTCGCCCTGATCTTTTTGTGAGATGAAACCAAAATTAAACTTTTTGATTTGAAACAGAGATTTTTGAAAATATTTTAAACATGATGTAAGATGTTCATTTTGCTGCTGAAATTCAACTCGGGAAATCTGCTTAATTTTCAAAAGTTTTGTTTTTTCGAATGAAAAGTATGGCTTCAGGTCGGAAATTGTTATCTCATTTATACCTATTTTTTTGAAATCTTTAAAGTTTGAAATTTTTTCCGCTTTTCGATAATTGATAATTTTTTCAATATCAGTTTCCGAAAGCCAGGGCAATTTTTCCAGATCGGTCTGAGAAACAGTGTTTATATCATAAGGATTTTTACGAATATTTTCCAATAAATCGCTGAGTTCTGTGGAGTGGTAGGTATCGTCCTCGAAAGAGAAGATTTTTTCTTCACCATCTTTTGCCAGGAGCAGGAAAGGCAAAAACATGAAAAGGATAATTGCTTTTCTATTTTCTGAAAGCATAACCGACAGAAATATAATGAGTTAAATCTAAATATTGCTGAGTTCGGATACTGTAAGTTACTTTAATCTTTTTCAGGTTGAAAACAGCACCAATCCCGATCCTATCAGGTTCGTATTGGTAACTTGTTAAGAGAGTCAACATCCTGAAAAAATTATAACTGCCGGCAATTTTTAAGGAAAAATCAAAATCAGTCTGTTTCTCCAAACCAATTGAAATCTTACTTTTTGAGGAAATATTATAGCAGGTTTCCCACAAATAAAAAACAGGTAATTGTTCATTTAGAAAAGAGGATTGCAGGAAATTGCGAACTGAAAAACCTGTAATGATTTTAGTATTTTCCCATTTTAAACCTGCATCAAAAATAAGGGAACTATCTTTCTGATAATTTTCGATTCTGTTGTATAGATGTCTGAACTTCAATCCAAAAGAGAATTTATGCAAATTATAACTTACAGCAAGATTGGCAATATTCTCAACGTAAAGTTTGTGATCCAGATAGGAATTTCCCAAAAGAAAACCGAGATTTCCAAGCCTGAAAGCAGAATGGAAATTATAATATGGTAGCTCCTTTAAACCAAAAAGATAAGTTGCAGAAGTTTCAATTCCGGGATTGCAAATGGCTGGATTTAATGAGCCGGAAGACGGGTTTAGTAAAATGAGTGAAAGTCCGTTTGTAGCATTATGAGCTGCAGAAGGAGGAAGATTGAGGTCAATAGACAGAAGATGGATTGAGACAATTGAAAGTAGAATTATTACTTTTTTCATAATGAATTTTTAAAAATAGATTCCAAAACCTGCAATTAAACCGTTTATGACTTCTGACTCAGCTCGAAATCGCTGATAACCAAAATAAATCTGTCCCTGTTTGTAATGATAACGAATCTTCGTAAATACTTCTGAAACAGCATGATTATTTATGGAGGCAATATTCACAGAAAATTGTGCACTAATAGGTTTTATAGGAAATATTTCCAATCCTGTATCCAGGCATATCCCGGAATGATATTTTTCTCTTTTCACAGATTTCATTCCCATTCCCCACCACCAGTTTACACGCGGAAACCGAAATCTCTGATAATTGAATAAAAAATCATAAATGTCCATTTTATCTGTTCCGGAATCCAGGTTTTCATTTAACCTGATAAAATTTCCATCTAAAGAAAAAAATGGAGTTAAGAGCCATCTGGAGCGAATTGAAAAGCCATCAATATTTTTTAAATCTGAAAAGTAATGACTATTGATTTGCAGTTGCATTTTTCGATTTGTATTATAATTATAAATTCCACATCCTGAAGAGTGATAAGGAAAATCAGTTAATGAAGTTTCCCAGAGATAGTCATGGCAAGTTTGTTCATATTCAGGATGTCCAATGAGAAATTCGTATAATATCCTTAAGAAAATCTGGCAGAAGATATTACAGCCATCATCGTCATCATCATCGTCAGAATGAGTTGAACTTTCTTCTTTTGGTTTTTCTATCTCAGATTCGAATTTTTCCAGTTTACCCTTCTTTTCAGAATCGCTCTCTTTTTCGTCTGCACTTAGAAATGCAGGGAACAGACAGAGCGAAACAATGATGCAGAAAAGAAAGATTAATTTCATTGAAACCTCCAAGCATTGATATTTGTGCTTAATATTTCAAGAAGATTCTATCTTTATTACTGCCTGCAAAAGTGGGAGTCTGTTCCTTATCGAGAAAACCTGCAGTTTCCTTCACATTTATATGAATGTAATCAAATAGTTCACCGATATCCAACTCTTCATTTTTTCCCTTTGCTTCTCCTTTTTTTTACTTTTTTATTCTTTTTTCTGTTTGGATATCAAAGAAATGAGCTTTCTTCATATCAAGTGTAATTTCGATTTTTTCATTCATTTTGGGAAGCTTTTTAGGATCAAACCTGGCAGTGATATTGGAATTTTTTGTTTTGAGGAAAACAATGAATTCATTTCCCATTGGCTCCACAACTTCGCAGATAGCTTCAATTTTTTGAGGAAATTCCGCCATTACATCAAAATTGGAATCATAGATATCTTCCGGACGTAAACCCATAATTATTTCATTATATTTTTCTAATTTCTTTTTCATTTCAGAAGGAACTTCTACTCGAAAGCTGCCTTCATCAAAAAAGGTTTTATCCTTTTCTTGAACGATTTTTCCCTTGAACTGATTTATGGAAGGACTACCCAGAAAACCGGCTACAAAAAGATTTACAGGTTTATTGTATATTTCGAGAGGGGAATCGATTTGATGAATAATTCCATCTTTCATCACCACGATTTTGTTGGCCATGGTCATTGCTTCCACCTGGTCGTGAGTTACATAAATTATGGTGGTGTCCAGCTTCTGATGGAGTTTAACTATTTCTGCCCGCATTTGCACACGCAGCTTTGCATCCAGGTTGGAAAGCGGTTCATCAAAAAGGAAAACTTTGGGATGACGCACAATCGCTCTTCCCAAAGCAACTCTCTGCCGCTGCCCGCCGGAAAGCTGTTTGGGTTTTCTGTCCAGGAGTTCTTCTATTTCCAAAAGGGAAGCAGTTTCGTTAACAGTTTTTTCGATTTCCTCTTTTTTGAATTTTCTCAATTTCAAGGCAAAAGCCATATTATCATAGACTGTCATGTGCGGATAAAGAGCATAATTTTGAAAGACCATAGCAATATCGCGGTTTTTGGGAGGAACGTCGTTAACTAATCGTTCTCCGATGTGAATCTCACCGGAACTAATTTCTTCCAGACCGGCGATCATGCGAAGAGTGGTGGATTTGCCGCATCCGGAAGGACCCACTAAAATCACAAATTCTTTATCTTCAGCATCGAAACTTACATTCTTAACAGCGTGGAAATCATTATCAAAAATTTTATCAACGTTTTTTACAAGTACTTTTGCCATTTAAACCCACCATATCGTCTAATCTGTTTTACGCTAAATAGAAAACTCAAATTTATGAAAAATTGTCAATTAAAAAAAACGGATTCACATTTTGAAGTTCCTGAAAATATTGAAATACGAATTAGGATAATCCTTTTTCATTTTTGTTGAATAAAAGAAAAGCAACCAATAAACATGGTTGCTTTTCGATCTCTATAAACTTATTACTGGAATTTTACTTAAAGTTTAGTTCCTATAATCCTATTTCAACAGCAAACATTTCCTCACAGATTTATCTTTTCCATTCACTTTTAGCTTATAGAAATAAATTCCGGAAGCAGTAGATTTACCCTTGTTATCTTTGCTGTTCCAGATTAATTGATGATAACCTTTTTCAAATTTACCATGAGCTAATGTTCGAACTTTTTGTCCCTTTATATTGTAAATTGAAAGATCAACTTTGCTTTCCTTAGGTATTGTGAAGGATATTG
>CAYWJN010000120.1:0-6111 GCA_964457455.1 uncultured Candidatus Cloacimonadota bacterium
AAAATCTGATTTAAAAAATTAAAATATTAAAAAGAACTGTTTGAAGGCTTTAAAAGAAAAAAAAGATTTTTGAGCCTTTTTTGCATTTCAAAAACTCTTATTAAGTGAGCTACTTGATTTTTTCAGTTTGTTTTTACTTTATTTTTTTACTTTTTATTTAGACGATCAATTTGGTATTTTAGTATAAAGAAAATTAACGGTTACGGCTTGATACCAAAATATGATTTCCTAAATTAAAAATATTAAAAAGCACTATTTGAAATATTTAAAAGAAAAATAAAAAAAATAAAGATTTTTGACCGCTTTTTGGTTTTTATTCTGTTTGTTATAGTGAACTGTTTAATTTTTTATTTTTATTATTAGTTTATTAATTTTGTCTTTTAGATAATGGAAATTGATGGTTATAGATTGATGTCAAAATCTGATATACTAAATTAATAATAATAAAAAGCAATTTTTGAAATTTTAGATAAGAAAAAAAATTTAAAAAAAAAATAAAGATTTTTGGCACTTTTTTTCACTTTTGAAACTCTTATTATATTGACCGTTTGATTTTTTTTTATTAGTTAATTAATTTAGAATTTTAGTATAAAAGGAAATTGAAGGTTATGGCTTGACGCCAAAACATTATTTACTAAAGTAAAATAAAATAAAATCTGAGGAGATTATTATGTTCGTAAAAATTGGGAAACCTGTAACAAAAGGGAAAGAAAATTATTGGAACAGTGTGTTCGAATCATTAATATTCTTTGATGTTAATGACAAGATCACGAAAGAACACGCAGATAATTTCAATTATATCATCGCAAATTATGGCGTTAATGCAAAAGAAATTGCAGTTAATCGCATAGATGATGATATTATTTATGGACTTAAATCTGATGATGTCGAAGCTTATTTTATATTTAAAAATAAAATAATTATTCCATTATGGAAAAGTTAGGTGGGTAAAAGGAGAAGAGAAAAAAATCAAATATATTCACTACAGACAATTTTAATCTCAGGTTTTTCATAAGATTTTTTTCTTGTTTTTAACCACATGGACATATTGTGTTGCGTGTAGAGATAACTTAGCGAAGTTATGAGATCTTCACCGGTAATGTTATTTAGGCGGAGTCTATTTAATTCATTTTTGATTGCTGATGTAATGGGACCACGGAAAGAAGATTCGAATAAAGTAATTTTAATTTTTGTATCTTCATCATCAGTTTGGCTATTTAATAATCGTAATTCCCTAATAACATAACGTTGTCCAAGAGTAAGGGCATAACTATATTTTCTTTCTGATTCTCGAAGAATTACTTCTTTAGAAAATTCTTTTTTCACTAACATTACAGATTGATTATATTTATCAGGTAAAATATCACCAGAAAGTTCATATCTATCTGCTTTGATCTTTGATAAAATGAATGAAATATCCCTCGAAAGTAATTTTAATTTTTCATCTAATAAATACAGTTGTTGATAATTCTTTAAATTACTTTCTTTTGGATAAGCTGCTTCGCAAAAAACATAATAATTCTTAATATCAGTAATCCTACGAGCTCTGATTCCATCAGGTATGTTCTTTATTCTCTCAAATTCTTCTGGTTCTTCTTTTTTAAGCTGTCGCAGTATTTCTTCTGCTTCAGTTATATCGATGAACTCTTCATCGCCTTCATCAAAAAGGCTTAGCTGATCCCCTTTTCTTTCATAAACGGCATACATTGCTTCTTCGTTTAGAAGTTCAGATTGATCTAGAATTGCTGAATCTTCACCAATTGTATCATGGATTTCCTGTATTCTCTGAGATAGCATCTCTTTTAAGCCCAAATGCTTATCAATTCCAGATTCAGGAAGGAAATTATAACCATAAATAGTATCATATTCTGTTCCAATCCTATCTATTCTACCAAATCTTTGAATAAGTCTTACTGGATTCCAGTGAAGATCATAATTTATAATTTTATCGCAATCCTGAAGATTTAAGCCTTCAGAAAAAACATCAGTAGAAATAAGAGTATTGATCTCAGTTTCTCCGTGTTTGAATATATATTCCGGATTAGCTATAGGGGCAAATCTTCCGATTACCCTTTCCCTGCTTTTATCGCTACTATAAATAACATCGATAGTATCATCTTTTTCGTCAGGATTAAGATTTTCATATAAATATTTAGCAGTATCTGCAAATTGGGTAAATATAATTTTTTTTCCTGACTTGATTTCTTGTTTTTCTAATAATTTATTTAATACTCGAAGTTTATCATCATTCTCAGGTTTAATTGGACTGACTAACTCAATTATTTCTTCAAGAATTTCCATATCATGTTTTATGTGTTTTTCTAATAACGATACATCAAAGTCATTGATATTATACTTTTTATCTTCTTTTAATATCTTTTTCAGAAACGTATTCAAATTATCTTCATAGTAAAGAATTTTATGAACATCTTCACCAGCTGGAATATATCCCTTTTCCATAGCTGCAAGGAATTTTACATGAATAAAATGCATTCTTTTTACAGATTCTCTAAATGCATAAATACTTGATTCTAATCTTTTAAATAGTAAAATTCTAACTAAACCTCTTATATTAATTCCTGCTCTTTGAAGTTCAGAATATGGTTTTACATTTTGCTTTTCTTTTTTGACATAGTGCCATAATCCATACCGAGCATAGCAAAGCCGGTCAATAAATTTCGGGTTTTTATAATTATTAGATTTACCTAAATATTTACGAATTTGATGATACAAACCCTGATATGTATTTTCAATACTGTATTGAATTGTATCTAACTCTCTTTTTGGAAAATATTGATGCCTACCAGCAACTAAAACATATGCCTTTCGATTACCATTTAAATATTCGTTAAATGCAGAACTATCAATTTGCTTGTCTGTTTTGGAATCATATCCATAAAAACGAAGAATATGTTTACGTGTACGACGAATAAGAATATTTGCAAGCATGTATGGAAGTTTTCTTTCACCAGAATCTATCATCTTGAAATATTCTTTAAAATTCGGTGGATCAATTGGTAATTCTGTCTGCTCTTCTTGGTGAAATAGTTTTATTTGATGATAAATATCCCAAACTGTTTTATTGCGTGGAGTTGCAGTAAGAAAACAACATTTTACGCTTCCAAATGAGAGGAATTGCTCAAGCAATTTATATCTCTGAGTGGTGTTATTTCTAAAATTGTGACTTTCATCTACAAGCAGAAAATCTCTATCACGATATTTGACATCATTAATGAGTAAATTCCCGGAATTATCAGAGTTCTCTTTTAGAAAACCCATAGATAAAACTCTGGCATTTAAATTGTAAACCTCATTATATCTCTCCCACATTTCAGTAAGTGCAGCAGGACAAATGATAAGAGGCCTTACATGCTCGGTTCTTTCAAAATGCTTAATTATTGCTGTACCAATAAAACTTTTTCCTAAGCCAACTACATCGGAAATAAAACAACCACCAAAGAATCGTATTATATGAATTGCTTGTTTGACTGCAACTTTTTGGAAATCTGCTAACTGTTTTATAATATCATCATCCCAAAGTATTTCAGTGCTTTCTTCATCCTCGAGACGATCTTTAACAAGCTTATATATGGTTTTCATATAGATATCATAGGGAGATGATAGATGAGCAGCCCAGGAAGTTTTAAGCTCATTCATAAGAATTTCATCAAAACTTTCCGATTCATTCCACAGAGTATCAAACCAGTTGATTAAATCTTTTATATTATCATTTCCATGAACAAGAACATTCAGTTCTGTGTTATTGTGAAGACCTGATAATGAAAGATTAGATGAACCAACAAGTCCTATACCTTCCTCCTGACGTTCTACAAGATTACCTTTAGAATCATAGACTTTTCCATAATTGAAAATATAAGCTTTTGCGTGAAGACGCCCTTTTGTATAGATACGGACTTTTAATTTTTTATCTTCAATTAATTTAATTAGTAAACGAACAAGATTTTCATTTTCATCTGTTTGATCCATAAATTCAATATTGGTTTGTATATCTTTTGATGTTTTAATTATTCTTTCTTTTTTGGTTGTTTTTTTTAAATACAGATCTTCTTCAATTGCTTCTTCAACCATTTCAAGACGACGGTAACCCTCAGCAATCTGCTCTATGGTTTCACGGTTCGATGTATTTCCTATTAAGAGTTTTACTTCTTTCAGATTTGATAGAGTTTTCGCAACCGTGTTAAAACCACTTAGAAAAAAATATCCAACAGCTAAACGAGCCGATTCAGAAGACTGCATTATTATATTCAGATGGTCTGCTATCTTTTCATTACGATTATCGATTATATCGGGCATTTATCATTCCTTACTTTAATAACTCTAATCCTTTTTGGGTTGTTCTATACTGTTGGTTTTGACTTTTATGTTTATCAGGGATAGTCATTTCTACCAGTTCATCTTCTAATAAAGGGATAACATGACGTTTAAAACTTTTGTAATGTGGTTTTAATTCTAAGAATTTCAATATTTCTTCTCTTGAATGTGGAATCCTACAATAGTTTAATATTCTTTTCGCTTGGGTACTCACTTGGGTACCAGCTTGGGTACTCACTTGCTCAGTTACACGCTCTCCAGCTTGGGACACAACTTGGGACAAGCTTAGGACAAACTCTTTATGAATAGGTAATCTTGCGAGGAAATATGTTTTAATATCGTCTGTTATTAGTGTTGGTTCCGGAGAGCCATTGTCTCTCATTGCCTTGCGAATTTTTGGAATGCCCGTACTTCTTCCTTCGGTAAGGTTAAGCTCTTTTAAAAAATCACCAATTCGTCTATTGCGATAATTGCGTGCAAACACTCTTTCCTGTTTCAGACTATTATTGTCAACCGGTGGTAACGGACCAGGATAGGATAGAATTTCAATGCAATCTTTTCTGATACTAAATTCAACAGGATTTCTCTGCTCATAGCTTTTATGATAAACCGCATTCACCAATGCTTCTTCGAATGCTTCATACGGATAATTGAAAAATCGATCTGCTTCTGCTTTACCGGGTATTTTTTTAACTTTTTCTTTAATGATAGAATTTTGAATATATCTGAGTGCTGAACGAACTTGAACATGGATGGGACCTTTAAAAGTTTTTTCTATAAGGTTATCACCGACATCATCCAGAAATTCAACGACATCAATTTGGGCTCCCGGAAAGTAATATTCAGGATTTGGTGTGAAAAAAAGAAGTCCAATATTAAGAGGTTTAAAATATTCTTTAGGCCCTCGTGCTATTTGCATTGATGAGCAGATTTCTTCAATTGTTGTTTTACTATCTATTTTCAGATTACTTTTTATTTCAGCTAAATATTCAGTTATCAAATTCAATTGAAATTCATTAATATCAGTATGATGATTGATACGGTCATCAAATGGTATTTTCCCGCTCAAGCTTAGTAGCAATTGCTCCTCTTGATGATTTGGCTTAACACTACTTGAAAATCTGCGTATCCAGTGAAATTGTTGAGAACCTTTAGCTATATTCTCAGGTGCCTTATATGGTCTATTGTCACCACCAAATACCCAAAGAACCAAAATATGCTTTTCTTGATAAACGTAAGGAACAGCTATAGGGAAAAAATTGGGTGTTATGCGATGACATATCTGAATTAATTTTTTTTGAATTTGATCTATCTGGTTCTGTTTCAAACCATTTGGTGGAAAAATTGGCTTTCCGTCCTTTTCTTGGATACCGATAATAATATAACCACCACCCCAATTGTTAATATCATTTGCAAATGCACATATTGTATGCATTACACTTTCGGGATTCCAATTTTCCTTGAATTCTAATCGCTCCCATTCAACGACTTTACCATTAATTAAATCTTCAATGTTAATTGGTAAACCTAACAAAATAACTCCTTAGTTTATTAATTTTTCTTTGTTCGACTAATAATTTAATTTCATACTTCTAAACAAACTTCCCAAGTTGCAAAAACTTGGTAAGTTATTTCTTATAGCAAGTTTTTCATCCTGCTATTAAATCTGAAAAAAGGCAAAGAAATTCCGGCAGGATGAGATTCTTCGTTGGAAGTTATATAAAGAATTCCTCAGAAAGACACTTTTTTTCACACACTCTTTGCTTTGTTTAAGCGATT
>CAYWJN010000121.1:0-5965 GCA_964457455.1 uncultured Candidatus Cloacimonadota bacterium
ATTCTGGTTGTGGATAAAATGAGTGGTCTTTTAACAGTGAGTAATGAGAAAGTCAAAGAAAATACAGCATATTATCTCTTAACCAAGTACGTGCGAAAAGGGAATCAGAAATCAAGAAACCGGATATTTATCGTACATCGTTTGGATAGAGATACTTCCGGTATTATCGTTTTTGCTAAAAATATAAATGCCAAGCAATACCTTCAGGAAGAGTGGCATGGATTTAAAAAAAAGTACTATGCTGTAGTGCATGGAACGTTACCGACGAAGGAGGGCGTAATTACTTCATATCTTGCAGAAAACCGTATTCATAAAATGTATTCTATTGATGATCCCAGGAAAGGCAAGCTTGCTAAGACCGGGTATAAAGTTCTGAGAGAATCAAAAAAGTACAGTCTGCTTGAAATAGATCTGCTTACAGGTAGGAAAAACCAGATCCGGGTCCATTTTTCGGAAAAAGGTTGTCCTGTAGTTGGAGATAAAATGTATGGAAAAAAGGAAAAGGGTATTAAGAGACTTACACTTCATGCAGCGTCCTTAACAATATTACATCCCTATACAAAAGCGAAGATGACCTTTGAGGCAAAGGTTCCTGATTATTTTAAATCACTTGTAAATAGTAGGAACTGAATTGCTCATCGATCATTTCTATAACTTCTTCACAAACATATTGATATTATACTGAGAAGATATTTATCTCGTTCTTTTTTGTAAGATATTTTTTTGTTGACAGCTAATAAACAATGAAATTTAAGAATTGGTGTCTTTTTTCAGAAAGAGGAAACTATAATAGAAATGTTATTAAGCAAAGATACAAGGTTATTATTATGCGAGCTTTGCAGTTGATTGCGATGATGGGCGAATATATGAGAGAATAACATATGCCGGTAAAAAAGAAAAAACCAGATACAATGCAGATATTTGCATTTGATATACCAATGAAAGGTGAACAATTATCTCCAGTAGAGGATACTTCATTTTTCCCTATTTATAAAAATATGAATAATGTTTTATATGAAGGAGATAGTATTGAATGGTTAAAAAGTATTGAAAGTGAGACAGTTGACCTTATTTTTGCTGATCCACCGTACAATATAAAAAAAGCTGATTGGGACAAATTTGAAAGCCAAGAAAAATATATTCAATGGTCAATGAAATGGATTGAAGAAGCAGCTCGTGTATTGAAGAAAACAGGAACTCTTTATATCTGTGGTTTTTCAGAAATACTAGCCGACTTAAAACATCCTTCTATGGAATATTTTAAAGGATGCAAGTGGCTGGTCTGGTATTATAAAAATAAAGCAAATTTAGGTAAAGATTGGGGACGTTCTCATGAAAGTATGCTTCATCTTAGAAAAAGCAAACTTTTCACAATGAATATTGATGATGTTAGAATTCCTTACGGAAAACATACTCTTAAATATCCTTCACACCCACAAGCAGAAACAAGCCAATATGGGAATGGAAAAAAAAGAAAAGATATATGGACACCACACCCATTAGGTGCAAAGCCTAAAGATGTGATTGAAATACCAACAACTTGTAATGGAATGGAAGAAAAAACTCCTCATCCAACACAAAAGCCAGAAGAATTATTAAGAAAGCTTATACTTGCTTCTTCAAATGAAAATGATTTAGTTATTGATCCATTTTCTGGTTCAGGTACTACCCTTGTTGTCGCTGAACAATTAGAGCGAAGGTGGTTAGGTTGTGATTTATCTCATGAATACAATGAATGGGCGATTGAACGTTTGGAAAATAATATACGAAAAAGAAAAGAAGAATGGATTGCTTTTGATAGAGCAAATGAAAATAGGAGAAATTCAATAAGATGAACTTAAAAAAAATTGTAAACATAGCAACAAATAAGGATAAATTTAAAACTATCGAAGCTTATTCAGATTTTTGTCTTACTTATCTGGAATTTATAAAATCAAATTTACAAGCTGTAATTGTTTCCAGAAATGAAAATAATTACAGATTTTTTCAATACAAAAAAGATGGCACATATAATGTAACACGACCTATTAATAGCAATCTTATGCTTTCTATTGAATCGTTTGATTCTAAGCGTAAACTGTTTTTTGATATTCTAAAAAATATTAAAGACAAATCGGCTAAAACAAAAGCTAATCGGAAATTGATAAATGATTTTATTTATACTTGCCAACAGACCATAGGAGCAGCATTAGATGCTTTGCCTGCAAATAAATCAAATACGGCAAGGAAACTTAATGGTGATTTATTTGAACGATTTATTCGTCTGATTATTTTAGAGATTGGTATTGATGTGACAGATGGGACTATTGCTGTTCCTGTTAAAATTGATGGAATTGAAGCCTTTAAGATGAAATACCAGCATGACTTAATAATAAAGGTAGATGATGTTACTCATGCAATAGGTTCAGTGAAGACATCGAGTAAAGATAGAATTGATAAAATTTTTATTGATAAGTTTTTATATAATCGATTAACAGATACAAATACACCTCATTTTGCCATTTTCTTAAATGATGTTCAAAGAAAGGGCAAAGAAGGCAAATATGGTATTAATGCAACTTTTCTTCCCGGACATTTCAAAGGCTATACCATAAAACTAAATCCATTGGACGGAGTGTATTACTTTGATATCAGACCCAACATGAGGACAGAGGATATCCTTAAAGATCACATAAAGACATTTGATCATTTCTTAATCAAAGATGTTTGGAAATTTACAAAATAATTCGCACAAAAGGTTATTATACTGCAAGCTTAGCAGTTAATTACAATTTTATGTGTAATCAAAGATCATGAAAGAATTTATCTTAACATTAGATTTACCATTTACAGATAAAGAACTTAGCCACGGCATTATATTTACAAAGTTCTTACCAAGAAGAAAGGAAGCTATTGAATTAAAAGTTAATACATACAATGTTAAGATATATTTCAGCTATGAAAAAAAACATCTAAATCATGTTTCAAATGATTTTATAAAACGTCAAAAAGACATTAAGAGGTATGTTAATATTTTAACGAACACATTACGCTTCGAAATTAATTCAAATATCAGTAATAATTTATACGAGTTATTAGGAAATGAGGTGCTAAATAAGGAAACGGAATGTTTTTGCAGAGATATAATGGATACAATTTTGAAATTATATGATCTGATATTTGGATTCATGAGAAATATTTTGAATCAAGTTTGGTTAAAACAATTTAGATATCCATTGGACAACTTCGGTGATTTTTTTCTGCATTCCAACGCTATATGGATGTATGAAGGGAAACTAAAAAGACTTTATTTTCAGAATAATACTACAACGATAACCGTAGTCATTGACCGTAATGCCGAACAAAGATACATGTCAAAAAGAGCTTGGAATAATTTGAAGTTCTATTTAGAAGAAGGTAAAAATGCTCAAACAGAACAAATATTTTTAGCGAATAGTTTAGAATATTTAGATAGAAAAAATACAAGAATGGCAATTCTTGAGTCAGTGATTGCTCTTGAGCACTATGTTAAAACTAATAATTGTGTGAATATCGAAAGATTAATACCAGAAAATGAGTTCGAGTTCATAAAAAAACTATTGCTGAAGAAAAACCAATTTTCAATACCTATCGGTCTTATTCTTGCTAAAATTAGTAATAAATTAAAACTCCGAAGAATATCTGTTGAAGCTATTTTGAAGTCAATTGAGCTTAGAAATATGATTATGCATAACTCTCAAAAAGAAGTAAATTATCAGACTGCAAGGAAATGCATCTTTAATATTAGAGATTTCATTAAGTACTTAAAAAAAGAAAAAGTAAAGCAGCACGGCAATCCAAAAAAAGTAAAATAGAAAATAGACCTAACAACAGCACCACAGAGCTATCTTGTTAAATTATTCTCCTCAAAAATTTAATACACAAAACCCAATTGTGTAAAATAAATATTCTATAAGTTTCTTTGAAGTGTAATTTAGAATTCCTTCAATAAATTGGATGCAATAATCGAACGCTGAATCTGGTTTGTACCCTCATAAATTTGAGTAATTTTTGCATCGCGCATCATTTTCTCGACAGGATATTCTTTCATATAACCGTAACCACCTAAAATTTGAACAGCATCTATAGTTACTTTCATTGCCATATCAGAAGCAAAAACCTTGCACATAGCAGATTCTTTGGCATATCTTTTGGCACCTGAATCTATCATTCTGGCAGTAGCCATAACCAATGCTCTGGCTGCCTCGATCTGGGTTGCCATATCTGCCAGCATGAACTGAACTGCCTGGAAAGCAGAAATCGGTTTTCCGAACTGATGTCTTTCCTTGGCATATTTCACAGCTTCCTCGTATGCACCCTGAGCAATTCCCACAGCTTGAGCTGCCACCATTGGTCGTGATTTATCCAGGGTCTTCATTGCTATCATGAAGCCGTATCCTTCTCGTCCCACGAGATTTTCTTTGGGGATTCTGCAATTATCAAAAACTAATTCCCTGGTAGCTGAACCGCGGATTCCCATCTTGTCTTCTTTTTTACCAAAGCTGAAACCTTCTGTACCTTTTTCTACGATAAAACAGGAAGCTCCGCGTGCACCTTTAGATTTTTCGGTGAGCACAAACACCGTGTAAATATCTGCTTCTCCGCCATTTGTTATCCATTGTTTTGTTCCGTTTAAGATGTAATAATCTCCATCTTTGATGGCTGTTGTTTCGATCCCGCCTGCATCTGAGCCGGCATTAGCTTCAGTAAGGGCAAAAGCTGCCAGTTTTTCTCCTGTGGCAATCTGCGGTAAATATTTATGTTTCTGCTCTTCACTGCCGGAGATCATAACCGGATACATTCCCAAACCGGAACCACCGAGAGAAAGACCGATTCCTCCGCAAACACGACTGAGTTCCTCTGTAACTATGACAACATCAATTACCTTCCCGCTGATTCCACCATATTCCTCCGGCACAAGAACAGCAAACAGGTCTGTCTGTCGGAAAACTTCTACGATTTCCCAGGGGAATGAATTTTCTTCGTCATATTTCGCCCGAACCGGCTTGATTTTTTCTTCAGCTATTTTGCGAGTAAGTTCTTTTATTTCTAATTCTTCTTCCGTTAAAAAATAATCCATATTTCCTCCATCCTAAAATAGATAGATAATTCTTTTCAGAAAATCTTTTTATTAAGAAAATTCGTCAAGTGAAATGTTTTACAATAAAACTAACTTGAAATAATTTATCATCAGATCGGCATAATATAAATTGCGTCTATAAACCTTGAAAAAGTTTATGAGATTTTTCTTCTTGCTGAACTTTTTCAACGGTTATACACATCCAACCGTTCAGAAGGTCAAAAAAGAGCAAGAAGTCCCACCGTTCCGACCTGTCAAGACGTAGTCCCGACAAATCGGGACGAAAGCTGAAGGTTACTTTTTCCTTTGGGAGATTTTTTATTTGACAATATTAATTGTTATTTGAATAAAAACCTGTGGAGGATAGTTAAATGCAAGTTTTAGTAATGTATTATTCACGCGGCGGAAATACCAAGAAATTAGCTGAAGCAATTGCGAAAGGTGTGCAGGAAGTAGAAGATATAAGATGCATTTTAAAACCAGCTGCAGAAGTTAATAAAAACGATTTTCTTAATTCAGAAGGTATTATTGCCGGTTCACCTGTATATTTTGGAACAATGGCAGCAGAATTAAAGGATATTTTTGATAGACTAATCGGCACACGACGACACATGGAAAGTAAAATCGGAGCAGCTTTTGCAACTTCTGGGCATCATACAGGTGGAAAAGAGACAACTATCATGTCCATTATTCAGGCTATGCTCATCTATGGTATGATTATAGTTGGAGATCCATTAGATGCGAGTGGACACTATGGAGTTGCCTGCACGGGTGAACCGGACAAAAGAGCTGTGCAGGATGGAATAAAACTAGGTAAAAGAGTTGCTTCATTAGTTAAGAAATTAAAAGGATAGAAATAATTTTCTT
>CAYWJN010000122.1:0-5682 GCA_964457455.1 uncultured Candidatus Cloacimonadota bacterium
AAGCTCAAATCCCATACTCATGCCAATCTGACGTGTCACGCCGGCATTAGCCGAAATACAAAAAACATTTGGAGGCATAAAATGAATTATACATAATATTTACGAAATCCAAAAAAATGATGATAGCTTTTCCAAAATGAATTTAATCTAAAACTAAAAAGGAGCAAAATTATGAAAAAAAATCTATTTGTCTTATGTGTTATTGCTTTAATAATTGGATGTGCGGGAAGTATGCAAAGAATATCCTTTGACTTAACATTAACACAAGTTGAAAGACCAAAAGACGCAAAAGAGCAATATGGAGAAATTAATACTACTGTGATTGATAGTTTAGGGAAAAAATTTCTTGTGTTCGAAGATGATTTATTAAAAGCGATGTTTTTCTTTGGTGATACAAGTATTGGAATAATCCTAAATAATAAATCAGATCACACAATCAAAATTGATTGGGATAATTCTGCTTGGATTAGCCCATCTGGAGAATCAAAACGAATTATTCATTCTGGAGTTAAATTAGTAGATAGGAATTCACCACAATCTCCATCAATAATTGTAAGAAATGGTCTTTTAAGAGACAGTGTAACACCATCAGAAAATATTTATTATGTAAGTGGTCAATATGGTGGATGGCGATATCATTCATTACTACATAATACTGGTGTTATGGCAATGGATATGCAGGGAGAACTAAAAAAAGCACAAATATATGTTGGTAAAACCTGTGGACTACTTCTTCCTATTGAGATCGAAGGTGTTCAAAATGATTATCTTTTTACTTTTAGTATTGGTGATGCAAAAATCACAAATAGGTATTAATTTATCCATAATTCAGTAATTGATTTATCTTTTAAAAATCAAAAAAATAATGGTTAATTTCAAATTCACCAGAATTATCTTGACAGCAAAGGGGAAACTATTTCTTTCGATGGTGAGGAATAAATGAAAAGAAAACATCAAAATGTAAAACAAATATCCACGACATTTGTCGTGTATACCCCCAAATTGGGGGTGTTCGCGACAAAATTGTCGCGAACACAGACATTAGCAGCAACATAATGAATTGGAGGAGAATATGAAGAAACTGTTTTTCCTTATGGTTTTATTAAATGTTTTATTTTCAACTCTTATAGGACAAACGCTTCCCGACAAGATCATTGTTGGTTATTGGCATAATTGGGGTTACACACCTAATACGGTTTATCTGGATGAAATCCCGGAAGCTTATGATGTGATCAATATTGCATTTGCCACAGCTACAGAACCATTTGGATCAAATATGCAATTTAGTCCTGATCCTGGTATTTATCCAAATTTAGATGATTTTATTTCGGATATTGGCTATCTTCAAAATCTGGGGAAGAAAGTCGTGATCTCTATCGGTGGTGCGAATGATCCTGTAATGTTATTAAATACCATTGATGTTCAGAATTTTGTTACATCAATGAGTTCAATCATTGATACTTACGGATTTGATGGAATAGATATTGATCTGGAAGGAGGTTCGATCTCTTTGGATACTGGAGATAATGATTTTCGCTATCCTACTACACCCAAGATCGTAAACCTGATCGATGCTGTAACACAACTTGCAGGACTTTATCCAGACATGATTCTTTCAACTGCTCCTGAAACTGCTTACGTTCAAGGTGGTTACAGTACTTATGCAGGAATTTGGGGGGCGTATCTTCCTTTGATCCATGCTCTGCGGGATAGATGGACATACTTACATGTTCAGCATTATAACACAGGTGGAATGTTTGGTCGTGATGGAGTGCTTTACAATCCTCCCACAGCTGATTTTCATGTGGCAATGGCAGATATGTTGATAGCTGGATTCAACGTTGATGTTTGGATTGGGAACATTTTTTTTGAACCTTTATTGCCAGAACAAGTTGCTATAGGTTTACCAGCTTCCACTTCGGCAGCAGGCAGCGGTTACACTATACCGTATGTGGTACATACAGCACTTGATTATCTTATTTTGGGAATTCCATTTGGTGGTCAATATCAGTTGGCTAATCCAGATGGATATGCAGATTTCAGAGGTTTGATGACCTGGTCTATTAATTGGGATGTAGCTAATAATCTGGAATTTTCTAATGCTCATCGGCCTTATTTGGATGATCTGAGTGGAGTTTCCGCGCACGAAAATAATGTTCCTTTAGATAAAATTATGATTTCAAATTATCCCAATCCATTTAATCCGACAACAACTATAAGTTTTAGTAGCGAACAAAATGAACAATACGAACTTACAATCTATAATGTGAAGGGTGAGAAAGTAAAAATGTTTTCCCCGAGCTTGTGTCATCCTGAGTTCATCGAAGGACGAGGGGAAGTGAGAGTGATTTGGAATGGAACAGATGATTCCAACAAACCAGTCTCATCAGGAATCTACTTTGCCAAACTAAAATCTGGCAGTATTGAAGTTAGCAAAAAAATGCTGCTTCTAAAATAGGAGAAAAGATGGAAAAGAGTTTCAGGATATTAATTATATTGCTTCTAATAATTCTATTTTTAAAACCTGTTTTCGCACAGGAATTCAATAAGAATATTATCGGTTATTTTACTTCTTGGTCTGTATACGTGCGAGATTATCATGTGCCGGATATTCCTGCCGATAAGATCAATTATATCAACTATGCTTTTGCCAATATCGATAACGTAAATGGCACTATCATGCTGGGTGATCCTTATGCTGATATTGATAAATGGTATCCGGGAGACAGTTGGGATCCGGATAGTTTAAGAGGAAGTTTTCATCGTCTACAGATTTTGAAAGATGAATATCCCCATGTGAAAACCTTCATTTCAATTGGTGGCTGGACCTGGTCTGCATATTTCTCAAACGTCGCACTAACAGCAGATTCACGTGCAACGTTTGCAGCATCTTGTGTGGATTTTATCCAGGAATATGAATTCGATGGAGTAGATCTTGACTGGGAATATCCTGTAAGTGGTGGACTTTCAACTAATATTTATCGACCTGAAGATAAAGAAAATTTCACACTCTTGCTGGCAGAATTAAGATCACAATTAGATCAAGCAGGAGATTATCTTCTCACTATTGCAGCTCCTGCTTCTTCAATAATTCAGGAGAATTACGAAATAGATCTGATTCATCAATATCTGGATTGGATCAATGTGATGACTTATGATTTTCATGGTCCCTGGGGTGATCCGCTGGCTGATCCTGTTACACATTTCAACACTCCACTTTATATAGCATCCGATGATCCTCTGGTTGAACCCTATCATTCTGATTTTAATTTATCTGCAGCTATTCAAGGTTATCTTGATGCAGGAGTTCCAGAAGAAAAACTCAACCCTGGTTTAGCCTTTTATGGTAGAGGTTACAGTGGAGTTCCAGATATTAATAACGGACTTTACCAAACATATTGGGGACCGGCAAATGTAGGAACCTGGGAAAATGGAGTTTTCGATTATTGGGATCTGGAACAGAATTACATAAATACAAACGGTTATACTTCTTTCTGGAATGACGAAACTAAAACTCCCTGGATTTACAATTCCAATACTCAAACAATGATCAGTTACGATGATGTTGAATCTCTACAGGAAAAGGGCAACTATATTAATTCTATGGGATTAGGTGGAGCTATGTTCTGGGAGTTCAGTGGAGATAAATATTCTGTTCTTCTGGATACGGTTTATGAAGTAGTGAATGATACGACCGGAACTTCAGTTAATATTCTCTTGGTGACCAATAATTTCAAACTGACAAATTCCCCCAATCCCTTCAATCCAACAACAACAATTGAATTTTCTCTACAAAGTGATTCTAAAATAGAACTATCAATTTACAACATCAAAGGGCAAAGAATCAAAACATTAACCTATATTGATTTTACAAAAGGTTCTCATTCTGTCATTTGGAATGGCGATAATGAATCAGGAAGTCTTGTAAGTTCTGGTATTTACTACTATCAGTTGAATATTAACGGAAAAACTGAAGCAGTTCATAAATGTTTGTTGTTAAAATGAAAAAGATGCTGCTAACAAGCGTGTCAGTGCTCTAAATGAAAGAAATAAATTATGAGCACCACACACGCCTAACATTAAACAACATTCCGCTTCGCTCCATGTTGTTTAATGCCGGCGTGACACTAAAAAAGTTTATCTACTTGACTTATATAGAAGTTTTTTGATTTTTAAAATAGGAAGTAGATTTCTGTTAATAAAGTTGGAGGATTAAATGATAAAAGAAAAACATACACGAGTTTGCCTTTCAAAAAACAATAAACAAATATTGCAAATGAAGAGTATAATAGGCGAAACAATTAAAGAAAATTTTTATATAAAACTTTATTTTGACACGAGTGAAGGTATGGAATTAGCAGGAATTAAACAGAATAAATATTTTCAATCGAATGAGGTGGATACTTTTAGAGTTTACTGTCCATCTTTTTTTATCTGAATAATTACACTTTACGGATAAACACTATTTAATCTTCAAGTCTTTAAAATATTTATTCTGTTTAATTCCTAAATAGCTGAACAAGGCATATCCGGCAAATCTCTTCTTCCTCACTATTTTGATTTTATCATTTATTTGAGATGCAGAATATTTTTCATTATCACTCCAGGCTTTCAATCCTACAATAATTTTCTTATTCATTCTTTGTATAGAAGCATTTTCCAATAATTCAGTTAAAAATGAATCTGATTGAGTATAAGCCATCAAATAAACAGCATCAACATAACCTTTTTTAAGCCATTTCATCCAATTTTGAGAATATCTGTTTTTGCCGATTTCAGGATTTGGCATCACAGCAGCAGTAATTTTTGTTTCGGGAGAAACGAGTTTTATCTCAAAAGAAATTTCTTTAAGAAAATTATTTATCTGCTCCTCTTTCCAGTTCTTCCAGGATTCGGCATTTCTATTTTGCACTTCAGCTTTAAATTTATCACGTGCAATCTCATTATATCCAAACTGCATATCCGGATAACGTATGTAATCAAGATGAATGCCGTCAATATCGTAATTTGTTACAATATCCATAATAATATTGAAAAGATAATTTTGAACCTGCGGAATTCCCGGTTCAAGATAAGCTCCCTCCAAAATATCATTGGGCATTTTCTGTCCGGTGAAATCTGATGTTATCCACTCAGGACGTGTAAAATAAATATGGTCAGGTTGGAGTTTTTTCAATTCATGCGGTGTGGCAATAAAAACAGTTATCCAGGCATAAACTTCGATTTTAGTTTTCTCAGTTCTTTGTATAAGATATTCAAGCGGATCAAAATCAGAATCCTTTAAAACATAACTTTTATGTTCCAGGTTTGGATAAGTTTTATCTTCGCGATTCGGATGATAAAGCGCATCTCCACGATATCTGACTTGCAGAAGTATCTGATTTATCTTATTCTTTTTCGCATCAGTGACCAGTTCATCGATTTTTTCCGGACTGGCAATATCCCAGATTGGAACCCAGACAGCTTTTACCCTTGCTTCCAAAAAAGAAAAAAATATAATAAAAATTACCAAGCAGAATATCAAATGAAATTGGTAGTTGTTCATATGTTTAGAGTTTATCATTCATGGTTACCTTTCTTTAGTTGGCTTTCTATAATCCAGAACCAGTGAATTCGGGAACTCGTGAACTCGGGAATTTGGGAACTCGTGAACCTCTGAACCTCTGAACCCAGAACCTTGAA
>CAYWJN010000123.1:0-5308 GCA_964457455.1 uncultured Candidatus Cloacimonadota bacterium
ATAAAGATTTTGAGATTGCTAAGAAGAATCTGCAAAGATTGGAAGAACTGGAGAAGTAGAGAGATTTACTCCTCATTCTCAAGTTAAAATTGGAAACGATGAAGCGATTAACCAACATTCTGAAACTTCGTTCATCAGATAGTCCGTAAGAAGGCTTCCACAAACAGCAAAAAATGCGAAAGTTTTATTTTTTTATTGCAATTTTATTGCCCAAAACTTTTTTCGATTTTAGTTTTTTAAGTATTGTAGTTTTGGAATCATTAATAACTCAGGAGTGTGGCAAATGAATTTTAAATCAGAGAATATTTATATGACACTACAAGAAGGGAAAGATGTAGTTCTTGACGATTATTATAAGCACTGTAAGATCTATACAGTGAAGACTTTTTACTATTTTATCGAACTCCTGTTGGGATTTGAGAAAGGAAGGTTTATTGTATCATCATATTTCAGAGAACAAATTGGAAATAAACTTGGCGACGTATTCACGATTAAACCCAGGTTTAATCCTGAAGGCTGGTTTGGTCGTTCTTGGACTGAAGGACATTTAGACCGATCTTCTTATTTTCGAAAGATTTATAGTGAAGTATTAGAACGTACTGAAACTGAGCCATATCAATATAGGATCAAGCCTGAATATTACGATATTGTAAAAGAGACCTTTAATAATCTGGATTCTAACATGGAAATAACAAAGAAAAATCGTACAGAAAGTAAAACTACTACTTCTGATTTAGATAACAGCAATGCAGATAATTCATCAAGTATTAAAATCTATGATATATCAGAGCTTGTAAAAAACTCGAATTTTCCTTTTAATATGAAAAATCTCGTAGTACAAATAAAAAACATAAAGGGAATTGTCTATAAAATCTCTACTAATGGGGACTTTTTTATTTTGAATGACGGAACTAAAGAGAGAAAATTTAATACTGATTTCTTGAAGTCTAAGTTCATATAAGCTATAATGTAATAGCCACGATTTAAATGGAAACAACAAAAATAAAAAATTTGATTTGTAGGAAATCAGTGTCAAGTGGATTAATATGCTATTTAAATTCTTTCTGAATAGATTTTTTTCAGCAAAAGATGTTAAAATTATCATATTCTACAATTTAGAAATTATAACCTACAGAACAACATAACTTTATACGAGAAAATGTTTGAAAATCGATAAAGATTTTGAGATTGCTAAGAAGAACCTGCAAAGACTGGAAGAATTGGAGAAAAACCTTAATTCTACCGTTACTATCAATAATTAATCGGACTTTTATTTACTGAACAGAAAGATTCCAATTTCAACTCTAATCTAAGAATTGATATTTCCCCTTTTCTCCCGCTCTAATAAAATCATTATCTTTTCGAACCATTCGTTAATAAATTTATAAGAATCCTTATATGTGTCCGAGCCTTTACTAATAACAGTTTTTCCCATAAAGTTAATGCCAATAAAGGGAGTTTTTATGTCATCTATAGCCAATTTTAAACTTAATTCACTTATCTTTGTTTTTATGTTTGAGCCTGCTAATGCACCGACTATTGCACCCGCTCCCCCAAAAATTAAACCACCGATAGCAGCCATTCCAAAAATATTTTTATTAACAGATGAAGAAAGAATCCCTTTTCCATCTTCAGTAATTTCTATACCCAAAACATCTTTTGCTTGTACAATACGATAAACAAATTTATCAGATTCATCATCATATTCACCGATAATTATTTTTCTTTGTATTTCATCAATCCCAAGAAATGCCGATCTAACAACATTGATACAATAATCACTTAAGGTAAAATCTTCCAAATTTTTGAGAAAATTCGAAATTACATCGACTTTTTGCAAATGTTTTAGATTCTGTTCTTTCGTTTCTTTATTATCTCTTCTAATTAATTCAATTGTTAACCAAATAAGAGGAACTAATAAGACAATATAGAAAATAACTTCACCATTTATTTTTCCGAAAATTGAAAGAAATCCTTTATAAGATATTACTAAAATTATAATAATGATAAGTAATGTATAAATTCTTTTCACACTAACCCCCTGAAATAGTTAATAAATCTTAATATTTGAATATCTACGTACATTGATTTTATGAATCCCTATTGGATATAAAAGTCCACTACTAATAAAATAATATTAATACTTTATTTATGCCGTCTAACATTATTAGGAGAATGAACTTATTGAAACTTTTTAACTACTTAAATATTCTTCTGTTATGTGATATAAAAAATCTAATACATCATAAATGTAGTTCATGTTTTCCTTTAAATTCGGATAATCTATAAACTTACTTTCTGTGAAGTACAGTTCTCCGTCTGTCATTAATAAATATCTAAATACATCTGCTTTATTATCTTTAAGTCTATTAAATTCAACGAACATATTTCTAAGCTCATTAAAATTAATGTCATTTACAGAATACTTTATAAAGTTCTCTTTATATTCCTTTATCTGCTTTATGAAATTAGGATCTTCAAATGTAAGTATCACTTCTTTATACAAATTGTCCCATAATGTAACTAAATCATGATTGCCTTTTAGAATCTTACCGCAATATCTAAGATATATACCTTTAAGTGACGCTTCAATAGAATGGTGATATAAAAAGCATATAGGAAAAATATATGTATCTAATACCCTAATATTATTAGATTCACCTTCTTCAAGTGCCTTGTCAACTAATTTGTCTGCTGTATCTTTATATCCCATTCTAATTCCCAACAATGCAGTATTTTTATCTTGCCATCCAAAATAAGCTTGTGTTCTTTTATCTTTACCTGCAATAAAAAGTTTTCTTTTCATATAACCTCCTCAACATATTTATAAATTCTTTCGACTAAAATATTAAGCAGTTGGTATGATGCTTTAGCCATCATACAACTATTGTTGAACGAAGCAACGAATTTAGTCATAATATATTCTCCCAAAAATATTAGTTGGAGATTGCTTTTGGTGTATTTTCTGTCAAATAGATTTTTTCAGTAAATGTTAAAATTATCATATTCTACAATTTAGAAATTATAACCTAAAGAACAACCCACTTTAATACGAGAAAAAGAATATTCATCTGAATATTGGTCTCTCCAATAATCGTCATCATATTTATCATCATATTGCAAAAAGGAATATACGCCAAAAAGATCTAAATAAGAATTTGCACTAAATTTCATGCCAAAACCTGCGGTGAAACCCATTTCTGTTAGAGGCTTATCATCATATTCAGAATCCCCATCTTCATCGCTTATTAACTTATATATCGGAACACTTTGTATAAAGAAACCGGC
The DNA here is from genome assembly GCA_964457455.1 of uncultured Candidatus Cloacimonadota bacterium. Lineage (GTDB taxonomy): Bacteria > Cloacimonadota > Cloacimonadia > Cloacimonadales > TCS61 > JABMPU01. The sequence continues at coordinate 3,289 of CAYWJN010000123.1, forward strand.
TCTAAATATATCGGTTACTCCTGCTTCAATACCTGTTCGCAAGGCAAATCCATTATCAGAAAAATAATAAAGATCCATATTGCCCCAGGAAGTTTGTATTTCATAATCACCTAAACCTCGAGTTAAATATTCCGCATAAAGTTTCAAGTTGGTCTTTGGTTTATATTCAACAGCCAGGCCAAATTCCGAAGGTATTTCAAAGTCTCCTCCGTACACAGCTATGCTAAGTTCATAACCGGTTCTTAATCTAACTCCTAAAGTGATTTTTTCATTTACAATATAAGCTCCACTCAAAGTAAAAAAGGAACCATTCATTGATCCTTCAAATTTATCTTTACCTTCATTGTCTTCATATTCAGATGAAATATTGCTTAAGAAGGGTAAACTAATTGTAATACCGCCATAGATTTTTTCTTTATTGTTTAAACCGCCACCTAAAACAAGGACATTTAATCCACCGTGATAATTTAAATCATAATCATCTACATCATCATCATTACTTTTACATTGTTTATTATATCCCCAATCATAATATGTTCGATATCCGGCACCAAAACTAAATTTTATATCTTTATTATGAAATAGAGCATAAGGCATACTAAAAGATAGACCATTAAATTTGAAATGGAATTTATATTCAATTTCCGTTTTGTTTGTCTCATCATCATATTCAGATTTTATCTCGTCTTTTCCGAATATTGAGCGACAACTAATTTGAATATTTTTACCTTTCAAATTACTTAACATGGCAGGATTATTAAATATAAAGTTTGCTCCTGTTGATGATAAAATTGAAGTTTTACCTAAAGCTTCTGCTCTTGCATCGATAATTTCAGGCTCAAATAAATTTAAATTGTAATGTCCCATTTGGAACATTTGCCCCATTAATCCTACAGATATGCTTAATATAACTAATACTAAAATTATGTTTTTTTTCATGTTTTTCTCCATTAATTTTTTATTTAATATCTATTATGGCTCTTTCGCTTAGTTATGTACCGCAACTGCCTTGAACGGAGCTTGCGACGTTTTATGGAGTTGCTTGTAAAGTGCTTTTTTTAACTTTGTTAATTATGTTAGTCGCTATTTCACTGACCAATCTTCAATAATCAAATTTTCAATACGATTAAAATGCTTTGTATTATGAGTTATTAGGGTCATATTGTTTAAAATCGAAATTCCTGCTATTAGTATATCAACATCATCAAGAAGTATTCCCTTTTTTCTTAAGGAAGCATAAATGCCAGCAGAAATCTCAACAGAATTTTGAGTTAATGGAAAAATGTTATTTTGTTCTACGAATTGTAAAAAGGATTTTAGCAATTTCTTTGAATCTCGGTATTTCAAACCGCTTAATATTTCGTAATAAGTTATAATGCAGATATTAATTCTTTCAAATTCTTTCAGATAGACTTGAAAATGTTCTTCTACTTTTTCATTTCCTCTAAAGAAAAGGGATAGAATATCAGTATCAATCAATACTTGTTTCATAATTTCTTCTTGTGTTGAAAGCGTTTTTTCTCCGCATCTTAACTTCATTAGAAAAATTATTAAAATCTTTTTCTGACATCACTTTCCAAATACCTGCAAAGCTCATAATTGATTCGTTTTTTCTTTTATTTTTCTGTAAACCTAAACGAAAAAAATGAATCAAATCGTAGATTTCATTTAACTTTTCTTCTGGCAAAAGATCAATTTCTTTTAATACTTCATTTCTAATTACCATTATAATCACCTCACTTTATAAACCTTTGTCAAGGTTGAAAAATTGATAATTTTATGCAATCATTTTTTTGCATATGAAAAAAAATCGAGTTGCGGAGTGTGGGAGTGGGAGAAAATTTTATGAAAGAAACCTTGAAAAGGCTGAGCAGGAAGAATCTCTGAAAGAAGCCTTTTCAAGATCAAATTCACAGTAGCAAGAATCTATCTACCTGGTAATCAGCATCTTTTCTTTTTCGCTTTTGATAACAATTGAAATCTTATTGGGAACACAAATAATGGGAAAATAGCTAGACCA
>CAYWJN010000124.1:0-5090 GCA_964457455.1 uncultured Candidatus Cloacimonadota bacterium
TTACTTATTTTTAAATGAGTTACATACATAAAATGAAGTGGGAAATGTTAGTTATAAAGATTCAAATGGAACCGAAAAAGAAATAATCAAACTATATGAAAAGCAAACAATTGGCGAGATAAATTTCATTTTTCCTCTGGGTAGAACTGCATATATTAAGGCTGTTGGAAATGTTGAGTTGTTTCGTTATCCTTATCAAGATTTGATTAATCTTCTAAAAACCGATATGACAATTGCAGCCAAAATATTTGCTGCTCTTAATGATATGCTGACAAAAAAAATGATTCGCACTACCCAAAAAATGGAAGGACATATTAAAGCAGACTTCTATTAATTCTGTTGTTTCAACCGGGATAGTTGAAAGAACGAGCGAAAGTTAACGACTTTTAGATTATCCTTTTTTTTCAATATAATGGTGGATGAATGACGATGATCTAAGCAAGATTTGAATTAAGAATCCGGCACGGAGACTTGACTTAAGAATTGCGATAAGGAAACCAGTTTTTTCCATTCTCAACTCAAGTTTCGCCTTAAGCCGAGTTAATAATTCCGATGCGTAAATTTACGGTCCGCAATTTTGCGAACCGGATAATTTCAATTTAATCCGTGATACTTACTTCATTTCCCAATGCAGAAATTTTCAAAAATTTGATTCAGAATATCATCTGTAGTGATTTTACCGATGATTTCTTCCAAAGCAGAACTTGCTTCTTTTAAATCAAAAGCTGTGAATTCAAAACCGAGTTTGTTTTTAATTGAGCTCAAAGCACTTTGAATAGATTTTATTGCTCGTTTTACAGCAGCAATTTGACGAGTATTACTCAAAATACCAGAATGTAGTTCTTCTTCTGAAATCTCGATTTCTTCAATTAGATATTCTTTAATTTTTTTCAACCCGTTTTCTTGGATTGCAGAGCAGAAAATATGATCTTTCCTGAATTTTTCCAACTCTCTCTCAGAAAAAATATCTACTTTATTCAGAACTTTTTTGATTTTATCTGGTCCGACTATATTTTTGAGGATTTCAAATTCCTCATTATTTTCGTTACCATCGATAATGAAAAGAATCTTATGTGAGTTTTTGATAACCTCATAAGAACGTTTTATTCCTACTTTCTCAACGGAATCAGAAGTATCATGGATTCCAGCAGTATCGAAAATTCTTATTAAATAACCATTGAGAGAAATAGCCTCTTCCAGGTAATCGCGAGTTGTGCCTGGAGTTGGAGTAACTATGGCTCGCTCCGTTTCCAGAAAAGCATTGAAAATACTGGATTTTCCAACATTAGGTGCACCAACGAGACTAATCTTCAATCCATCTCTCAAGATAAGCCCTTCATTGCCGGTTTCTGCTAATTTTTCTAATTCTTGTTTCAAAGAAGATAGATTATTTTCCAATTTAGAAACATTGATATCAGGAATATCCTGTTCTAAAAAATCAATTTCCAACTCAAGTGACGTTCGGTAATCAGTTAATTTTTCCAGCAGGTTCTCAATATGATCATAAAGGCTTCCTTCGAGTTGTTGAATAGCAGCATTGAGCGATTTTTTTGTCTTTGCATTTATGAGGTCTCCCACAGCTTCTGCCTGAGTGAGATCCAGCTTGTTATTAAAAAAAGCTCGTTGAGTGAATTCTCCCGGTTCTGCCAGGCGAGCTTTTTGCAAAATGATTTGTAGAATTTGGTTGGCAATAAATGTACTGCCATGACAGGAAATTTCAACAACATCTTCTCCTGTATAGCTGTTTGGAGTCTTGAAAACAGTAACTAAAACTTCATCGATAGTTTTGTTATTATCAAAGATTTTACCAAAAAGAGCAGAATGAGTTTTAGCATTATTTAATGGTTTGTTACCCGTAAAAATTTCTGTAACGATTTCAATCGAATTCTCGCCGCTGATGCGGATAACAGCGATTCCTCCAATTCCAAAAGGTGTGGAAATTGCGGCAATTGTATCGCCTTTATATTCCATGTCAGGTCTATTTTATGATGGTTTTTATTTTTTTGTAAATTTGTTCGGGATTTGTTCCTATCAGTTTTCTTAGCTCAGAGATTTTACCGTGTGTCACAAAATTGTCTGGAATACCAAATGCATAAATTTTCACATCAGAATCAGAATAAAAATCTTTGATTGCAGTGCCAAAACCACCGATAAGACTGTTATCTTCAAGCGTGAAAATAGTTTTGACTTTGCTTTTGAGACTTTCAAGGAATTTTGTATCAAGAGGTTTCATGAACCGTGGATTAATGAGGAAAGGTTTTATTTCGGGAAAATCTTTTTTCATTAATTCACAGATTTTTTCTGCGTCAGCAAATGCGTTTCCGATTCCCAGAATAGCAATATCTTTTCCTTTTTGAATAATCTCATATTTTCCCAATTCTACGGGAGCGATTTCCTTTTTACAGAAAAAAGCAAAACCGCGAGGATAACGAATTGCAATAGGTCCGTCCTGATATTTTCCAGCAAACCTGAGCATGTCAGCAAATTCTTCTGCATTTGCAGGAGCCATGATTACAAGATTTGGGACAAAATTAAGATAAGAAAGATCAAAAGCGCCGTGATGAGTTGCTCCATCCTCACCAACCAGACCGGCTCTATCCATACAGAAAACAACCGGCAGTTTCTGCAAAGCAATATCGTGGATAACCTGGTCTAATGCTCTTTGCAAAAAGGTGGAATAAATTGCTAAAAATGGTTTGATTCCCTGAGTTGCCAGACCTCCTGCGAAAGTCACAGCATGCTGTTCAGCAATTCCTACATCAAAAAATCTTTCCGGATATTTTTCTGCATATTTTTTCAGTCCGGTTCCATCGGTCATGGCAGCAGTGATTGCTACTACATCTTCGTTCTCTTTGGCTATTTCACATAAAGTATCACCAAAAAAATTGGAGTAAGAAATTCCTTTCTTTTGATCAACTTTGCCGGTTTCTATTGTAAACGGTCCAAGACCGTGAAACTTTGGAGCATCGTTTTCTGCGAATTCATAACCTTTCCCTTTCTGGGTGACTATATGCACCAAAACCGGACCTGTCATATTTCTCTTTACTTTATTAAATATTTTTACCAGCCGTCCGATATTATGACCATCAACAGGGCCAACATATTTGAATCCCAGGTCTTCAAAAATGACATTAGGAACAAAAGAATTTATCAGGTTCTCTTCAAATTTCTGAGCACTCCAGATTAATCTTCTTCTTATTCTAAGAGGGAAATGCTGGAATAAATCCCAGATCTTTCCCTTGATAGCATTATAAGAACGACTAACCAGAATGTTGGTGAGATAAGCTTGCAGAGCTCCGACATTTTTTGAAATGGACATATTATTATCATTCAGGACAACAATTATATTTTTTTGAAGATGACCTAAATGATTCATTGCTTCAAAGGACATTCCGCCTGTAAGAGCTCCATCTCCAATTATTGCAACAGTCCTACCCTTTTTATTTTTCAAATCTTTTGCTGTGGTAATGCCCATTGCAGCAGAAATTGAAGTGCTGCTGTGACCCACACCAAAAGCATCGTATTTGCTCTCAAAAATATTATTGAACCCGCTTATTCCGTTCAGTTGCCGAAGTGTGTCGAAACGGTCATTTCGCTCGGTTAAAATTTTGTATGCATAGGATTGATGACCAACATCCCAGACAATGCGGTCATAAATCGGATTGAATATTTTGAGGATGGCAATTGCCAGATCAGTGGCACCTAAGCTCGGAGCAATATGTCCACCATTTTTAGCAGTTACTTCGATAATTCTTTTCCTTACATCTTTTGCTAACTTCTTAAGTTCCGGAAGAGTCAACTTCTTCACGTCTTTAGGAGTTTTTATTTTCTCTAACATTTATTTACCTTTTTAAATTCATTAATCCAATAACATGTTTTTCTTATGAAAAAATTAGTCAAATTAAATCACAAAATTTGTTTATTAATCCATGCAAGAACATTCTCTATTCCGTTTTTTTTCAAAGAAGAAAAAGGATGAATGTTTTCGAATGGAACATCAAATTCTGTTCTCAATTTGTTTATCGCAGAATTAATTTTTGATTTTGTGATTTTGTCCGATTTTGTAGCAATAATGCAAAATGGAAGATTTCTGGATTTAAGCATTTCGATTATGATCAAATCTTTTGAGTCAGCTTTATGACGAATATCCACCAAAACGATTACGCCTTTTAAATGTAATCTATGCTCAAAATAATTTTGAATCATTTTTTTCCATAAATTACGTTCTGTTTTGCTTACTTTTGCATAACCGTATCCGGGTAAATCCACAAAATTCACAAAACCGGATTTCTCAGCAATCTTGAACCTGATCTCAAAGAAATTGATCAAACGGGTTTTACCTGGAGTGGAACTTGTTTTGGCAATTGCTTTTCTGTTCAGGATTGTATTTATCAATGAAGATTTACCCACATTAGATTTACCTGCAAAAGCAATATCAAAATAAGCTGAAGCAGGATAATCATCCGGATTAACCGCACTTTTAATGAATTTGGATTCAACTATTCTTATCATTTTTCCTTTCTGCCATTGACTTTCACAAACTCACATCATCTGATTTGCTCTTGTTGGTAGCAATCATTCAAAATAAATTAATGAAGATTTATCTGATTCCCAGATTTCAATTTCAACCAGCTTACAGCCGTTGAAATTGATTTTTTTGCTCATCTCATCATAAAAATACCTGGCAATATTTTCCGAGGTTGGATTGATATTTTTAAAGACTTCCAAATCGTTTAAAAGCTGATGATCCAATTTATCTGTTATTTCATTTAAATATTTTTTCACTATTCCAAAATCTATGGTTAAGCCGATTTCATCAAGCTTTCGGCAATTAATAGCTGCCCGAACTTTCCAATTATGTCCATGGAGATTTTTGCAGGGACCGTCATATCCTACAAGTTTATGTGCCGCTGAAAAATCGGAACTTACGTTTAATTTGTACATTTAAGCCTCCCACCCAATAACTGATTTTATATATCAAAAATTTTTTTTCAACTTCAATTTGTAAAGACCCCCTAATAATTCCATAAAAGGGTTGCAAAATGAAAAAAGATAATATTGATTTTAAAGTCAACTACAAAATCGACCCG
>CAYWJN010000125.1:0-4427 GCA_964457455.1 uncultured Candidatus Cloacimonadota bacterium
AAATATCAACAAATTTGATGATCAAGTGATACTAATTTGAAGTGGGAAATGTTAGATTATAACAAACAGAAACTTGACCTTTATGAATGACGAAAATATCTCTTTCACTATCTTGTTCTTGGATAATATAATTTCCTGATTTGATTACAACTTTTTCTTTAATTGCATCAACCCGGGAATATTCATCTTTGTTTAGATATTTGCATAATTCATTATCGTTTTTTCTGCTAAATAGATTCATCATTATCTCCAAATTTATTTCATTTAAACTATCCCCTTATTTGATAATGACGAATTTACCGACTTTTTTATCTCCGCTATCATGGTCTTTCACGGAGAAAAGGTAAACGCCTGCAGCAATTATCTGGTTATTTTTGGAAAGCAGATCCCAGGGCTCCATTCCGCTGGCAGCAACTCCTTCATATGCGGCTTTGCTTACAGAGATGATATCTTCTGTTTCGGCCCCATCATGACGAAGCACATCAACTAAATCTCCGGCAAGGGTAAATATTTTGATTGTACATTTTTCCGGGAGATTAACAAACCAGATACGACGACTCTTATCGCCTTTATCATCATTTTCACGCCTGCCGTCAAATTTACTTTGTCCTACATAAGGATTCGGTACAACGTGAATATTATCCATCTTTGATTTTGCGGAAGGTCCGGGGAAGAGTATTTTCATATTTGCATCAGCATCTCTTCCGGATTCAAGGGCGAGTAAATTCATTTCAGGAATTCCTCTATCCCAGGCAGTGGTGGCAACATAATATTCGATTCCCTTTGGAGGACGTGTAATTTCAGAGTAATAATACCTGCTTGCAAGACGCAGTTTAGTCAGGTCTTCGTCTTCAACACCGTTATTAACATAAGCCTGTCCACCATGAAAATCAAGAGGAATGAGTTTATCATTGTAAATAGCAAGATAAACATCTTCTCTCATATCAGGATTCCTGAATAATAAAGCCTGATCATCAAAACTTAAACCATTTGCATAATTTTGCAAACTATCACTATAAACGACTTCATAATCGAAGATAGGTTCACCATAGAAAACATCTCCATATTCGTATGGAATAAATTCATAAAATCCATTATAAAGAAAATAGTTTAGATATTTCTCATGCTCAGGATTGGATTGGTCTAAAACCTTTGGTTGCGGCAGTCCTTTATCGATTCCCAGGTCGCCGCCAAAATCATAAAAAAGTGAGTCATTATCGCTGTTAACCATATAATCAAGTAAATCCTGAGCTGTATCGATCTTATCCCATCTATCTATTTCTATCCAATCTTCTTGAGAACCGCTTCCTGATCTACCCCAAAGTGTGTAACCTTGAAAATCGTGACGCAATCTATATGCAGTCCAGGGATTAACTCTGGCGGGATTCAGGAAACCAGCTGGATCTGGTGGTGCAAATTCATCAGGAAAATATCCGTATAAATTCTGCTGGATTATATATTGATCTATATGGCTGTCAATACCGGGAATAATATCCTGCCATCCCACTTGACCTTTGGTTACTGTTTTTGTATCAATATTTTCCAGTTCAGACCTGTTATTCCAATAGACACTGATTTTGTTGCCATTATCAACAAGCTCAGCAAACATCCTGGGAATTCTGGGTGGTTCTGGCGCTACATAATGAATGTTTGTATCCGGTAAGGTAACTGTGGTAAGTTGCTGAGGGCTTTCGTAAATAACTTTTGCCCATTCAGCCTGGTCCATCAATTCCGGGATGTCATCTCCGGGAAAAACAGCTATAACAATTTTCATTGTTTTTCCAGGACCAAGATTCCAAGAGCCTGATGTAGGATTTGACAAGCCCTGCATATCGCCATAGAAAGAAAAAAGATACCTGGTATCAGTGGGATTTCCTACCTGTGTGTTCGGAAAATCTCTTAATGAAGTATATTTGCTGTCGTCAGGATTCCTGCCTGTCATAAGCCAGTATTTTTCGTTAGCTGTTACATTTGTTGTTCCAAAATAATCAAGTTGGTCAAAATCATCCGGACCTTGTCCACTGCTCCATGTCCAGCAAGCGAATACTAATGAATCGGGATCTGGAGTACAAACGCGAGAACCAACAAACCCTGTAGTTAATCCACCGTCACCATCCCAATCATAAGTATAGGCAAACTCATAAGGTTCGCTAACATAACTGCTGACGTCATCATCATAAAATGAACCCCAGGCTTGAGGTCCCACATCACAATCCATATAAACAGCCATTGCACAGTCGTAAAGACTATCGTCATAAGCGATATTCATATTGGTGATATTGAATTCAACATAAATTAAGTTTTTGATATATTCATAACTCCATTGATAACTCATCTGGCGAACACGAATATTCAACGGCACATGAATACTACTTGATTGTGCTGATCCGAAATCTCTATCTCCCAAAGTTCCAAAGGGACTGTAATCAAAATAATAACCAATGTAATCTTGCTCGGATACAGGATAACCATCTTCATCTAAAAGACCGTCGTTATCATCATCATTGGGTTGAGCGAAGTTATACAGAGTATTTGATTCATCACTTAGATCAACGAATCCCAGTGGAAACCAAATATCATAACGCTCTTCAATAATTACTGTACCATATGCCATTTCACCATTAATTAAGTAGTCTCCACCGTAAATGTCGAAAGCAGTCGGAAGTTCATCAGCTGCTCTGAACGGGAAGCCATAACCAACCGGGTCTTCATCGATATAACCGTCACCATCATCATCAACTCCTCTTCTGTGGCTTCTGATAGATGCGGTCATAACAATATCATAGTTGTTATACTGACTGAATTGAGTTCCCAAAGGTGAGGTTTCCAGAGAATTATAAGCAGGTAAAAATTCATATAAGCGTTTATCTCCATCAAATCCAAGAGTAGTGAGCGTATCCACAACAAGCTGTAGATTCTCATTCCAATCAGGATGTGTTTCAGGAATAACATCATCTTCATCGCTTGCATCTTCAAGCCAGTAAAGTTTGTTTCCGAATCCATCCCTTCTTACTTTTTTTGCTCCAAACCACAAGGATCCCTGATATAAATAATCGATAGCACTTCCACCGGGATATTCCAGTGAAGGCCATTTGGGAGAGTTATCTCCGGAACCGAAAAAACCATAATTACTCACTCTGAGCCAGATATTTCCCACATTGTGTACTGTAGAGGAATCGCGCTTTTTTTCATCGATCTCGATCCCATCATCAACAGCCCGGGCAAACAAGAAACTGCTCATAAAGATAAGTAATGCTAAACCAAGAAACATTTTTGATTTTAATAATTTCATTAATGAACCTCCAAATATTTTATTATAATTTTTTTTGAATTTCATATATAATACATCTTAAGAAAAAATCTTTAAAACAAACTTAAAAATAGTTATAATTTCAGTCAAAGACTTTTATTTCTCTTCGGTTTCAACAAATTGTTTTATCTTATTTATATGCGCATTTTTAAAACCGAGTTTTCCCATTTTTTTGTCGGTTTTAAAGAAATCAACATCGAGTCTTTTTTTAAGATGGAACTTACTTGAAAGATAAAGGAATCGATCATAGGAGTTGGAATATTTATTTTTTTGCAATTCGTGATTTAAATATTACAATAAAAGAAAAAATCCCAGAATGTCCATTGACAATCTAGTTCAAGTAGTAGTTCTAAGAAGACTAAACTTTATATAAACTCCTTATATTGCTAGTGGAGTATTTTTCATTTCAACAGCAAACATTTCCTCACAGATTTATCTTTTCCATTCACTTTCAATTTATATAGATAAATACCTGATGGTATACTTTCAGCATTCCAATTAACTGTTGTCTGCTGTTTTTTTATTGATAATTCATCTACTTTTTGCCCTTTGATATTATAAATCTCAATCTTTGCGTCCTTCGCGTTCTTAGCGGTGAATTCTATTGTAGTTATAGGATTAAAAGGATTAGGATAATTATTCAACTCGTAATTAGTAATTCCTAACTCGTAATTATCTATTCCGCTTCCGTTTGTTACATGAATATAACTTTGTCTGATTAAAAAATCAAATCCACCAAAATCAATTGAAAGTTTTACGGAATATGAACCTGTATCCTGATAAGTATATACCGGATTTTGTTCATAAGAATCTATAATCCCGTCATTTTGGAAATCCCATTCCCAGTTTTGTATATTTTCACCACTAGATAAATCTGTAAATTGTACTGACAATGGCACTATTCCTGTTAATGGCTCTGCATCAAAATTAGCATAATATGGTGGTGGGCCAAAAGAGAATGGATGATAAACAGTGAATGTTTCACCATAATCCAAGCTATGATAAATATAAGTATGTCTAATTTGTCCCATAAGCTGAAAATACTCAATATTCATAAATAATTCACCTGGTTGTCTACCTCCAACAATACCTTTTATTGGCAAATTCGGGCAATTAA
>CAYWJN010000126.1:0-4344 GCA_964457455.1 uncultured Candidatus Cloacimonadota bacterium
CAGCATCGGCTCGTTCTTATCTGCCATACGGAAATTGATTTCTGTGATGGTCATTTCTGGTTCTCCCTAATAAGACGGTCCATAATAAACTGTGCCGCCGGATGATATTCTAATTGCGGTTCGGTTAGGTCTAACTGTCCCGCTTCTTCTATAAGCTCCCGCATGTGATGCAAAAAAATGGCATCCATCTTCCGAATGACTTGCCACATCCTATCCTCATTTAATTCATCTGGGAATTCTGCTGCAATGCTGCCGATGGATTTAACCATATCGAAATACATCTGTGTCATTGGATCCCCTAAATCAGGGTGCTTTTGGTTTTTAGTACTTTGTCTTTTTGTTTTCATCTCACCCATTAAAGGCAGACAAAACGGACATTATTGGCGATGTTTCTCGATTTTTTTATTTATCCGGCGAATTCTTTTCTGAAAAGCGTCGTAATTAATACCCTTTGCTCTGGCTATTTCTTTAAGGCTTCTCTCATCTCTTTCAACTTCAAGCCATAAATCCACTTCCGTTTTTTTCAATATCTTTTCAGACAGGGTTCGTCTAATAATTTTATCGGTATCAACGTGGGTATCCGGTAATTCAGGTTGTGACTTTGGTATTTCACTAAACTCAAAATCATTATCTTTTACCCAGATGTAAAAATCACGCCTTAAGGATCTGGAGAGATTCCCGTACATTTTCCGTTGATCAGGTTTTTTTGCTGATTTACAAATAAGCTGCAGAAGAATCAGACTTGATTGAGCCAGTAGATCTTCAGATGTTATTTGTCTTTCTCTGCAGGACATGACCAGATAAGTGAGGTTCCTCCAGAAAATGGCCGTCAGGATTAAAAAACAGAACTGCTGCAGTTGCGGTTTATTGGAAAGCTGAATTAAAACGTTAATGATTTCACTCTGCCACGGCACATCCTTGGAAGCTATAAATCTCTCAATTAAATCACCGGCTGATAAAAATTTGTTCAATCGATGATCACTTTGAGTTAATAGTTCAAATTTTATTTCATTATGGTTAATCTCTTCATAAAGAGATTGTAACTGACGTTCAAACATAAACGCACTCCTGTTGGTTTTCACCTCAAGGAGTGCGTCTTTTAGATCACATCACCTGGAGCCTCGATGGGCTTCTATATTGGTAGGTTATTATTTAATTGTTATTTCAATCATTTTACTTTTTTTCTTTGGACATTGGTATGCCAAATACTGTGGAGGACTACCTCTTGGATGATACACAAATCCCAAAAACTTCCCCTCCTTTCCCTTCGTACATTTACAGGAAAGAATCTGACAAGTAATCTTTGTCATCTGATTAATTGATGGTTTTTTGATAATTGTGTTTTTCAAATCAATCCATTAATAAAAAAGGTTGTGACCTGCTTAATTTCTTAAGCAACCCACAACCTCCTCGTGTTTCTGGAATACCTCCAGAAGGCCAGTCGTGTTACTTTTTCGGCATTACCGCCTGTACCTCTGAACTATTTAGTAATAGTCAGCCAGTTCAGGATTATCTTTTATTTAATTTTTCAACATTCCTTATCTTTTTCGCATCCACCGGAACACCGTTTTGCACCTTTACATTGAATTCCGAAAAAGGATTGTTTTTAAATTTATTGTTCAGTTTTAAAAGATGTTTATTTACCCAAGCTTTCACCATTTTCAATTCAGCCATCCCTCCATTTCAAAATTCTCATTTTTTATATAATCAACACCTGTAATGAGCTTTAAATATTTGAGTCTATTTGCCATTGCATTTTTTGATACATTGGTAAATCCGCCAATTTCCATAATCTTTTGAGCTACACGAATAGCTGAGTATTCAGGAGATTGACCTAATAGACTAATATATTTAGTCACATCAATAACCTTCTTATATTGTTTTTTAAATGCTTCCTTGACTAAATGCTCGGGCATTAAAAGTGCAGCCGCAAATCTATCCGCTTGAAGTTCACCCCTTGGTTTTACACCTTCTTCCCGACAAAGAATAGATAGTGTATCTGCAAGTTCAAATAAATTTTGCTGGTTTTTTTGACCATATAACCAGTCTTTATGCAGTTTATGATGACCCAATTCATGAGCCACAGTAAAATTAAATCTTCCATCCTGATTTTCAATTGCACCGTTCACCTGAATGGTTTTCTCTTCAAATATGATACCGCCTAGAACAGATGAGTCGCTGAAAATACCCTCATCTGTTAGATTAATCTGGTACCCCAGATAAACTTCGGCAATTGTCTCAACCGGGATAGGTGTGACGATATCCCAGTTTTCATATTTGCTGTATTCATAAACTAGATTCCATGATTCTCTTTCAAACACGCTGTCGTGAAGGTATCCAACGCTGTTCATATTAACTGTCATTTGCTAACTCCTTTATTTATCTTGTTCCAACATTTTCTGAGCTTCCTTTTTAAGCTCTTCCCATTGACCTTTTTTTAGGTTACTTGCAGTCCGTAAGAAATCATGCACAGCATACGGATTTTTTCGGATGACTTTAATTACTTCTGGATCAACCTGCTTTGCACGATACATTAATTTGTCAACATCTGCTTCTAATGCGACTGCAATTTTTCTCAATAGCTCCGGTGATGGTGTGGCTTTATCCTTTTCAATACCGGATATATGTACACCAGTCACATTCACTCTTCTACCCAGCTCACGAACGCCCATTTTCTTTTCTGTACGCAATCTGAATATCATTTGTCCAAGTGTTTCTTGGGTCATTTTAGTTTTAACTCCATTTTGTTAAGAAAACAACTGTTAGTTATCATCTAACAGGTGGTAAAGTTAGTGTAAGATGGTTATTTACACAAAATGTTTTTTTCAAAATAATATTTTTTTGTCCGTTTCTTTTGCCTTTATAGGGTGAAAACATTTTAAAGGAAAAAAAGTTATGGATGAAATTATCAAACTTTTCTCAAAAGGGTATATACGGCACCTAATGCACTCAAATGGGCTTTCTTCTTCGATAAAAGGAGAAGATAAAGAGAACTTTGATTGGATTTTCTCTAAGAATGAACGCGACATTGGCTCTAACCATGTTAGCAATAATTCACAACTTAAAAGGGAGAAACAATGAGAAAAAATGTCGCAGATAAAATCGAGAAACTCTACGAGCTTTCGTCCGGTCAATTAATGGCTGAATACACCCGGCTAACCGGAGAAAGTTATTACACCCATAACCGTAAAAGTTTGATTCGAAAGATAGCTTGGCTCTATCAGACTGCTGACTCTCCACCGCTATCTCAAATAGCATTAGACAGAGTGGATGAACTTGTTAAAGATTCTAAACTTCGGACAAAACCACCACAGGATTTTAATTTGGATATACCTGATCTAAAGGCACCCAAGAAACAGAAATTACAGCCAGGGACAATATTGAGTAAAACGTATAATGGCGAGGATTATGAAGTGGTGGTTTTGGATCGTGGGTTTTTGTGGAACAACAGAATATTTAAATCCATATCCGCTGTGGCGAAAGAGATTACAGGAAGTCATTGGAATGGTAATATATTTTTTGGACTGAAATAATGCAGGCTACAGTAGACGGTCAAACTGATAAAAAAGTAAGATGTGCTATCTATACCCGTAAATCTACAGAAGATGGCTTGGAGCAGGAATACAACACCTTGGATGCTCAGTGGGATTCTTGTGAAAACTATATCAAAAGTCAAACCAGTCGAGGATGGGAAGTTATCCCTACCCATTATGATGATGGCGGGTTTACCGGTGCAAATACAGAACGCCCCTCTTTCAATCGATTAATTACCGATGTGAAAGCAGGATTGATAGATACAGTGGTGGTCTATAAAGTAGATAGATTAAGCCGGTCTCTGGCCGATTTTGCCAACATGATGGAATTGTTTGATAAGCATGGAGTCTCTTTTGTCAGTGTCACCCAATATTTTGACACTTCTTCTTCTATCGGCAGAATGACATTAAATATTTTAATCACATTTGCACAATTTGAACGGGAGATGATATCAGAACGAATCCGTGATAAAATTGCCAGCAGTCGTCAAAAAGGAAAATACATGGGAGGCCAACCCATCCTTGGGTATGATGTAATTGAAAAGAAACTGGTTATAAATGAAAATGAGAAATACCAAATACAAAAAATTTATGAATTCTATTTAAATAACAAATCAATAAGAGAAATCGTGGATACCATCAATAATTGGGGATGGACCACCAAGCAATGGAAAACGAAACGCGGGAATCTTGCCGGTGGTAAAGTTTTTAATAAGCAGATACTCTATACCATCTTAAAAAATCCGCTGTACATCGGCAAAATTCGCCACCACGATAAAATCTACGATGGAGAGCATGAAGGAATTATTAC
>CAYWJN010000127.1:0-4293 GCA_964457455.1 uncultured Candidatus Cloacimonadota bacterium
CCTTTCTGACAATTATGATGCTGGAGTACATTCAGCTATTTGGAACGGAATTGATAATAGAAATAATCCTGTTGGCAGCGGCATCTATCTTTACAAGCTGGAAACAGGGAATTATAGCTCAACAAAGAAGATGATTTTATTGAAATAATTTTCTGGAAAAATACCTATTCGCCTGCCGGATTTATTAATCTGGCAGGTTTTTTATTGACATTAAAAGTTTGCTATAAATTTTAAAAACAAGTTGAAAAGAATTAGACGCAAATGAACGCAGAAAAAATATGATTAATTATGAAATGATAATTTTGAATAAGAAAATATTTGCAAATTTAATGAATATAATCATATTTAATCATAAATAATCAGAGTGAATCAGCGTCAAAAAAAAAGAATATGACTGAAAAAAATATAAAAGAAAGAATCAATAAATTAAGTATACAAATTAATGCGGTTGCAGAACTTGTTGGTAGAAACCCTGAAAGTATTAAACTAATTGCTGTAACCAAAACCCGCACACCGGAAACAATCGATTCAGCTCTCAAATCCGGCATCGAATTTATCGGAGAAAATAAAGTTCAGGAAGCTGAGCAGAAACTTCCGCTTCTCAAAGAAAAATATAAAGAGTTCCATTTTGTCGGTCACTTGCAATCCAATAAAATTCCCAGACTGATGAAGTTAAATCCGGCATTGATACACTCTATCGATAAATTTTCAACCGCAGAAAAACTTAGCGAATATTTATCCAAAAAAAACAAAAAACAAGATATTCTGATTCAGGTTAATACTTCGGAAGAACAAAGCAAATTTGGCATTCATCAAAATGAAACTCTTGATTTCATGAAAAAAATCAGTTTGCTTTCCAATCTTAATATTAAAGGTTTGATGACTATCGGAATATTTTCTGACAATGAAAACAAAATCCGTAATTGCTTTCAAATCCTGAGAAAAATATTCGAGAAAATAAAAGCTGAAAAAATCCCCAATGTGAAGATGAAATATCTTTCCATGGGTATGACCAATGATTTTGAAATTGCCATTCAGGAAGGTGCGAACATTATCCGCATTGGAACTGCTATTTTCGGAACAAGAAATTATTAAAAAGGAAGAACTATGATCACATCATTAATTTTTACTGGTCTGCTGATTTTATCATATTTAATCGGCTGTCATTCAACAGCCAGACTCATTGCCAAATACTTTAGAAGTCTGAATATCGACAAAGTGGGAACCGGTCATCCTGATACGGAAAATATTTTTCATAATGTCAGTAGAATGTTAGGAATTCTTACTGGTATTGTAGATTTCGGAAAAGTTTATCTTTATCTTATTGTACTAAAATTTTTCTTAAACTATTTTGCCGTAACACAAACAATTTCCTCTCAAAATCATCTGCTTATTCTGGGATTTATTATGGTTGTAGGACACTGCATGCCGATAACTCACCGTTTTAAAGGCGGAAGAGGTCTTTTCACCTATATGGGATTGGTCACTTTTTTTGCTCCCTGGCCCATGATGATCGTGATTTTTCTGGCTATGATTGCAGTTTTCTTCTTCAAGCAGATACGCTTTGCTCAGTATATGATTGTACTGCTTCCTCCCTTCATAAATTTCTTTTTCCCCGGTGGAAAAGAATTTCTCGGGAAAATGTTCATCGCTGCTTTTTTAATGGGTATTATTAATTATTTTGTGTCTAAAAAATTAGGAGAAATATGATGCAAATTGTTCCGGTCTCAACTCAGAAAGAATTAAGAAAATTTATCAAATTACCCTTCCAGCTCTATAAAGATGATCCTTATTGGGTGGCTCCTCTTCTTATGGACCAGAAAAAGTTTTTCAATCCTAAAAAGAATCCCTATTTCAAACATTCTGAAGTACAGCTTTTCCTGGCTTTACAAAACGATAAAGTGGTTGGAAGGATCTCCGCTCATACCAATACTCTGCACAATAAAACTCACAAAGATAAAGTAGGATTTTTCGGTTTCTATGAATCTATCAATGATCAGGAAGTGGCAAATGCTCTTTTTGAAGTAGCCTTAAACTGGCTGAAAGTAAAAGGATTCGATACGATGCGCGGTCCTATGAACTTCTCTGTAAATGATGAATGTGCTCTGCTCATCGATCCTTTTGATTCCTCTCCCATGGTTCTGATGACCTACAATTTTTCATATTATAAATCGTTATTTGAAAAAGCCGGACTCAAAAAAGCAATGGATATTTATGCCTATCACATCAAAGTGCAAAAGCCACCGGAACGCCTGGCAAAATTAGCTGCCAAAATTGAAAAGCGCGGTAACTTTACTATCCGCCACCCGTCCCTAAAAAACAGGAAAAAACTCAAAAATGATATTGCTAGGGTTTTTCATATTTATGAAGAAGCCTGGAAAGATAATTGGGGATATGTTCCCATGTCTGCTACAGAATTTGATATTCTGGTTGATGACTTGCTTCCCATTATAAGACCTGAATTTGTCTTTATTGCTGAGATTGAAGGAGAAGCAGTTGGTTTCTCTGTTACCCTGCCGGATTACAATTTCATCCTCAAAAAAATTAAGGGAAGGTTTTTTCCCCTGGGCTGGTTCAAATTCCTCAAATACAAAAATCAAATTCCTGGTTTGAGAGTTCCGATCATGGGCGTTTTAGATAAATATAAAAATCGCGGAATCGATGTTTCGTTTTATTATCATTCTTTCAAAACTGCTTATGAACACAAAAATCCCTACACTGATGCTGAATTTTCCTGGGTTCTGGAAACCAATAAAATGATGAACAGAATCTCTAAAAGTTTGATGGCGAGAATTTACAAAACCTACAGGATCTTTGATAAGAAAATTTAATTTCATGACCAGAAATAAATTCCGACCCATCGATTTCATCTCTTTTGCGTATATTTTCATAAATCTGCTTTTTATCCTTTTTGGATGGAAACGCATTTTAAATCCGCAACTCCATTTTTTTGCCTTTCTCATGATCGGGATCGTGATTTTCTTGCTGATTAAATATTCTCACAAATCTATACTTATAAGCTTTTTCAGGGATTGGTATCCTTTCTCTACCTTTCTCTATTTTTTTGTAGCAACCTCTGATCTGAATAAAATTTTTTTCCCGGATTTCATTGATCCCTTTTTCCAGAAAATAGATTTGCTGATTTTCGGATATCAACCTGCCATCCAGTGGGGACTTAAATTTGATAATTTCTTCATCCACGAAATTATGGCCTTTTCCTATTTTTCTTATTATTTGATGTTTCTCTGTTTGGGAATTTTCCTCTATCTGAAAAACAGAAAGGATTTTCACAAATTTGTTTTCAATCTCAGTTTTGTCTTTTATATTTGTTTTCTTACCTACAATGTTTTGCCGGTGGCTGGCGGAAGGTATTGGGATTTAACTCTGGAGCTTACTAAGATTTATCGATATGGTATCTTCAGCAGGATCATGGCATTTATCTATAATCATACAACTCATTTTGGTGGGGCATTTCCCAGCGCGCATGTAACTTTAGCTGTTGCTGTCACGATCTGTGCTCTGCGCAACCAGAAGGTTCTGGGTTACATTTTTCTCACACTTACATTTCTGCTCAGCATTTCTACTGTTTATCTCCATTACCACTATTTTATTGATACGATTTTCGGTATTTTTTACGGAATCGGCTTCTATTTTTTAGCTATTAAAATTTTTTCAAAACTTGAAGAAAAATGTTCAGTTTCTTAAATTCCGGTATTCTAATTCTTTCCTCTGCTATTATCATCCCGGTTTTGATCTATCTTTTTGCCAAAAAGAAACCGCGTAAAATCATTTTCAGTTCCATCAGGTTCATCAAAGAAAGCCAGAAAAAACAGAGAAGAAAAATCAATATTAAAAACCTGCTGCTGCTGATTCTGAGGATGTTGATCATTCTTTTCACAATTCTGGCAATCTCCCGTCCGGCTATAAAAGTTCCCTTTTTAGATAAAGGCAATCTGCATCCTCAAACTGCAATTGCCATCATCATCGATAATTCCTTTAGCATGGATTTTCTGATCGATACTCAAACCGAACTGGAAAAGGCAAAATCCATCTTCTCTGAAATAAATGAAATAATCTCCAAAGATGATATTACCTTAATCCTGACTTTAAATAAAGACTGGAACTCTCTTAACGGAAATCTGATTTTTGGCAAAATCCCGGAAGACCTGATTGCCAATATTTCCATCACTCCACAGGCTCAACCATTAAAAGAGGTTCTTGCCCTTGCATCCCAAAAATTGAAAGAGAGCCATCTTCCCAACCAGGAAATCTATTTTATCACAGATTTTCAAG
>CAYWJN010000128.1:0-4203 GCA_964457455.1 uncultured Candidatus Cloacimonadota bacterium
AATTTTGTTACACAAATTTAAAATATTGGAGGTTTAAAAATGAAAAAGATGTTTTTTTTAGTATTTTTAGTTTTTTCAGTTGGACTCTTAGCTCAGACACCTGTTTCCATCTATGATATTCAATATACTGAAGTTCCAGGTCCGGATAACACCTATCCTTCACCCTATGACGGGCAGGAAGTAATTACTACAGGTATTGTTACAGCAATTGATTACAAAGGTTATCTTGATAACTTTTTTATCTCAATGCCTGAAGGTGGTGCATGGAAAGGTGTGTTAGTTTATATGGCTGGTGATACAACAATTGTTGTCAACGATGAAGTTGAGATTACTGGAACAGTTGAGGAATATTATGGTCTTACTGAAATCACGGGCTATAACCAACCTATTACTGTAACCTTATTAAGTTCTGGAAACCCGGTTCCTGCTCCGGTAGTTATTACTACCGCTGAACTTGCAAATAGCGAGGAATATGAAAACGTACTTGTAGAGATTAATGATGTAGTTGTAACTCAAGCACCAAGTGAATATGGTGAGTGGTATGTAACTGATGTTTCTGCACAACCATGTCAGATGGATGATAATTTTTTCTATCTTGATGAGATTGTTCCACCTATTGTAGTAAATGTTGGAGATGAATGGGCAATTCTACGGGGGATTGTAACTTATGCTTATGATGAATATGAAATGAGTCCTAGAACACCGGACGATATGATCGCTGAAGTTTCCACGCCCGAAAATACAGTTGAACTTAACTGTCTGTTCATTGGCTGCTATCCTAATCCTTTTAATCCTGAAACAAATGCCCTTTTAAGCCTTAAACAGGAAAGCAAAGTTGTGATGGCAGTATATAATATCAAAGGTGAAAAAGTGAAAACCCTGGTTAACGGAAATCTTCCTGCTGGAATGCACACTATTCCCTGGAACGGAGCAGACGAAAATGGTCTTTCTGTTGCCAGTGGTATTTACTTCTTTAAAATTGATGCCAGGGACAATTTTGGTGATTATACAAGTTTGAAGAAAGTCATCCTGCTGAAATAAGCAGAGATCATGCTCCTTTTTAGGAGGTAAGAGTGAAAGGTTCTTTTGGGAAGTTATTGAAAATTGCCTTTATCGGTGCAATTGGATACGCAGGTTTCAAGATCTACGAGAAGATCCACGCAGCTATAGAACTGGATAAAACTCTTCCGCAGTATCTGGAAAATGTGATAGGGGAGAAACCGGAAGTCAATATTACTTTTACTCTGAATGAGTACACAGCTAGTGTTTGTTTCAGCAAAGAAATTCTGGAGAAGAATAAGGACCTTGAAACTACTGTGCGGGATTATATCTCTGATTTTTATCCGATGTTGAATATTGATAAAATTAAGATCGAATTGAGTCAGAAAGAAGAGAAGAAGGCTGATTAAACTTGTTAAGTAAATAAAAAAAGGGGAAGCATTTGCTTCCCCTTTTGAGTTTTATCTAGAATTTAACTTCCATTGTAACGAACATAGTAAACAGCGGAGAAGGTGTAACATACATGTAGCGATTTCCCGTTAAATAGTCATCCACAAACTCTCCATCATCATCGAAATATCCTCGATTATAATCGGAAGCAACTCGGGCGGAAAGATAGTTGTCATCCTTGTTCAGAATATTGGCTAAATCGAATCTAATAGACGCGTCCGTGTTTCCTACTTTGAAAGTGTATTTAATATTGCTACCGAATTCCAGGAAAGAAGGTAACTTTGAGGATTTGACTGAAAGGGTATCTGCCACATAATCTGAACCATCCCACACGTAATTACTGTAATATTCATTTTCATAATTAGCATAATAATCATCCCAGAATTTTCCAGTAAAGCCAATGCGAATTTTTCCATCCAGCGGCATATCATTGAAGGTATAACCGATTGAGCCATTAATGATCTTTTCTGGTGAATTCGGTACTACCTTTCCGATCATATCTTCAGCATCACCATCAAAGATCTCATCAACATTCATATCTGTCCAACGGTTCTTGGAAAGAGTTAAAGAACCAGATGCATCAAAGTTTTGCCACTTCATTCTGGAACTTAATTCCAAGCCCTGATGGCGAGCCTGACCGGCGTTCAATGTGAGACTTTCATCACTTTCAAAAGTTTCAACAGAATCTGCCTGTATATTATAGAAATAATTGGTCACGGGAATCGAAACATTTTCGATCTTATCTGTGTAATCACTGATGTAATAATTAGCATCGACCGACCAATTCACACCTTCATAACCAATGCCAAATTCCATTGTATTTATCTTTTCAGGCTTCAATTCTCCATAAAAATGTTCTATAGTGTAGTTAGAATATGGTGTTGTAGTAGTATCCACCAGCGTAAGATCATACCTTTGGTTGCCGTCGGGTCCGTCATAACCGCTGTACCATTCCATCGTTCTTGGCTCTTTGTAGGAAATTGAATAGTTCGTCATCACATTCATATATTCTGTGATATTGTAGTTAACGCCAAACTTTGGAGAAAAGAATTCATAAGTTTTTTTATAGTCATCAGCAGAAAACTTTTTAACCATTATTGGATTTCCATCTTCATCATAAGCGTATCCATAATTTTCGATCCATAAATGCTCTTCAATATCTTTGGTGGAATAACGATAATATCCAGTCGGTTCACCAGTTCCCAGATCGTAGATCTCGATCTTATTTTCCTTCACTTCAGAGTTATAGCTGGCAAACTGCCCATCTATCATGATATTTAAAGCATCGATCGGTTTAATGGAAAAACGGGCAAAACCAGACATATTAGTTACATAAGTTGTTTCATCATATTGCCTATCAACTTCATCATACGTTTCCACTCCATAAACAGCTGTGGAATCACCTGTATTCGGATCAACTTCATATCCGATAAGATCACCCAGATGACGGAAGTTTTCACGTTTACGATAATGATCTGCTTCCCATCTTCGGAATTCACCACCCAAAACCATATTGACCATAGGATGTATCTGTTGCTGATAATATGTATTCAAGCCAAGCTGCATATGATCACTGACGCTGTTATTGCGCCAACTGTAATCATATCGGCTTACAAAGAAGTCAGCAGCATTTCCACTGATTCCTATTCCATTATATGAAGGTTGTACAACCGGGATCGATCCATACCAAATAGTATCCTGGGGATTGAATCCTTCTACTTCCAAACCATATTCTTCATAAAGAAACAGAGCATGAGGTGCGAATTCATCCCATTCGTATCCCATCGGATCAGTGGAATCCAGGAAATCATCTCGATAATGAATTTCACCTGTCTCGATATCGAATTTATCCTGATTCATATATTTTCCACCACCATTACCCGTGGTAAAGAAAAAATTGGTCATCATAACCTGGTCATCGGAAATGTTCCATTCATCCCTGATAGAAAATTGTGGTTTGAAATAATAATTTTTTTGATAATCGTGATTGTTTCGGTTATAGTTGCGACCCAAAGTTTCCATGAGATCTCTATCGCTTTTGAAGTAAACTTGATTATGCTCTTGCGGTGCGCCGATAAAGCTAGTATTCAGAGTGTGATCTCCGATGATATTCTGAGCTTCCAGACCAAAAGAATAACCGTCATAATTGGTTCCGGTTAGATAATAGTCTCCCCGTTTTCGTTCCAGCATGATGTTATAATTAAATTTTCCACCGAAAAGATTTCCAGAATTATATCGTACAATTACATTATAATTATATGGATTATATTTGGTGATCGCTCCTTTTCCATCAGCAACATCACCATCTGTGTAATAAGAACCGTAGGAGGATCGTACTGTGATCTCCGGTTCTGGGGTTGATCCCATTGTTTCGATATTCAGTGAACCTCCAAAAGCTCCGGAACCATATAATGAAGAACCAGCCCCCTTTTGAACCTGAACAGATTTCACATTGGAAGAAAGTCCTGTCCAGTTACTCCAATACACTCTTTGGCTTTCGGGATCATTCACAGGAATACCGTTGATGAGTACCTGGATTTTATCAGCTTCGAAACCGCGCATGGTTATCTGTGCGTCACCGATTCCAGTCGTGCTGGCAAACAATCCCGGAACATCATCCAAAAGTTGTGGAATATCCTGTGTTGTGTATTTATCTGAGATGATTTCCTCGGTTATATCCGTGAAAGCAATTGGTGTTTCTCGTTTTACTGCTCTGTTGACAGAAATAGTGATACCTTCCATTTGGATTGCTTG
>CAYWJN010000129.1:0-4159 GCA_964457455.1 uncultured Candidatus Cloacimonadota bacterium
TAAAAGCTGATATCATCAAATACGTGATAAAACCGGTTTGCGGAGAGTATATCGACAATGATACAACAATTCATGTTAATCCAACGGGTGTCTTCATAATGGGCGGTCCTCAAGCTGATGCCGGTCTTACAGGAAGGAAAATAATTGTAGATACTTATGGTGGAATGGGAAGACACGGAGGAGGGGCATTTTCTGGGAAAGATCCATCCAAGGTGGATAGAAGCGCTGCCTATTGTGCCAGGTATATTGCTAAAAATATTGTTGCAGCAGAACTGGCAAAAGAGTGTGAAGTCCAGCTTGCCTATGCGATCGGCGTGGCTGAACCTGTATCGGTTTTTGTAAATACTTTCGGCACAGGAAAAATCTCGGATGATAAACTGATGGAAATTGTTCGCGAAACATTCCCACTGACTCCAAATGGAATTATCAATCATCTTAAATTGAGACGTCCAATTTATCAACTTACTGCCTCTTATGGTCATTTTGGTCGCGAATTAGAAGAGTTCACCTGGGAAAAAACGGATAAAATTGATATTCTGAAGAAAAAAGCTGAAAAGATAAAATGAGTTTGTTAATTGTAGGTTCGATCGCCCTGGACACAGTATCAACTCCTTTTGGTAGAAGAGAGGACATTCTTGGCGGTTCCACTGTTTATACTTCAATGGCAAGTAAGAACTTTTGTCAGACAAATATTGTGGGAGTGGTCGGAGAAGATTTCCCAAAAGAACATATTGAACTGCTGAAATCTAATGATATTGATACGGAAGGAATGGAAATTATTCCGGGAAAAACGTTTCGCTGGAAAGGAGTTTATAACGACTTGAATCGAGCTGAAACTCTTGATACTCAGCTTAATGTCTTTGCTGAATTCAATCCCAGGATTCCTGAAAATTACAAAAAATGTGATTATGTATTTTTAGGGAATATTGATCCGGTGCTGCAATTGAGAGTTTTAGATCAGATGCAAGATCCTAAGGTTACTGCTTGCGACACCATGAATTTCTGGATTTCTGGTAATAAAGATGCACTTCTAAACGTTATTAAAAAAGTTGATATTCTTTTTATTAACGAAGATGAGATAAAGATGCTTATTGATGAAAGTAATATTTATCAGGCAGCTGAAATTGCTCTTTCATTCGGACCCAAGATAGTTGTCATCAAATGTGGTGAACATGGTTCAGTGTGTATTGGAGAAAATTTCATTTTTTTTGCACCTGTTTATCCTGTGAAAAAAGCCATGGATCCGACTGGAGCAGGCGATAGTTTTGCCGGTGGTTTTATGGGATATCTTGCCCGGAAAGATAATTTTGATAAAGATACGATTCGAAATGCCATGATTTACGGTACGATCATGGCTTCGTTTTGCGTGGAATCTTTTAGTCTGGAAAAGGTTAAGGAACTGACTTCTGAGATGATCGAGATACGGAAAGAAGAAATTCGAGAAAGTGTAATGTTTTAGATTGGAGGAATTAAGATGGATTATAAAATTGCTGATATAAATCTTGCTGACTTTGGCAGGAAAGAAATAAATTTGGCAGAAGTTGAAATGCCGGGTTTAATGGCAATCCGTGAAAAATACAGAGAGCAGAAACCTCTGGCTGGAGCTCGCATTACAGGCAGTCTCCACATGACTGTTCAAACAGCTGTTTTGATTGAAACTTTAAAGGAATTAGGAGCTGATGTCCGCTGGGCAAGCTGTAATATCTTTTCCACACAGGATCATGCTGCAGCAGAGATTGCCAGAACAGGAACTCCTGTTTTTGCCTGGAAAGGTGAATCTCTGGAAGAATACTGGTGGTGTACGAAAAAAGCTTTAGCACATGAAAATAATAAAGGTCCACATCTTATTGTGGATGATGGAGGAGATGCTACTCTCTTTGTTTATGAGGGTTATTATCTGGAAGAAAAATATAAGAAAACAGGGAAACTTCCACAAGCTGATACATCAAATAAAGAATTGAATATCATGCATAATCTTATCATTGAGGACCTGGAGAAAAATCCTCATAAATGGCACAGAATCGTAGCTGAAATGAAGGGTATTTCAGAAGAGACAACCACAGGAGTTCATAGATTATATCAGCAGTTGGAAGATGGCACTCTGCTTTTTCCAGCGATCAATGTGAATGATTCTGTTACCAAATCCAAATTTGATAATCTTTATGGTTGCAGGGAATCGCTTGCTGATGGCATCAAAAGAGGAACTGATGTTATGGTTGCAGGAAAAACGATTGTGATTTGCGGTTTTGGTGATGTTGGCAAAGGTTGTGCTCAGTCTATGCGTGGTTTTGGAGCAAAAATAATAATAACTGAAATCGATCCGATTTGTGCACTTCAGGCAGCTATGGAAGGTTTCAGGGTGAAGGTTCTGGAAGATACTTTTGATGAAGGTGATATTTTTGTAACTGCTACCGGTAATCTAGATGTAATTCGCGTGGAACATATGCAGAAGATGAAGGATAAAGCTATTGTCTGCAATATCGGGCATTTTGATAATGAAATACAGGTTGATGAAATGCTGGAAACTCCGGGAGTAAAGAAAATCAATATCAAACCACAGGTGGATGAGATTAAATTCCCGGATGGTCATTCCATTATTCTTTTATCAGAAGGCAGGTTAGTTAATCTTGGAAATGCCACAGGTCATCCATCATTTGTTATGAGTAATTCGTTTTCTAATCAGGTATTAGCTCAAATGGAACTCTGGGATAAAGAACATGAGAAAAAGGTTTATAGACTTTCTAAAGAATTGGATGAAGAAGTTGCCAGACTTCATCTGGAAAAACTTGGCGTAAATTTAACTTTAATGACAAAAGAACAATCTGAATATATTAATATTCCGATTGAAGGTCCTTATAAACCAGAACATTACCGATATTAAGAAGGAGAGTCTTAGGGCCGAAGTAAATTTCAAGAAGTAAGTTAAAAAAAAAGTTTTTAACAATTACGAAAAGGAAGCAGAAATGCTTCCTTTTTCTGTTTTATAGCCTCAAATATGATTTGTATGAGGAATGAATAACGCTGCCATGAATTCATCCATATAAGATGGTTCATTACTTAAATCAATGTAAGTTACTTTGGGAAATAAATTCTTTGTCTCATTTCTGATTTCTCTTGAAAGTAAAAATTTAATTGCTCCAGTTAATGAAGAATTTCCAACAAACACAATTTTTTCCTTTCTCATTCGAGGAAACAATCCGATTTCCAAGGCATTATTAATATTCAGGGAATTACCAATTCCACCCGCAATATACAAATTATCAATCTCAGAAATATCGAGAGATAATTTTTTCAAAAGCAAACTTATTCCGGAATAGATAGCTGCTTTTGCTCGCAGGATATTATCAATATCGGTTTCATCAATGTAGATAAATTCGCTATTTAAAGTCTCTTTTTCTTTGAATAGTATAAAAGCTTTTCTGTGATTGATTAAATCTTGAACTTTTTCCGTAAATTTTCCGCGATTATCTATGAAGTTCTGCTCTTTCAGATGTTTGATTAAGCTGATAATTCCTGTGCCACTGATACCGCAAGGGCTTGAATCTCCGGCAATTTCATAAATGAATTCATTATTTTCATAAGAAACTTCTGTGATTGCACCTTGTTTGAATCTTACTCCGCAATTAAGACCCATTCCTTCAAAAGCAGGTCCAGCAGAACAGGCGCAACCAATCAGCCAGTCTTTATTACCAATGATTATTTCACCATTTGTACCAATATCAAGCAGGATATTTATCTCATCTTTTTTGTGTAAATCACAGGAAATAATTCCGGAAATCAAATCTCCACCCAGATAATTTGCCACGCAAGGCATTACAAATAGTTTGCCTTTTTTGATTATATCGAAGAATGAATTTGGATTCAAGATTGGAAATTTCTGCATTACCGGACTATAAGGCGTTTCTCGAATAAATTTTGAGGGCAGTCCCAAAAATAGATGGATCATGGTCGTATTTCCGGAAAGGACTAAAGATTTTATTTCATTATATGAAAGATTATTTTTCAAACATAAAGAGCTGATACTTTGATTCAGTTCTTCCAGAACTTTTTTCTGTAAGATTTCAGCTCCATCGTTTTTCTGGGCAAACACAATACGATGAATAATATCTGCTCCATAAATGGTTTGCGGATTATAAAAAGTTATGGAATCAATAAAAAT
>CAYWJN010000130.1:0-4121 GCA_964457455.1 uncultured Candidatus Cloacimonadota bacterium
CCTTGTTATGTTGGAAGATTAATTCAAAGATTCTTATAATTTATATTTATTTCGTTTGCGTTACAGTTTCAATCCTTGTTATGTTGGACGATTAATTCAAAGGCGATATTTTACTAATTATATTCAATAAAATAATTTATCAAAACAAAAATCTTCTTGGATTCTAGATAAATTTTCAAGAATATCTTAAATTCAGATCAATTCTCACCTCTCAGACTTTTGTTAACACCTCTATAAATATGTAAAGAGCGAATTTCAGCTTAAAATGTCAATAATTTTATCTCAGACCACACACAAATTCCTGTAAGTACAATCCAGACATTTATTTTTATCCTTTGTTTTATTGGGGAAATAATTAATATTTAAAATATCAAAAATCTCATTAACAATTTCATTCGCTTCTTTTTTCATATTTTCTGTGATGCGAATTTCTTCCAGGTGATTTCTGCTACGCACATAAACGAGAAATGCTTTTTCAACTTTTTTTTTATAATTTTCTTCAATTAAAAGGGCATAAAGAGTTTGCTGTATCTTCAAAGTTTTATAGATCTTGTTTTCCCAGAATGCGAACTTATAATCGAGCGGAGCAGCTTCATTGTTTTCCCAAAAAAGAACTTCATCTATTCTTCCTACTAATTTCAGTTTCTTTGAAGTTAGATAAACATCGAGCTTTTTGTCTATAGCACCAATTTTCTTTCTCAAATATTCTTTATTTTGAACCATTTTTAATTGATGGATTTCTCTTCCTTTATTCACCAGTATTCTGCGGTGTTCGTGTTGTTCGATTTTCAGAACATTCATATAATAGATAAATCTAGGACAAAAAAGAAATTCTATCACCTCGGAAGGAGTTACGAAAACCCTGGTATCGTTCCGAAGACGACATTGGCCAATGTCACCTTCGGAATGGGATTTAAATTCTTTTATCATTTTCATTCAACCTTTACAAAAGCAACGCCTTAACCTCATCGGTAATCAGGTCCTTATCGAAGGCTTGCCCCAGAAGTTTGCATTTCTTAAAATCATCACTGCACATGGGAAAGATATAGATCGAATCATCATCCTTGTTCATCAATCCTACGAAACTGGTAATAAGCTCTTTTCTCTGTGCATTGTTCAGTTCACCCAAAAACACGGAATATTGCACACGGTAAATACCAGCTTCTTCACAGAGTTTGGCAATTTTATTTCTGGTTCTATCTTTTTTGATGTCGTACATTACCCAGGTTAACATGAAACCTCCGGTTTTTCTCCGAAGGCGATGTTGGCCAACATCGCCTTCGGAGAAAAAAAACACAACGTTGTTTTCAAAAATTCCTTCTTTTCCCGATCAGGAAATTCGCAAAAGCATGGGCATCGAGTTGTATCTGATTGATCAATTTTATATTACGGTTTTTATACCTGATCCTGTCATCGAAGTGTTCCATCAAAGCCATGATAAAAAACTTCTTTCCATCATCATTCAGCAGGAAGCCATTCTTGATCTCTGAATAATAAGAATCTTTGATCTGCCGGCGTGAGAAAAGATAGAATACAGGTTCATCAATCAGAATCCTGTAAGGTTCAATGAAATCAAATACAAGAGATTTCTTATTATAATTATCTGTGTGCAAAAGTCCAATATATGGGTCGAGACCGGCAATGATGAGAGCTTTTTCCACTTTGCTATAAAGTACACCATATCCGTAATTCAGGAAGGCATTAAAAGGATCTTTGGCAGGACGTGATGAACGACCGGAAAAAGTATAACGTTCTGGAATCAGCAGCGAGATTATCTTGAAATAAATGCGAGAAATATTTCCTTCGATCCCCAAAATTTTCAGAGCCAAACCGGAAAGTTGTCCGTTGAAATTGTTTAAAATCGCCCGTAGTCGCACGATCTCCCCGACCTGATCATCGAAATTGATGCTGGGTCTTTTTTTAATGATCTCCTTCAGGAAACGTAATTGATTCTCTGTTTTGCGGTTCAGCCAGTTTTTCACAAATTCAAGTCCGGCATCTTCCTGATAGATTTCCAGAAGTTTCCTGCGAATATAAGTTGTACTTCCCAGTTTTGGCAGCCACAAACGACCGTAAGGATTACCGTATTTATCCAGGAAAACAATATCAATGTTGTATTCCAAAGCCAATTGAATAGCATCTGTCGTGATTTGGGCTGCATTTGAAATTATAATAGAGGAAATTCGTTTGGGAGAAATTCGTTTGCTCTCATCCTCGATGCGAACCTCGAACATTTCTCCTTTTTTATGAAGATATGTGCCGTAGGTGTTTAAATATAATTCCATTTTTTCCTCCGAAAGCGACGTTACGATCCCGAATGCGACGATGGCATCGTCGCCAACAATGTCGCATTCATTCAAGATCATCGATTAATTTGGGATAATTTAATCCAGTATATTGCCAATTTTCCGGTAAATCATGTTTGAGGAAATTATACATCGTATAATCCCAATGGTTATTGAAATCGTTTTCTTCCCGAATGATATGGTCATGAAATGATTTTTGCCATTTGAATTTGGGAAGGAATAAATTGTTTCCATATTTTTTGGTGTATTGTTTTCGATATTTTAATGTGATTTTGTCGAATTCCCGAATGCGACGACGTGTATCATCGAATTCGGGGAAATTGTATCCATCCCGTCGAAGGCGAGGTTGGCCAACCTCGCCTTCGGCGGGATACGATGATAATTTATAAAAATAAATTTTTTTATATACCAAAAAGATATTTATATTTCTCGATGTATGCCGTTTGATAAAATGCATGATCTGTGAATAATTTGCATTGTTCGGTTTGATCAAAAAATGAAAATGATCATAATTCAAACAAAAAGCATAAAGCTTAAATTCCTTTATTTCTTTTGCCAATCTCAATTCCTCGATCCAGAATTCACATAGAATTTCTTCTTTGAAAAATGCAATCTTTTCCTTTACATCACAAGTAATGAAATATACATAATAACCGTAAATGCGCTTTTGACTGTTGCGGTGCATTACAACCACCAATCAAAATATGTAATTTTCATAATTATCATTTGTTCGTTTCCAGCCGGTTTGCTCATCATAACAGGATTCAACAGCATTATTCCGAATATGAACAATTCCGGTGTTTTCGTGTTCTTGTTCCGGAACATATTTTTCGGGTACGGAAATGACATAATCATAGAAATCTTTTTTGAATTTCAGGAATTCGGTTTTTCGTTTGAAGGTGTTTTTGATTTGTTTTAGATTTTTAAATTTTTGCCAGACATCGATTGCAGTTTCATCATATTCAATAAAAACATCTTTTTTGTTGTATAATTTGTCATCTATTAATTTGAATGATTTGAATAAATCAGCGAACTGAAAATTTTCTAAAAATCCTAAAATTTTATCTGATTCATCTTCTGCAATTTTTTCTTTAATAATTTGATAATATGAATCCATATTTTTCAAGAATTCTGTTTCGGAAATTTTTGTATTGTTTCCAAGAGATTCTTTTGTCTCAATGATACTTAATGCTGATTTTCCATAAATATATTTTGAAAAAGGAGTGTTGTTATGATTTTCATTTAATATTTCAAAAATTCGCACATTCCCTTTCTTCTCTGAAAATTTTCGATTACATCTCCCGCAAACTTGATTGATGGATTCAAGCGGAGCAAAATCACGCCAGACATTTTCAATATCAATATCGACGCCGGCTTCAATCATTTGAGTAGAAATTATGATTTTTCTTTTTTTAGATTCTTTGATTTCCCTAATTCTTACCAGACGATGTTTGGGAATTATATTTGTTGCAAGATAAAAATATTCAGCATCCAAATCTATCTTTTTTAAATTCTCAAATAGCTTGATGGAAGAATTTATCGTATTCATCACAAACAAAAAAGATTCTTCAGAATTATCTATCTCATTTTTACATTTCTCAATAAAATTTTGTAGTTCAATACTTTTTGATTCAAAATTCAAATTAATTCTATCGAATTGAGAAAAATATTCCGATTTATTTGGAACTAATTCTATTATCTCATTTGATTCAAAAATTCTTGGTTGAGTAGCTGTTATCAGAATAAAATAGATATTAAATATTTCGGAAATTTTCAAAATTGTTTTTCTAATAAGTTTCCAATATTTATAAGGAA
>CAYWJN010000131.1:0-4057 GCA_964457455.1 uncultured Candidatus Cloacimonadota bacterium
CTAAAGGGATAGGAGTAGATTTGCAAGGATGTCCCATACCATATCTGGGAGGATTGACAGTAGATGTACTCAAAGAAGCGAGAAATTTTATCCAACATTATATTGTTAGGTTGCTTCTTCCGCATAAATTAAAACCTAAAAGTAATTGCTTGGAAAAAGTAATTTCTAAAGTAAGTCATGGTGATGTAATCGTGACATTCAACTATGATGTATTAGTGGAGCAAATGTTATGGAAGAAGAAACTTTGGAATCCCTGGGATGGCTACTTGATTGGCGATATTGTTGAGTCCGAAAGGGTAAAGAACACTACGAGAAAGGAGACTGCAGTACCTGTTATAAAATTACATGGATCTGTAAATTGGATGCGCCAAAATTATGCAATTCGAGATTTAGGTATTGGAATATATACAACACACCTGCATACAAATGAACCCTTCTTTGAAGGCTTGAATGTTCAAGCAGATCATCGTGAATATGAATCAAAATATGCTCTTAATACTCACGTAGTACTCCCGACATTTATGAAAACCTTTCAAGAAAATTGGGAGATAAAACTTGTCCAAGCAGCGTTAAATGCGATATCTAATGCAGATAAAATTTTTATTTTAGGGTATAGCTTACCAGATGCTGATGCAATGGCAAATTTAATTTTCAGTCAAATACAAAAGACTGCGAAAATTGATATCGTTAATCCTATTGATCCAATGAAACTGGCTAAACGGTTGATTGATAAGTATGATCTTGATAAAAAAAATATAATTGATGAAGCAAGTACAATCGAAGAATGGATTGAAAATGACTTCAAATATCTTGCTTACGAAAAAAATCAATCAGATCGTAGGTTTGAGAGGGAATTGTTTGGAGATATTCCTGATTAATAAATAAAATAAAATTTTATTAAGCAAATATTTTAGGATTCTGGAGAAAAAGATAAAATCCCTGGTTTGGATAAACTTGGATTTTAATATTATACCTGATACAAAATTGGAGAAAAAAATATGTCTTTAAAAATATTCCACACATCAGATCTTCATTTAGGAATGAAGTTCGCTAATTATCCTGAGGTTCAAAAAGAGCTTTGTGAAGCAAGATTTAATACGCTGGAAAAATTAGTAAAAATAGCCAACGAAGAACAATGCCAATTATTTGTAATTGCTGGTGATCTTTTTGACCGCGTTTCAGTAGCTAAAAGGGATGTGTTAAAAGCAGCACAAATTATAAGTGATTTTCAGGGACATCTGGTAACAATATTACCTGGCAATCATGATTACATTTCTATGGGACATAGTGATCTATGGTCAACCTTTCGTGAAAATGCAGGCGATAATGTGATGATTTTAGAAGAAAATAAAGTATATGATTTAGAGCATTTTGAATTGGATGTCAATTTGTATCCCGCGCCTTGTACTTCAAAACATTCACATAAAAATCAAATTGACTGGATAAAAACAGAACCAACAAATGCAGGACGAAAATATCAAATTGGTATTGCTCATGGCAGCTTAAAAGGCTTTTCACCTGATTTTGACAATAAATATTATCCGATGACGGAATCAGAACTATTGGAATGTGGAATGGATTTGTGGTTAATGGGACATACACATATTCAGTATCCTGAGCATCCTGGAGCTTTGTCTAAAATATTTTATCCAGCTACACCGGAACCCGATGGCTTTGACTGCGCCCATGAAGGAAAAGTGTGGATTATCGAAATGGATGAAAATACAAAAATTCATGCCCAATCCAAATCTACGGGCACCTTCCGTTTTCTCCATGATAGCGTAGAAATCAATGATATGACTGCTTTAGAAAAATTAAAGAAAAAATATTCATCAACGGAATTTAACAATGTTTTAGTCAAATTAAAATTGAGAGGCAGGCTTCCAAAGGAAGAATACCAATCTATTGATGAAGCAAAAGAAGTTGTGCGCAGTCATTTGTTTTATCTTCAATGGAATGATAGTGAAATTTCTCCAGAGATTACCGCTGATATTATTAATCGGGAATTCACGGAAAAATCTTTTCCTCATCAGCTATTAGCCGAACTTGCAGAGAGAGATGATTCAGAAGGCTTGCAAATCGCTTATGAATTGATTCAGGAGGTTAAACAATGATTATTAGTGAAGTAAAATTAAATCCCTTTGGAGGTTTAAATAAAACAGATGTTCAATTAAGAAAAGGGCTCAACGTTATTTTAGGGCCTAACGAAGCAGGCAAGTCCACAATTTTTAATGCCATTCAAAAAGCTCTTTTTATTCCGGTAAATTTGACCAAAAGGGAATTCGAACGGGAAATTGCAAGATATCTTCCAATCGGGGGTGGTGATACAATAAAAGTAGAGTTAGTTTTGCAAGCAAATAGTGATAACTATATTCTTAAACGTTCATGGGGTGCCACAAAAAATGCAGAATTCAATTTGCCAGATGGAACACTCATAACAGAAGAAAGCCAAATAAGACAAAAGTTAGAAAACCTGTTGCATGCAAAAGAAGGCACTGTTAAATCAGTTCTTATGAGTTACCAAACTGGACTAAGCAAAACCTTAGAAGAACTTAAAAAAAATCATCCGGAGACATTGCAGTCATTTGGGGATGTCCTTAGAAAATCAATATTGGAAACTGATGGAGTATCTGTAGAAAGATTTAAAGACAGAATTAATACTATTTATGAAGACTATTTTAAACATTGGGATCGTGATAAAAATTATCCAGAGAAGGGTAAAGGAATAGAAAATCCATATAAAAAAGATTTGGGATTTATATTAAAAACGTTTTATGAAAAGGAAAAATTGAATGCGGCACTTCAAAAAGCATGTATTTTTGAGGATAATATGGATCAATTTAACCAACAAATTTTAGAAGCTACTCAACAAATTACAGCTCTTGAGTTGTACATAAATA
This sequence comes from uncultured Candidatus Cloacimonadota bacterium, assembly GCA_964457455.1. Lineage (GTDB taxonomy): Bacteria > Cloacimonadota > Cloacimonadia > Cloacimonadales > TCS61 > JABMPU01. Next base: position 2,901 of record CAYWJN010000131.1, read on the forward strand.
AATATAAAAAGACAGTGCAAGATGCCAGAGATAGACGAGTATTGGATTCACAATTAGAAGCGAAATCATCAAGAATAATCATCATTAAAGAAGCAAGCAGAGATTGGCCTGTATTAGAAAGTAAAATATCTGATATAAATAAAAAGCTGCCTGAATTAGAACAGAAAGAGAAAGCCGTAACTGATGAAAAGAAGGAAGCTGATCAAATAGCTGATAATAAAGATTTGCGAGATAGATACAAGAGATTACAACAGAGGAAAGAAAAAATTGGAATTGCAAATGAGGAACTCAAAAAGGTTAAAAAAATAACTCGTGAAGAATTAGAAACAATACAGGAAAAGAAAAAAAAGATAGATACTTTAAAAACCAGTTTGAGTTCTGGTAAGCTTGCTGCAAATTTTGTCGCTCAGAAAGATTATGATTTATTAGTACAGAAAGATTTTGACAAAGAATTTCAGCAGAAGATTGAAAGGGGGCAGCCATTCAATTTACAAGCTGGCGGTAGAATAATATTCAAGCATTCCGATTGGTCAATGGAGATCAGTTCTGGTGAAGGAAATGTTGAAGAAATCATTCAGAACTTAAAAAAGGCAGAAGATGAACTTAATGCGCTTTTCATTCAATACGATATAGAGAACCTTGAAATCGCAAAACAGATAAATCAAACTTATGAAGAAAAAGAAGGGGCAACAAAAGCTCTAGAACAACAATTTGAAGACGAGTTGGGCGATGATGATTTCAATGAATTAAAATTAAAAATTAGTGAATTAGGTGAAGAAAAAGCAACGCGTCCAGTCGAAAATATTGTTAAGGATTTGGTCAACAATCAAAATAAGATAAAACAGTTAAAAGAAGATTTATCCAACTATGAAAATAAGATTGAAGAATTTAAAGACGAATATGAAAACCAGGATAAATTGATTTTGCAACTTGCGGAAATAGTGAGAGAAGAAAAAGAACTGCAGGAAAAAATAAAGAATCTTGTTCCACTGCCTGAAGAAGCCGATGATGTTGAGTCATTTATTAAAGAGTATGAAGATAAGCAAGCTGAATATGAGCAGCAAAAACAAAATAAGCAAAGTTTAATGCTTGATCGTGCAAGTTTAGAAAAAGATACACCAGAATTTTCAGTTGAAGAGATAGAAAATCTGTATAAA
>CAYWJN010000132.1:0-3947 GCA_964457455.1 uncultured Candidatus Cloacimonadota bacterium
TGTTTAGCCCGCCAATTTGGAGGAATAAACACAATAGAGTTTACACAATCGTTATATGAAATAAATTTTTTTAATAATTAGATTTTTTCTCAAACTACTTTTTTCTTTAAGAAAGGAAGTAAAATAAGTTTTTTTCTTTTTATTATAAAGGGGATAATTGGATATTTTTTGCTCCATACTTCCGCAAAAAATGTTTATTTTATAAGGGGAAATAGGAAGTTTCCTACACTCCGTTCCGAAAACGATTTATAATTTATAGGAAAACAGATACAATAAAGCTACTTAATGAAACAATAATTTATGGCAAATTCTAAAGAAGCAAAGGCACGCATTAAAATTAACAAACTACTTGAAGAATCGGGTTGGAGATTTTTTGATACAGAAAAAGGACAAGCTAATATTCAACTTGAACCAAATGTAAAAATTACACAAAAAGATATTGATGCTTTTGGCGAAGATTTTGAAACTACCAAGAATGGTTATATTGATTTTTTGCTTTTGGACAACAAAGACTTTCCTCTCGTAATTCTGGAAGCTAAAAAAGGAGAAAAGGATCCGCTCGATGGAAAAGAGCAGGCTCGCCGATATGCCAAAAATGAAAATGCTCGCTTTGTCATTCTTTCAAACGGCAATTTGCATTACTTTTGGGATTTAGAGCGAGGCGATCCTGAAATTATTACTGAATTTCCAACACAAGAATCTTTAACACATCGACTTGATTTCAAGCCTGACAATAAACGACTTGCTGACGAAGAAGTGAACGACGATTATATTGCACATACTCAAAATCCAAATTTCAAAGAAGACCCACGCTATCAAGATAAGGAAACACAAACAAAATATCTTTGGGATGAGGGCTTGCGAATTTTGAGACCATACCAACTTAAATCTATTCATGCTTTGCAAAAATCCGCAGAAGCTGGAAATGATCGTTTTCTTTTTGAAATGGCAACAGGAACAGGAAAAACATTAATTTCCGCCGCGATTATTAAGCTATTTTTACGAACAGGAAATGCCAAAAGGATTTTGTTTTTGGTTGATCGTTTAGAATTAGAAGATCAAGCACAGAAAAATTTTGTACAATATTTAAGTAATGATTTTCAATCTGTTATTTATAAGCAAAATCGTGATGACTGGAAAAAAGCGGATATTGTTGTATCAACAGTCCAGAGCCTGTCATCACAAGATAAATATAAAAAACTTTTCTCACCAACTGATTTTGATTTAGTTATTGCTGATGAATCACATCGTGCTATCGGCGGAAATTCGCGAGCGGTTTTTGAATATTTTATCGGCTACAAACTTGGACTTACTGCCACACCAAAAGACTATCTCAAAAATGTTGATCCACAAAAGTTATCAGCCAAAGACCCAAGAGCATGGGAACGCCGACAACTTTTAGATACTTATACTACTTTTGGTTGTCCAAATGGTGATCCAACTTTTAGATATAGTTTACTTGACGGTGTGAAAGACGGATTTTTGATAAATCCGATTGTTTCTGACGCACGCACCGATATTACTGCTGAATTGCTTTCAGAAAAAGGCTACGCCGTTATGGTAGAAAATGAAGAGGGCGAAGAAACCGAAGAAACTTTTTTCCAAAGAGATTTTGAAAGGAAATTCTTTTCTGAAAAAACTAACCGTGTATTTTGCCAAACATTTTTAGAAAATGCCTTAAAAGATCCAATCAGTGGAGAAATTGGCAAAGGTATAATTTTTTGCGTGAGTCAAAAACATGCTTCAAAAGTTACACAAATGCTTAACAAAATGGCAAGCCAACTTTGGCCTGATAAATACAATTCTGATTTTGCGGTGCAAATAACCTCAAATGTGCAAGATAGCCAACAATTTACGATCAGTTTTGCAAATAATAATCTCAACGGACACACAAAATTTCTTGATAACTACAAATCAAGCAAAACGAGAATTTGCGTTACTGTCGGGATGATGACAACTGGGTATGATTGCCAAGACATTCTCAATCTTGCTTTTATGCGACCAATTTTCTCACCTACTGATTTTATTCAGATTAAAGGACGAGGAACACGAAAATTTGTTTTTGAATATACCGATGAATACGGAGAAAAACACAAACACGAAAAAGAAAATTTTAAACTTTTTGATTTCTTCGCTAACTGTGAATATTTTGAAGAAAAATTTGATTATGACGAAATTCTAAAATTACCAATCAAGCAAAAAGGAACTGGCGGAGAAGGACCTGTTGGAGTTGATATTGATGAAATAGAAGTTTTTGATCCCGACAAAGTGAAAACACTAACCGAAAAACCTGTCGGTATTGAAGGAATGAAAGTTGATCGCCGACTTTTTGAAAAAGCACGTGAAGAACTACAAGATGATGAAGAAATTAAAACAGCTATAGAAAATGAACAATGGGATAAAGCCGTGCATATCGTCCGTGAAAAATACGAAGACAAACCAAAATTATTTTTGAATCTTGATAAAATCCGCAAGAGTGAAAATCTTGATCGCCGTTTATCATGGCGTGAATTTCTGGAAAGGATTTTTGGCTTCATTGACGGTTTTAAAGATAAAAATGATCTTTTGGAAGAAGAATGTGAAAAGTTTATATCTATCTATAAGCCAGAAAATAAATATGTGCTTCATATCAAAAATTTTATGAAAGCGTATGTGGCTGATGAGTATTTTAGGAATGAAATAAACAACAAAAGATTTCCAAGAACCTACGCAGGCTTTACGATGAAAGAATATAAATCTCTTAATGGCTGGAGAGAGACCGTTCCTGAATATGTAAAAGATTATGTACCAGTCAATCAATTTATGAGCTAAATTTTATCCTTTAATAAGGATTACATTATGTTAGATACTACAACCAAAAGAAACATCGACTCCGCAAGAAATATTCTGGTCGGAAAAGTGCCAGATCCAAAAGCACAAGTGGAACAAATCACGACAGCTCTCATCTATAAATTTATGGATGATATGGATTTAGAAAACGAAGAAGCAGGGCTTTCTTCTCAATTTTTCGTCGAAGACTATGCCAAGTACTCGTGGAGAAAACTCATGGATAATAGGCTCAGTGGACAAGAAAGGATGGATTTGTATGTAGAAGCGGTGGCAAATATTCCCAAGAGCAAAAATATTCCTCAACTGTTTCGTGATATTTTCAAAGGTGCTTTTTTGCCTTTTCGTGATCCAAGAACTTTGAGCTTGTTTTTGAAAGAAATAAACGAATTTAATTACGACCACAGCGAAAATTTAGGGAATGCGTTTGAATACTTACTTTCTATTCTCGGAAGCCAAGGCGATGCAGGACAATTTAGAACTCCAAGACACATTATTGATTTTATCGTAGAAGTGGTAAATCCACAAAAAAATGAAACTATCCTTGATCCCGCTTGCGGAACGGCTGGATTTTTGATTTCGGCTTATAAACATATTCTCAAAACTAATTCATCAAATTTTAAACCCGAAGAAGAAAAGGCGGAAGATAAAATCATACAAGGAGAAACAGCAACCGAAACTATCATCACTGACAAAATCAACTATTCAGGTGATTTACTAAGTCCAGATGACAAAACAAAACTTACTCACAATATAGCAGGTTATGATATCTCGCCTGACATGGTAAAACTGGCTCTTGTAAATCTTTATCTACACGGATTTAGTGATCCGAAAGTTTTTGAATATGATACTTTGAGCAGTGATAAAAGATGGGATGAAAATTTTGATGTAGTCCTTGCCAATCCTCCGTTTATGACTCCAAAAGGTGGAATTGTGCCACACAAAAGATTTAGTATCAAAGCCAATCGTGCCGAAGTGCTTTTTGTAGATTATATCGCCGAACATTTATCAATCAAAGGTAGAGCTGGAATTATTGTTCCCGAAGGGATTATTTTTCAATCTGCCAATGCCTACAAAAACCTTAGAAAAAACTTGATAGAAAACTGGGGACTGTATGCGGT
>CAYWJN010000133.1:0-3836 GCA_964457455.1 uncultured Candidatus Cloacimonadota bacterium
AAGAAGGAGTTGGAGCTATCTTTGCTGATGGAAGCAGAATAGCATCTCAAAAAATCGGGAAAGGATGTGAAGAATTTGCCATTAATGTTTTCGGAATGGAAATTTCCGGTGTGAATCCTTTAGGTTGCTTAACGATGGGAGTTTCAGTTTCGGTTTCCGATTTTGCCAGTCACACGCGTCTCTGGTGTACGGAAGCGGAAATGGGACCCGACTTCAAGATAGAGGATATTCCCGTTGCTGTTGTAGATGGTCAGAATGAAATAAATGCGAGAAATTGTTTAGTGATCTGCGATTTCGTTCCACTCGGTTTGGATAGATTGGCTCCTCTTTTGAATGCAGCTACCGGTTTGAATCATACAGAAAAATCTTTACTGCAAGTGGGAGTAAGAATTACAGACTTGGCTCGAAAATATAACCTGCGAAACGGACGAAAATACACGGATGATATTTTACCTGAAAGATTTTTCAAAGAAGTTGCTCCTTCAGGCTTTATGAAAGGCAAAGTATTGGATAAAGAATTATTCAATGAATTAGTACAGAAGGTTTATAAAATTCGTGGCTGGAATAAAAAAGGTGAACCGAAGTAAAAAATTCTTAAAAATGGTAAGATATTTAATGTGTGTGTGTGAAAAAAGTTTCTTTACAATTATCTTAAAAGGATGAAATATAAAGGAATCAATAAAATTCCGAACTGAAAAATAATTTTAAATAAATATTCTTTCTTCTTATATTTTTAAAAGATAGAATAATATTTGACAGATAAACACAGGAATATAATATTATATGTGAAGAATAATGTTAATGTAAATAATAAGTTTTATCTGGGTTGTCTAATATTAATTATGAAAAAAGATGATTAACCACGAAGTTAAATAAAAAAACTTAGTGACTATTTTGTTTGGGGAGGATCAAATGAAAGTAAATGACTTTACTGAAGAAAAATTGCTTAATAATTTTAGAAGTTTGGCTGAAAATCAAAAAAAAGAGCTGTTTAATTTTTTGTTTTTTATAAAATTTCATCAAAAAACAGAATTTAAACAACAGAAATTTAAAGTAAATTTACTTGATTTTGAAGGAATTATGAAAAATAAAACTAAGTTAAATGCTATTGAATTGCAACACAAAGTTAAAGATTTCTGGGAGGAAAAATATGTATCTCATTGATACAAATATTTTCCTAGAATTTTTTTTAAAACAAAAGAGTAGTTCATTAGCAAGAAAAATACTTAAAGATTTAGAAGAAAATAAGTCGAGTTTCGTGGTTACGAATTTCACTATTCATTCGATAATTGTAATTGCAGAAAAATTTGATGTTTTAGCTGAAATAACATCATTCTTTGAAAAATTATTAGAATTAGAGAATTTGATAATCCATTACCTTACATTAGAAGAAGAATTAATTATTTTAAAAACAGAGAAAGATTTGGACTTCGATGATGGAATTCAATTGTTTTCAGCAAAACTTCACAATGCAACAATCATTACTTATGATAAAGACTTATTGAAACAAACAACTGTAAAAGCAATACATCCGAGAGAATATAAATAAAAAACAAAATTTACGTTATTAATGAAAAATATGATGAGTGAATCAGAACTTCCTGATCTCGAATTTAAGATAAACAAGAACTTGTCTTCGATTATTTTTCAAAGAATTGATAAAGATAAAAGTATCCTCAAAAGTTCCCCAAAAAGTTCTTTCAAAAATTGGTCAGATATTTCTGAGAAGCAAAAAAAAATATTATTTCTAATCGCTGAAAACAAAGATATTTCTAAAATATCAATTTTCAAAAAAATTGGAATAAATCAATCAGCAGTTCAAAAGAATTTAAGAAAATTGAGAGAAAAAATAATCCTCAAAGAATAGTACCCAAAAGAGGCGGTCATTGGGAAATACTAAAAAAGAGAAATTCCTGATGGTTCTCAAATTAATTCTCATAAAAAGGTGTTCAGAAAATCAAATGAGATATTACTAATGAGTGCATTAAATTCCCAACATCTTGATATTCTCCTTCCTCCCGAAAGCTTTCGGGACAGTTCGGAAGGCAATAACTGCAGAAGCTTCTGCTTCTCTTTAGTTTCCGAAGCGGAAGCTTCGGAATGAGTAAGTATCGAAAGGCTTTCGGTCTTATTAGTAAGTTAATTATATTAATTAATTTCGTGAAAATTCGTGTTAATTCGTGGTTAAAATTAAGAAGGAGTCAAAATGCAAAAAGGTGCATACACATTACTAATAACACCATTTAAAGAAGACCTATCATTAGATGAAGATGGATTGAACTTATTGGTACAAAAACAGTTAGAAGCTGGAATTCACGGTATTGCTCCACTGGGAGTAACAGGAGAAAATACACTTTTAACAGATGATGAAGTCAACCGTGTTTTAGAAATAGTCGTTAAAGAAGCAAAAGGAAAAGCTTTAATTGTTCCGGATCTTTGTGTGATGAGTTTGTGGAAAGCGATCGAGCGAACGAAACAATTCACTGATCTTGGAGCAGATTACATCTGTGTTTTTGCTCCCTATTTTGTTATTCCCAAACCGGATGGTGTTATCAAATTCTATGAAAAACTCGCTGATGCTTCAGAAGTTCCAATTATGCTTCATAATGCCCAGGCAAGAACAGGAATAGATATGGCTCCTGAAACAACTGCTCATCTGGCAAAACATCCCAACATCGTAGGAATAAAAGACGGGAATAAAAAATTGGATCACCTCGCAAAAGTTATCTATCTTACTAAAGATGATGATTTTGATGTTTTCACGGGAAAAGATACAACAGCATTCCCTTTTGTTAGTTTTGGAGGAAGCGGTTCATTCACGGTTTCGGGGAATGTTGTTCCCAAAGTTATGAAGGATATGCTGGATTTTGCTTTGGCGGGGAATTTTGAAAAAGCGGAAAAATTACATCTTGAATATTATGAATTGTTTGAAGCTATTCGTTTTGAAACTAATCCTATGGCTGCAAAAAGAGCTTTGAATCTGATGAATTTACCTGCTGGAAGTGTGCGTTTGCCATTAACTGAATTGGGTGAAGAAAAAACCAGAAAACTTAAATCCATCATGATAAAACGAGGATTGATTTGAAAGAAATTCATCTTAGAGCACAAGCTACGATTGGCAATGTAGGTCCCGGATACGATATTTTCGCTTTATCATTAGAAGATCCTTATGATGAAATTAAAATCGGATTAAATGCAACTGGAAAAATAAATATCAAAATCATTGGAGATAATCAGAGTATTCCGGTTTCAATTGAAGAAAATACTGCTGGATTGGCGATTTCCGAATTGTTAAGCAGAAAAAATATTTCGATTGGAGTTAGTTTAGAGATTATCAAGAAAATGCCTTCGGGTTGTGGATTGGGAACGACTGGAGCTTCTGCTGCAGCGTGTGTTTACGGGCTGAATAAACTTCTTGATTTAAATCTATCTTATAACGAAATGATCGATATAGCTCGCATTGGTGAGGTTGCTTCCGGAGGTTCCCCCCATGCTGATAATGTAGCTGCATCTTTGTTTGGAGGATTTGTTCTAATAAAAAGTTATCACCCTGTTGAGGTCTTGAAATTGGATATACCGGAATTCCCCATTGTTCTGGCAATTATGAAGAAAAACCAGCGGACAACAAGAGGATTTATCACTTATGATATTGGTGAGGAAAAACTTAAGGAGCAAATTGCCCATTGTTCCAGTGTAATTCATGCGATTCATACAAAAGACATTGAGGAATTCGGCAAAGCGATTTCTATTGATTATGTTGCTGAACCGGTTCGAGGTGCAGCGATTCCAGAGTATTATAAAATTAAGAAAAAGATATTGGATGCAGGTGCTTTTGG
>CAYWJN010000134.1:0-3825 GCA_964457455.1 uncultured Candidatus Cloacimonadota bacterium
TTGAAATTAGTGACCTTTATTTTTAATGATGAATCAATTGCAGTATATTTTTTATAGTGTCCAAAATCTACACCTCCAATTTCTTGAACAAGACTATCTCCCTGCCGGATTTTAAATGATAGATTTGGAAGCAATGGGAAAAGCTGTCTTTGAGCCAGAGGTATTTCTGTTTCGATTATTAGTTGCAGCCAGAGTCTTAGTTCTGCTACATCTACAGCCCAATTCATCACATCTACGCCATAAAGGCTGTTACCGATGATACGCTTTTTTCTATCATAAGAACTTTCTGAATGTCTATTGAGAGCTGCATCGATCCTGATAAATAGAGCATCTAATATCTGAAGCATTCCAACCGGAAAAGAACCGGAACCGCAAGCAGGGTCAACAACAGTGATTTCTCTTAATAGAACGTCGATCTTTTTCCAAAGATTATTATCGGATATCTGCTTGTCTGCATTCTCCTTTTCTTCTTCATCGAAAGCCAGAATGAATTCATAAAGTAATGACTTATGATTTTCATCAAGATGATTGGATAGAAAATCAACCAGAGAAAGTTTGCACATTAGATCGATCTCTATTCGTGGTGTATAAAAAATACCTGCTTCACCGCGTTCATCGATCTCTTCTGAGACATTGACCAGACTTTCATAAACTTTACCTATCATTTCAGGGTCAACCGCTACTTCCTGGTCGAAGGGACTATCTTCTGATATTGTGAAATTGTAATGATTGAAGAATTCAAAAATTGTTTTGAAACATTTATCTTCGATCTTGATATTCTGATTATTGCCAATATCATCAAGTTTGTTTTCTGTAAACAATCCACCGTTCAAATATGGTGCTAAATCCAATATTTTCTTGATATTATCCGGAAAGTGTTTGCTTCTTTCATCATATTTGTGACCATTGAAGGTTTGGAAAAGAAGAATTGACAACCATTTTTCATAAAATGAATTTTCAGGTTGATTTGATTTCTTATAACTTTTCCAGAATTCAAAAAGAAAGTCAGGATCATTTCCCATCCAGCCTTTGCGCTGAATGAAATAGATGAACATTATACGGTTCAGAAACTGCAATGTGTAATCGTGTGACCAATGTTTATCCGAGGATTTATCCATCAGATATTTCTTTATTTCATCAAAGAGAGCTTTGTATTCTTCGAAGAATTTTTCAGTAACTTTTTCTACATCAAATGCTTCATCGTGACGAGCTTGGATAGTAAAAGCATCAGCAGATAATTCTTCAGTTTCAGTATCGAGCATAGAAATACGTTCGGAGGCAGTACGATATTTTTCACCGGGTCCGATAGTAATCCTGCGAAAAAGTTTTCTTTTCTTAGGATCTTCGCCGTACTTAACGTTCACCAGGTGCCATATTGACTGTTCTGCATTTGAGAAGATAAACAACGTGTAAGGATAATTTACCAGTAGTTTATTGATCAGAGTTCTTTCTGGAGTAATATGAAGTTTATGTGAATTAAGATGACAATAGATAACGTGAAATCCTTCATTAATACCAGCAGTAGCAAACAGAATTGGGTCGTCAATAATCAAATCTCTGGCTTTATCAGTCCAATCTCTTGTAGATAAAGGTTCATTTATACGATTGAAGTTCAGTTCTTTCCAGAATAATTTCTTTAGTTGTATAAGACCTGGTTCTTCATTGAACTGCTCTAAGATTTGACTTATTTTTTCTGCATTCGATAGCATATTAACCCCTAAAATGAAATTTTATTTTTGAGCTGCATAATGCCTGTATACCGCTCAATCATAATGAGGTATAAAAGAACTTCTTAGTATAACTTCAAAACCGTGAAGAAAATTGATTTTCACGATTTTTAAGTCAATATAAAAATAAATGTGACAAAAGGGAACAGGGATTCAATTTAAAATTGAAAATTTAAAATTGAAAATTAAAAATAAAAAGATAGTTAGGTGATTACTTTTTCATAAAGAAACAGTCGATATGTTTTAAAAAGTTTAAAATTATCAGCATTCCTTAGCCCTTTAAAATATTTACGGTTAATCTTTTCTATCTTCCTGCGATATTTCCATTGTACTAATTTAAAAATAAAACGATAATTAGTGCTGAAAAAATGATTTAACAAATTCCAGATAGGAAGACCAACATTTGTCAGAAAATCATTTGCAGTATCTATAGTCGGAGCTGTTTTTTTGGTAATATCTATGTCTTTAACTAATTTTAATGGATATTGTGAGATGATATCATAAAATTTAATTAATTTATGTCCTCCTCCAATAATACTCTTTCCTTTTGCATCTGTTTTGAAAAAGTCACATATCAGAAGATAACCATTGTCATTTAAGAATTTGAGAGAATTTTGAATCGCTTTCTCTAAATTAACATATTGAAAACTTTCGCTAAACAAAATAACATCATATCGCTTTTCTGTTTGTAATTTCTCAAATCTACATTCAAAAATATGACTTTTATCTGCCAATAGATTATGAGCGTGTTCAGTCAGCACTGAACTTGGAGAAACACAATCAACTCTATACCCGTTATTTATCAACTTTAAGGCAAATCTTCCAATACCACATCCAACATCTAAAATTGTCTTTGTTCCATCTGGAATATGAGAAATTATGAAATTAGAATAATTTTTCTGAGCTTGAGGTAAATTGAAAAGATCTATATTAAGATCGCTTGTCCAATAACCATAGTGAAGATGTTCTGTATTAAAAAAATATTTACCAACAATCAGACCAATCTCTAAGCCTATTTCTTTGGAACTGACTTTCTTTTGCTTTTGTTTTTTCATACCTTTACTCCAATCTCAAAATAATTTGTAAGTTAAAAGTGTCAATAATTTATCAATGAAAAACCCGAGTCGGGTTTAGCAAGACTCGACAGGCTGTTACGGAATGGTTATGATTATAAGAATAATTCACTGCTGTCCAGTTAAGGTGACAGCGGAATCACGAAGACAATGATTATAAAAGGAGAAAACAGCACAAAAAATATTTTTTGATTTGAAATAACGTTTTCATTTTTTGCTTCATATCAACGAGGTAAAAAATGAATGAAGGAAAAACAGTTTTTTCCCAAATTATGGGCTATTTCTCAAAATATGAATTTGATAAGAATGTTATGAAGTATAAAGGAAATTACAAAATGCGTCATTTCAGTTGTTGGGATCAATTTCTCTGTATGAGTTTTACTCAATTAACTTATAGAAATAGTTTACGAGATATTGAAACATGCTTGAATGCACAACCGCAAAAACTTTATCATCTGGGAATCAGAGGAAATGTAACAAGGACAAATTTAGCAAATGCTAACCAAAATCGAGATTGGAGAATTTATGCAGAATTTGCCCAGGGCTTGATTTCCATAGCCAGAAACCTTTATCATAATGACGATTTAGCTGACATTGATTTAGACAATATTATTTATGCTCTTGATTCAACAACCATAGATTTATGCTTATCGCTTTTCCCCTGGGCAAATTCCGAAGAAGAAAAGGTGCTATAAAACTTCATGCTTTGTTGGATTTGCGGGGTTCGATACCTACATTTATAGAAATAACTGACGGTTCTGTTCATGATGTAAATATATTAGATGTTCTAATTCCTGAACCGGGTTCATATTACATTATGGATCGAGGTTATATTGATTATAAGCGTCTTTATCGTCTGAATAAGGAATTGGGTTATTTCATTGTAAGAGCTAAAAAGAATTTAAAATTCAAACAATTATATTCAAACAAAGTTGATAAAACCACAGGTCTGAGATGTGATCAAGTAATTAGATGTATGATAAATTCGGTCAAATTCTTCGGATTGAAACTACCACCAATGATGT
>CAYWJN010000135.1:0-3821 GCA_964457455.1 uncultured Candidatus Cloacimonadota bacterium
TTATGGTTTTTACATTTTCTGTTACAACTTCTCCTTCAAAGCCATCACCACGAGTAGTTGCATATTGCAGAATTCCTCTATCATAAAAGATGTTAATACCGAATCCATCAATTTTGTGTTCTAAAGAAACTTTGGGGAAATAACCAGCTTTTTCAGCAATTTTATTCAAAAAGGAATTAACTTCTTCTAATGAATAAGCATTTTCCAGACTGTACATCCGCACTTTATGAGGAATTATTTTTGTTCTTTCCTCAAGGTCGGAACCTACTTTTTCCGTAGGAGATTCTTCAATTTTATACAATGGATATTTTTTTTCGAGATATTGAAGGCGTTTAACTAACTGGTCATACTCATAATCAGAAATCACTGGTTGGGATTTTTTGTAGTAAAGCTTGTTGTGATGTTCTATCTGCTGTCGCAATTCTTCGATTTCTTCCTTTACAAACAAGTCTTCCAACTTTCCTCCGATCAAACCTCGTCTTCGCCTTGTTCCCACGCTCTGCAAAAACCACACAATTTTTCGACGCAGGAGCGTCTTATAATTCCAATCCTACTCATTCACTCGAAAATTAGCCATCTTTATCAGGTCAGAGTTGCTCCACTCCTGAGGTTGCCAACATCGAACATAAATTTTTGGTTGTTCCTCATTGAAGTCGATAAGCAGGAAAAGATAACCCTCATCAGAATATACGGTTGAATTGTAATTCTGACGCATACTAACTCCATAAATACCTTCTACATTATTTTTTTTATCAATGCGGAATGTACTGAAACCCAAATAAATATCCTGTTGAGAATCAAACACTGCCTTCTGGCGTCTGAGATATTCCTCTTTCTTAAGACGAATATAATTTGCATCCGGTTGATCTCCAAATGAATTATATTTATAATCTTTCAGTTTTTTTGTTTTTTTGAAAACACGACCCACAATAATAACTGCATCATCAGAGAATATTGCTTCAAGAGTATTTACATTCCTGTTAAGAAAAGCAGACCTATATTTCTCGATAAACTTGATAATCACAGAACGATTGCCCCACTCTTTGCCAAACTTGGCATCTTCAACAAATTCTTTGTAAAGATTATCCATAATACTGAAACTGATATCTACAAGTTTACCTTGTTCATTAAAATCGAGAACCAGATATTCTGTTGTCTGTTTATGAATGGATGGATAGTTCGTCAGCACAGGAATCCGTCGCATTTCCCAGCCTTCATATGTTTTGTTGATATTTACCGTATTCGTAAAATCTATTGGTTTTGGATGATTATATTTTATTATTCGCAGTATCTTATCACGAATAAACTGATCTGAAGCATAATGATTTTTTAATTCATCTTCATCACTGCTTTGCAATAAATTAAGGAAATTTACTGCTTCATTTTTGATATTATCTGCATAAAAACAGCTATCATTATCATTATAAAGAACGATGTTAAAATACTCTCCAATAATTTCCGGTTCAAAAATATCAGGCTCTTTTTCAAGTTGGATTGTTCTTTTGTTCACAAATTTACAGCGCTTTACCACTTTCCAGAGTTCTGCTACTGCTTTAAATTCTTCCCTGCATGAATAGAATATATATTCGATATTAATATCCAGTTTGCGGAATTTTGTGCTCGCTCCCAGAAGTTCAAGAGTTGCATATCCATCCTTACCTTCCACTCGCACTTGATTTATTCCATCCCAAAATGTAAACTGGATAAAACTTACCGGTTTATTCTTATAACGAACACTCAATTTAATACGGCGTTCCTTTTCTGATAGTTTTACATCATTTTGCAGATTAAATTTTATAGCAGGAAGAATAGAATTTATACGATGCGGTATTTCAGTACTGAAATTTATACCATTCCACACAACTCGTTCATCCGGCAGCGAATTCATCAATATTGTACAAAAATAATACCATTTGAGAGCATTGCCGATATTACCTTCTTCCTCTAGTATTTTTGCTTCTGTATAGATGTCGTTTAACAGCTTTTTTCGTTCTTCAAACACTTTGGCAACATCAGATTTTTTGATATACAGAAATACCCGCAAACCATTTGTACAAGGTTCTTTGATTTCCAGCAGATTCTTGAGAGTTGCCAGAGAATGCGTTTGCAGAATGGATTCAACTGATTCGTCCACATTGAAATTTGTTTCTTTCAATTTGTTCACAAAAGAAGATCGAACCATTACTACAATCTGCTCTGTAAGCTTTTTCAGAGCTTCATCTCTTGCTTCCTGATAAATCTCGGAATAGGATTCACCATAATAATAATCTCCGCTGTTTTTTACCTGTTGGATATTTACAGCAAATAATAACGAAAATGAAAATAAAAGTAAAATGAATAATTTGAATTTCATAAATGCTCCTTTTTTTGTTCTTCTTGTTACTATCTATTGCTCCCACGCTTACAGGTCTCACTGCTGTTCAAGTCATGCGCAAATAAAAACCGGCTTTCGACAATGCTACTAACCAATCAAACCATACTTCGGTCAACGATTATTTTGACACAGGAAATAATGCTGGACTCCCTAACTGCACTCTTTCAATTTCCGTTTAGAAGTTAAAATTCAGGCTTTGACAGTATTCGAAAGACGAAACCCGTTATTGTTGTTGCTGTTATCAGGATTGTTCCTATTACGATTGGCAACACGACAGTTATTGTCATTGTTGTTCCAGGAACCGCCACGCAACACGGCTTGTCTTATGCATTATTCCCTGAAAGTGAAAAATTATATTTTTTACCATTATCAATAAACAATGTTTCTATAAAAACTTTTTCAATGATCTTTCTGGTATTTCCTGCAAATAAAAAACCGAGATTACCATTTATACTACAAAGCTGTTCAGATACAGGTAGATCCATATCAGCTCTTTTTCGGATATTTCTTTTGAATCTCACTAAATTTTTATTTTGAAGTCGAATTTGATGAAGATGAAATCTGAATCCCAAAAAATTCACACCCCTTTTTGTTTTGATAATCGTATTTTTATGAGTATGAAGATGAAGACGATACTCTTTTAACTTATTCTCAACTTTATCTTTTATTACATTCAATTTCTCTTTATTATCGGAAAAAATCAAAACATCATCCATATATCTGATATAAAAACTTTGATGCAGCTCTTCTTTTACATAATGATCGAGTTCCGAGAGATAAAAATTGGCAAAAATCTGACTTGTAAGATTACCTATAGGCAATCCTCTTCTTCTTGCATAATCAAAAACATCATCTTCATTAAAAGGGAAAAAGTAATCGGCTCCTGTTTTATATGTAGATAATAAATCCTTAATCAGAATTATTAATTTTGGATCTTTTATTTTTCTTTCTAATTTTTCAAGAAGTATCTGCTGATCGATCGTATAAAAGTATTTCCTAATATCGAATTTATAACAATAGCTCGAATTTCGGTAAAAATAAAATGCTCGCTTTATGGCTCGATGTAATCCTTTACCTTTTCTGCAAGCGTAACTATCCGAAATGATCGATCCATCGAGTAGCGGATTTAGAATATTGCAAATTGCGTGATGAACAACCCGATCCTTAAAAGAGGCGCAAGATATTGTTCGCTCTTTGGGTTCAAATATCTTAAATTCTTTATATCCGCCAAATTTGAAACTTTGCTCCTCAAATTCTCTCTGTATGTCTAAAAGATATTTCTCCAAATTATATTCGAATTCAACTATTTCTCGTCGATTTTTCTTTGATTTTGAAGCTTTATGAAATGCTGATAATAGATTATCCCATTCATATATTTTCTCATATATATGTCCATATCTTTTAGGCATTTTTTTCACGCTCCTTCTTCCAACCACCAATTTGACTA
>CAYWJN010000136.1:0-3789 GCA_964457455.1 uncultured Candidatus Cloacimonadota bacterium
AAAACGCAAATTTTCATTTTTA
Source organism: uncultured Candidatus Cloacimonadota bacterium (assembly GCA_964457455.1). Classification (GTDB taxonomy): domain Bacteria; phylum Cloacimonadota; class Cloacimonadia; order Cloacimonadales; family TCS61; genus JABMPU01. The sequence continues at coordinate 23 of CAYWJN010000136.1, forward strand.
CGCCAAGGGGGTCACTCGCTAGTTCGTATAACGGCTGGCGGGTATGCGAAGTGCGAGGCGAAGCCGAGCATTTGGGCGGAAGACCTGCAAGGTCTGGAGCCGTATACCCGCCTGTTATACGCCCCGAACGGAGCGTCAGCGGAGTGAGAGTGCAACGGGGCGAGGGAGCGACAGCGACCGAAGAGTCATGGAGGAAGAGAGGCTTCTGGAAAGCCGTCGTTTGGTGGTTCGTCCTCATCTTTTCTCTCTATCATTTTTCAGTTCAATCGAGCAATCGTTTTTGACCGTTTAAGGATTGAAGTTCTGCAATGTTTTGAGATGCTTCCAGACAACCAATGTATTTTCCGTCAGAATCCCTCAGAGCATAATATTCAATAAGAACCTTTTCTTTTTCTCCATTTGGACCAAGAGGAAGATCGATCCAAAACCTTGCTTTGTCTCTCTGTCCACTTTTCATTTCCCTCATAATCGTGTCCACTTTATCAACACTTTTTTTCGGATGACAGTTATGAACATCCCTCCCTATAACACCTTCAGGTCTCTTGAATATTCTTGTTTCGTGTTTGTTCCATGCCAATACCTTGTCATTCTCATCAACTACCGAGAACTCAATAGGGATCGTTTCAATAACAGCATCCAATACATTTTCAGGTAGTTTTCCAATCATTTCCATATCCTCCTTTTTACCATTTACGACTTCAGATGAGATAATCGATTTTGTGGTTATAATAATTTTGTTGATTCTTTTGGCCTCGGCGTTTTTACAACAAGAATTCTAAATATTTCTTTTCCTTCATTTATTAAACGATGAGGTATGCGAGCAGGACTTTCAATAAGCATATCTTTAGAGACCTTTTTGCTCTCATCCCCAATCTCCACAACACCGTTTCCTTCCAGAATATAGAAAAAAACATCTACAGGAGTAATATGTTTTTTCAGACTTTCTCTAGGTTTCAGTTCTATATGGATCGCTTGGGCATATTCCGTGTCATAAAGCTTTCTAACGCTTACATTGTGTGGATTCGGCTTTTCTGGTGCTGATTTCACATCTACTATTTTCATTTTTTTACCTCCTTTCTATTATATTCAATAGCATTGACAGGACAAACATCCTTGCATCTATTGCATAGGTAACATTCTTGTTTTAAATCAAGTCTGCCTGCCTCATTTGTTGGACAGATTTTCTCACATTTTTTACAATCAATACAGTTATCATTTCGTCTTAGTTTAAATACGCTTTTAATAGAAGTGAAAGATAGTAACATACCGTATGGACAGAAAAATCGGCAAAATGGCCTATAAATGAAGACCGAGAGTATTACCAAGGCTAAGAAAATGTAGAAAAAAAGAGACACGAGATTTAGATAGAAAAAATCCCGAAATCCAAGGTAAGTAAGAATTCCTATGGAGAAAACCACACTAATGACTATGAATACAAGAAAGAAAATCAGACGAAAAACAATTGGTATAATTTTGTTTGTGATCTTCAGTTTCTTAATCGGTATGATATAAGCCAATTCCTGTATTGCTCCTATGGGACAGAGGTAACCGCAAAACATCCTTCCAAACACTAATGTTAGAACAATAAACAACAAAAGACCTATGACTGCAATCTGGAGAGGAACACCAAGTTGTCCTGTGTTACCAAGAACAAGCAATTGAAATTGGTTTGGGAACATCGGTGCAAAAACAAGGAATCCCATAATTGAGGAAATGATAAGAAAGAAATATCCAATATTCTTGTTGAACTTATTTTTATAGAATAGGTAAAACAGTACGAAAAGAGAAGCTATTGCATAGGCCATCCCAACCATTTTTGGAACACTCTCAACAACCATCTCTATACACCATTCCTTACCGTTATCTGTATGCCCATTATTTTAGCACCATCTATCGTTCTCATTGATATGGTTGCAGGCTCACTAATAAGACACTGCCCCTCATTAATGGTTGCCTTTTCTTGATTAACCGTTACATCCACACTACCCTTAATAACATAGAAGATAACGTGAGAGGGCATTTCACAATTTGGCATTTTACCATCTTCGGGTAGTTTGATAATTCTTACTTTGAATTCTTCGACATTGTAAACGATATTCTTTTCTCGTTCTTCATATGGATATGATACCATTGCTTTGAGATCAACTACTCGCATCATCTTCACACTCCTGGAGATATGCTTGGTTTTTTATCATTCCATTCGATTATTTTTTCGATTGAGATTCCCATAATTATTACGAAAATAATAGTCAAGATCAACCGTAATAACATGAACTGTGGTCCGAGGAATTGAAGCTCTACCATCTCCTGCGGTATTTTTATGCATGCCCACGCTGAAAGAAAAACAATGATATTGGATATCTTAGCACCTTTCTTAATCAATACCGCAGCCATTGGAAAGGCTACATAAAGAGGACCTGTTGGTAATGCACCAATAATTATAGCAAGGATAATACCCTTTATTCCGGATGTTTTTCCAAGATACTTTACAACAGTTTCTTTTGGTACAAAAACCGCAAAAAGACCTAATATCACCATCACCGCTGGAAGTATCAACATCATCTCAATGAAAAAATCCCATGAGGTGCTGATTACCGCTCCCTTTCTATCTGGAAAAATCGATATAAGAATTACCGTAATAATCAAAATTACCCCGAGAATAATTGAATCTCGTATCATTCCTTTTTTTTGCTTTTCTTTCATGTTTTCGTTCATCTTTTTGTTCCCAGTCCCTTTCACAGGATCGCCCCCATGATAAGGGCAATGATAATTGCAATGAGAAAACTCAATCCGTTCCGGAGAAGTGCCATCTTCTTTCCGAGTTCTTTTATCTCCAGAGGCAATGTGATCGTTCCAATCATAGTTAATGTGGTAATAAAAGCTACAACCGCGGTAACCGATGCTCCACTCTCAAGAAGGGAAGCTGCCAAAGGGAATGATAATAAAGCTGGGATATGCATCAATGCCCCAACGACACCGATAAGTAAAACACCACCGATTCCAGATTGCTCTCCTACGAATCTTGATATTTGATCAGGAGGGACGAATCCTAGGAGAAGTCCGATAGCGAGTATTATGATAAATACCATTGGAAATATTTTAAAAAAGGACTTGCCAGCCATCTTCAAAGATTTAATGGCTTTCTCCTTGCTAACAATAAATGCGATAGTTAATGCGATAATCGCTATGCCATTGATGATAATGACAGTTATGTTCATTTGTTTTCTTCCCCTTCCATTTCCAATAGATTAAAAACAATTTTTTTAGTTTTTAGCTTCCAGATTTTTTCTGGTGCGGGCCCCCCGCTTCTATATATTCAGCAACCCCTATGATATCAGCATTTTTAAGTTCTGAAATATGGTAATAGAACCCTGGTTTCGTCAATTGTGCGCCTCTCCCAATCAGATGTTCGTAGATTTCCGTTGTACTTTTAGCACCATCACCAATGAATTCAATTATTGCCCAACGGGTAGGAAAACGAAGTGCCTTAACTAAATCACGAAGCTTAAGCCATCTTGGATGGGCATCTTTTGGAGGCTTGCATGGAATGTTTTCACACATTCTTTCACCATAATATTATTGTTAATTGCCATAATACTATGGTTATATTTAATACTTTCTCTTTTACTGAAAACACATTCAAAATGGCCTAACCAACATCAAGGTGGATTAGCAACCAGAACCACCAAACGCTCTTCTTCCATGATTGCGTATAACGACTGGCGAGTTCTCGAAGTTCTCGACCAGAGGGAGAGAATTTGGACGGA
>CAYWJN010000137.1:0-3784 GCA_964457455.1 uncultured Candidatus Cloacimonadota bacterium
TGAAAATGAAATTGTGCCAGATAAAAGTATGTTCAAAACCTGTCTTATCGATGGCTTAAAAGAAGGTTATGCAGATTTGAATGATGATAGTTATATAACGGGAAGAGAACTAGGCAGTTATTTACAGGATAATGTAATAAACTATACTTATGGTGCACAACATCCACAATTTGGAACAATACGAAATCCTAAATTGGATAAGGGTGATTTTGTTTTTATGATGAGTTCTGAAGAGAAGCCTATTGAATATGAAGATGAAATTACACAAAAAGGTGTGCACCCTGATAAGAAAATTCTAAAAGAAAAGAATTTAAATTTTATTTTCCCACGAGTTGGATTTTCCTCCTTTTCAGGATTTTTTGGTTTCGAACTGCAAATTTCTAAATTCACTATCGACGCAGGTACATTCTTTCATGAACATTGCCTTGGTTTTAAATTTATATTTAATTCTCACAAATCATCTTGGTTTATTGGACCTACTGTAATGTATATCTCTAAAGATAGTCCAAGACACGAATGGGAATATGGAATAGGTGGAGTATTTGGATACCGATGGGTAAGGGCTTCTGGATGGAACAGTAGTGTAGGTTTAGGCCTTCAAAATTGGATTTCTCGAAATAAAAAAATAGATTTTGAAATAAGACCAACCCTTGACTTTGCGATAGGTTTTACTTCTAAATAGGATATCAAAATACATTTTTTTTAGCAAGTGTATTCCAAATGCAATTTAGGGATGAGAAAAAAGCACTCCCAAAATAAAGGAGCAATAATCATGAAAACAAAAATCTTATTTTTAATTTTAGTAACACTTTCTGTCACCTTATTTAGCAAGATCGACTTAACACAAGACCTATCGGCTTGTGCCAAGTCTTGATTGAAACTTGTCCTAAGCTCCGCAGGAGTCTTGGGACAAGTTGACCTTGCTTGCTTACTTGATGGTTCAAATTTCTAACGAGGATAATCAGGAAATCATCTTGAGATAAGTTGGGAAGATGGCGACTTAACACAAGACTTGTCAGCTTGTGTCAAGTCTCGAGTTTGTGCCAAGCCTTGAAATTGGAGGATTTATGAAATGTACATCGATTGAATTTAAAAAAGGAAACAGTTTTCATTTTTATAATAGAGCGGTTGATGGAGAAATGTTATTTTTCGAAGATGAAGACTATTATTTATTCTTAAACAAGTTCAAAAAAAGTATAGAAAAGTACCCTCTATCCGTATTTTCATATTGTTTAATGCCAAACCATTTTCATTTCTTCCTTCGTCAAAATTCAGATATAAAAATATACCAAATATTTAATTCCGTATTGTCTTCTTATGTTCAAAAATACAATACTAAATACGAAAGGAGAGGTTCTTTGATGGCGGGTCCATTGCAATCGATCATTATTGAGGATGATAAATACTTCCTTAATTTATGCCGTTATATTCATCTTAATCCGTTGAAAGCAAATCTCGTCATAACTCCCGAAGAATGGGAATATTCAAATTATTCCGAATGGATTGGAATTAGAGACGGCACATTGTTTGATCCTGAAGTGTTCGAGATATGCAAGGTTACACCTGAAAAATACAAAAGCACAATCGAGAATTATTTGGAACATCCTACCAATGACGATTTTGTTAAGTTATTATTTGATAATGAAAGGAAAAATTACGAAACTTGTCACAAGTGATTTCATCATCTAAGTTGGCTGGTTGCAGCTGGCTGGTGGAGATCGACTTAACACAAGACCTTTAGGCTTGTGTCAAGTCTTGATTGAAACTTGTCCTAAGCTCCGCAGGAGTCTTGGGACAAGTTGACATTGTTCATCTGGAACAAGAATCTTGGGATAAGTTGACATTTGATTCATCTCGCCAAGAATTATGGGATAAGTTGAATCGAATAAATTGAAACTTTCCGAATCTTAATTGAAAGATTTTCTTTGGTGGAAGCTTCGGAAAATAATATCAAAGGAGCATAAAATCATGAAAACAAAAATCTTATTTTTAATTTTATTATTATTTTCTATCACATTATTTTCAATCCCAAAATGGTACACAAATAACTTTGCAGATAAATATCCGGATTATTTCATTGGAAAAGGTTCTGCTGTAATTAAGGATGGAAATATCGCAGAAGCAGAAGCAGAAACACAATCCAAAAATCTTGCTCTTAAAGATGCTGCATCGATAATTTCCTGCCAGGTTTCCGGTGAAACCATTAACCGCGTCTCAGAAGAAGAACTGGGAGAAAACACAAAAGTCACCCAATATTTCCTCAGTGAAGCAAAAGTTAAAACCAACCTGGAAGTTATGAATTACAAAATCCTGGAAAGCGAAAAAGACGGAAAGATGTATTATGTGATGATTGGTATTCCTGCTGCTGATATGAAGAATTCCTTTAAGTTTAAGATCGAAAACTCTATCAAAGAAATTTCAGAAAAATTCAAACTTGCAGAATCACTTTATTCTTCCAATCCTAAAGAAGCTATAAAACAATATGGAAATTGTATCTCACATTCCGAAAACCTGAACGATTATTTGAAGGTCTATCTCTTTTTGAACAAATGGCAAAATGATATTAAAATTGATGAACTTCCAACAAAAAGCGAAATAGAAAAGAAACTTACCATTTTAGCTGGAACTACACCAAAATCAATGGCTGAATTAGCTGATGAATTGATCTTGCCGATGCTGGATAACCAAAAAACGAAATTCACTATTTATCCATTTGAATTTGAAAATACCGGTTTTGTTTCCGGATTCGGCAATAAAATTTCTGAACTTATCACTAATAAGATAATCCAGGAAACTGAGTGGCAACGTTCCACTCGAGTCGAGTTTGCCGGCAAACCCGACTCGGGTGAAATGGTTTTCAGAGGTAAAATACTTGAATCTGATGAAGGAATCTATCTAATTTTAAGAAAGATGGATTATCGGAATAATGAACAGGAAAGCAACCAGATCTTTGTGAATAGGGTAACCTGCGAGAATATTGGTTGGGATGAAATCCGACCTGAAAATCTGAAACAGGCATTACAAAACAAGCTCGCTTTATACAATGCAATCCAGACCGATAATCGTCTGAAAGTGGATTTGCAAACCGATAAAATGTCTGATGGACCGGTTGTCTATTATTATGGTGATGAACCCAAAATTTTAGTGAGAGCCAATAAAACCTGCTATACTCGCTTGATGTATATTTTTGCAGATGGAACGAAAACCTTGCTCATCGACAATTATCCGCTGGCAACAGATCAGGCAAACCAATGGATACAAATTCCTTTTGAAGGAGTTATTTGCGAGCCGAGTGGCGTCGAGCAACTGATTCTGCAAGCTTCTACGGAAAAGCAACCGGAAGTAAATTATCGCAGAGAAAATCTTGGAGACGGAACTTACATAAATATCATTGAAACAGACATTGGATCCCAAATCGCAAAAACAAGAGGAATTAAATTAAAAAATCCGGAAATGGAAATTACGGAGAAAGTTTATCAATGGACGGTTTTTGAAAAATAGGAAACCGTTCTACACAACACCTTAGCAAATTGAAAGGTGCCTTCGTGGCAAAAAAACAAGGAGGAAGCAAAATGTTAAAACAAAAAGCAAATTTAAAAGTTATACGAAATATCTATTTAATATTTATCATTCTATCTATAATTATGCCCATTTTCGCTGATGAATTACCTCTTGAAACTGTAGTTCAAGTAGGGCATTCCGAGAATGTACATTCCGTTTCTTTCAGTGCGGATGGCAGATACATTGTAACGGGGAGTTCGGATACAACAGCTAAACTCTGGAA
>CAYWJN010000138.1:0-3696 GCA_964457455.1 uncultured Candidatus Cloacimonadota bacterium
ATCGCAGATACATTGTAACAGGAAGTATTGATTAAACAGCCAAACTCTGGCAAGTATCCAGCGGCAGAGAGATAGGAACATTTAAAGGACATTCGGGTGATGTAATATCCGTTTCTTTCAGTACTGATGGCAGATACATTGTAACGGGGAGTTCGGATACAACAGCTAAACTCTGGGGAGTTTCCAGCGGCAGAGAGATGCAAGCATTTAAAGGGCATTCTTATCCGGTATCATCCGTTTCTTTCAGTGCGGATTGCAGATACATTGTAACGGGAAGTTGGGATAAAACAACAAAAATCTGGGATGTAAAAAGTGGGAAAGATGTAATAACACTAATTTCGATTGGAGATAAAGATTATGCTATTATTACTCCTGATAACTATTACACAATTTCAAAAAATGCTACAAAAGGTGTTCATTTTGTCCAGGGCTTAAGGGTTTACACATTTGAAAATTTCGATATTATATTCAATCGTCCGGATATTGTTATTGATCGGATTGGAAAATCAGATAAAACTCTAATTCAATCATATAAAAAAGCGTATTTGAAAAGATTGAAAAAGATGGGATTTACCGAAGATCAAATCAGTACAGATATGCACTTACCGAAAGTAGAATTTGTTAACAAAGACTTTCCATTTGAAACAAAAAATAAAAACATATCTTTCCAAATAAAAGCAAATGATTCTAAATACAATTTAGACCGTATTAATGTTTATGTAAACGATGTTCCAATTTATGGTGTAAAAGGTATTTCTTTGTGTGGTCAAAATCTTTCCGAAATAACAAAAGATTTTAGAATCGAACTTTCAAATGGGAAAAACAAAATCCAGGTTTCGGTACACAATGAAAAAGGTGCGGAAAGCTTGAAAGAAACATTTGAGATCATTTATAATGGTCCAATAAGACAACCGGATTTATTTGTTGTTGCAATCGGCGTTTCAGATTATTTTGATGATGATTATGACCTCACTTATGCTTCCAAAGATGCTGATGATCTAGCTACTCATTTTGAAAATGAAAAAGAAAGATTCGGAAATGTAAATATCCAGAGGATTCTTGATAAGAATTCAACAAAAGAAAACATTCTCAAAGTAAAAGAAACACTAATGCAGTCTGAAGTTGATGATGAAGTAATTCTTTTCATTGCTGGACACGGATTACTCGATGAAAATCTGGATTACTATTTTGCTACAACTGACATTGATTTTTATAATCCGTCTTTAAGAGGATTGCCCTATGAAGAGATCGAAGGTTTGTTAGATGGAATTCCTGCCAGAAAGAAACTTCTTCTTATGGATACCTGCCATTCCGGTGAGGTTGATAAAGAAGAAACTGAAGTAGTAGCTTCCACTTCAACATCAGAAGGTACAATCAAAACACGGTCGTTCAGAGGTTTGAAACTAAAATCAAAAGAAAGTTCGCTTGGACTTCAGAATTCTTTTGAGCTCCTGAAAGAACTATTTGCAGACCTTCGGCGTGGTTCCGGTGCAATGGTAATTTCCTCGGCAAGTGGAATGGAATTCGCTCTTGAATCTGAACAGTGGAAAAATGGAGTATTTACTTATGCAGTGCTCGAAGGATTAAAGACAAATAATGCAGATAAAAATAATGATAACGAAATTCGCATTTCAGAACTCAGAGATTATGTGATAGATAAAGTAAAGGAACTAACAAAAGGCAGACAAACACCAACTTCCAGACGGGAGAATTTGGAATTTGATTTCGTGGTTTATTAAATATGGAGTGCAAAATCCCCCGATATGGTCATTCTTCCCTACGGGGCAGGCGTGATTTTGCTATAAAACAACACGGTTGTTTTACTCCAAACTATAAAGGTTATTTATAACAGGGTTGGAGTTTATTGAGTGGCGTGGAGTTTCAATCATTCCCAACTCACGCTTCAGTCTTCATTTTATTACGCCCGGACAAGTCGCTGCGAGTCAGGTCTGATTGGGTGCGATGTGGTAGAAAACACGAAAAACTAAAAAATATATTTCGTGAAAATTCGTGTTAATTCGTGGTTAAAAAAATCCCAAAAAAGGATATACATGACAGAAAAAACAAAAATCACACCAATGCTCAAACAATTTCTAAACATAAAAAATCAACATCCGGATAAACTCCTTCTATTCAGGATGGGCGACTTTTATGAAACTTTTTTTGACGATGCTAAAACAGCATCAAAGGTTCTGGGAATCACTTTAACTGCTCGCAATAAAAATGCTGAAAATCCCATTCCCCTGGCAGGATTTCCCTATCATGCCCTGGATAATTACCTGGATAAACTGGTAAAACAAGGTCTTAAAGTTGTCATCTGCGAGCAAACCGAAGACCCGAAACTGGCAAAAGGTCTGGTGAAAAGAGAGATCATTGATATTATAACTCCCGGCTCAATAATCGATGCCAAATTAATCGATAAAACTGAAAATAATTTTTTAGCAGCAATTTATTATTTAGAGAGGAAAGAAAAAATCGGATTTTCATTAATCGATGTTTCTACTGGAGATTTCCTGTTTACAGAAATATTGGAAAATCAACTTAAAGACGAAATAATGCGTTCCAAACCAGCAGAAATCATCGTGGAAAATGAAGAAGTTAAATCGTTAATAGATAAGTTTTCTTTGGAATACGAACCAATCATCACGATTTTTGAAACCTGGTATTTTGATCCGGAAGAAGCAGAACGGATGTTAACAAACCATTTTGGCACAACAACTTTAGATGGTTTTGGTGCTGAAAATAGACCTTTTGCAAAAACCGCAGCAGGCATTGCTCTGGCTTACATCAAATCCTTAAAAAATAATGAGCTTAAACATATAACCAGTTTGAGATATTACTCCCTGGAAAACTTTATGCAGCTCGATGAGGTTTCCAGAAGCAATCTTGAACTCTTTAAATCGCTTCGGTACGGAACACGATTCGGCACTTTGATCTCGATCTTGGACAAAACATCCACACCAATGGGAGCCAGAAAATTAACCAACTGGCTGCTTAATCCGCTTTTGGATGTAACTGAAATACAAAAGCGTCATAATGCTATTGATACATTTAAAAAGAACTTTGCGTTTACAACCGATTTACGCACAATCTTGAATACAATCGGTGATTTGAGCAGGATCATCAGTAAAGTCGGAACTAAACGAGTTAATCCACGCGATTTAATTGCTCTGCAAAATTACCTGGAAACATCTCCTCAAATCGCTGAACTTTTAAACGAATTTGAAAACCCTCTAATCAATTCTTTAAAAGAAAAAATCAAAGATTATTCAGAAATTATTAATATTATCAAAAATGCTCTTATTGAAAATCCTCCCATGCAAATCACAGAAGGAAATATTCTTAAAGATGGTTATAATGAATATCTTGATGAACTTCGAGAAATCAGTAAAAGTGGAAAGAGCTGGATTTCCCGTTTGGAAGAATACGAAAGAAAAAAAACTGGGATTCCGTCATTAAAAGTCAATTATAATAGAGTTTTCGGATATTATATTGAAATTACTCAAACACATAAAGATAAAGTTCCGGATTATTACATCAGGAAGCAAACTCTGGTAAATGCTGAACGCTACATTAGTCCACAACTCAAAGAATATGAATCAAAAGTTCTGGGAGCGGAAGAACGCATCCGAAATATCGAGTATGAACTTTTCAATAAAATCAGAGATAAACTCTATCATAAAATCGAATTAATGC
>CAYWJN010000139.1:0-3611 GCA_964457455.1 uncultured Candidatus Cloacimonadota bacterium
TATTCACCCTGTTAAATTGCTTAATAAATTTTATGAATACATTTTTTTATGTATATGTATTGAAAAGCGATAGAGATGGAAAATTTTATACTGGGTATACAAAGAATATTAAGCAAAGATTTGAAGAGCATCAAAAAGGGAGGGTTAAATCAACAAAAGATAGACGACCTTTGAAGTTGATTTACTATGAAGGTTGTTTATCACAACAAGATGCAACTCACAGGGAAAAATATTTGAAAACATTTCATGGTAAGATGTTTTTAAATAATAGGCTCAAATCTTACTTGTCCCGTTAAATCCTTTTTTTTATTTAACTGGGATTTAATAGGGTAAAGAGTCACAGGCAGCGTCATCTAAAGCAGATTTTTACAATAAAATTAAAATATCTCTAAAAGAAGCTAGAGAAACTGTATATTGGCTTAAAATATTAAAAGCATTAAAACTTGGTGATCAGAGCGAGTTAAAGAAGTTAGTAACAGAATCTATAGAGCTTAAAAAAATATTAGGATCCATTTCAGCTTCACAGAATGCAACAAAATAATTTTCAAAACCTTATCCTTTATCCCTTATCCCTTATACTTGAAAAATCTTAGGAGATTTTTAAATGAAAAAAATTAAATTCGGACTTATAGGTTGCGGACGAATATCTTCAAAACATTTCGATTCCATAAAGCAAATCGATGAAGCGGAAATTGTTGCTTGTGCAGATATAATTGAATCCCGAGCTAAAGATTCTTCAGAAAAATACGAGATGAAAAAATACTACATTAATTATTTGGAAATGTTAGATAAAGAAAAATTAGATGCCGTGATAATTACAACGCCAAGTGGTTTGCATCCTGAGATGGGAATCGAAGCAGCAAAAAGAAAATTACACGTAATTACCGAAAAACCGATGGCAACTACTGTAAAAGATGCTGATAAGCTAATCGAAGCTTGCGAAAACAATAATGTGAAGTTGTTCGTTGTTAAACAAAATCGTTTGAATACAACTATGCAGCTATTGAAGAAAGCAATAGATAAAAACCGTTTTGGAAAGATCTATCTGGTTCAATCAAATGTTTTCTGGCAGCGTCCTCAATCTTATTATGATCAAGCAGATTGGCGAGGTAAACAAAAATTGGATGGTGGAGCTTTTATGAATCAGGCAAGCCATTATGTGGATGCAATTCAATGGCTTATCGGTTCAGTAGAATCAGTGATGGCAGAAACTGGCACATTAGAAAGAAAAATTGAAACAGAAGATACAGGTTCGGTAATTCTTAAATTCAGAAATGGTGCAATTGGAACAATAAACACAACAATGCTTACTTATCCACATAATTTTGAAGGTTCAATTACAATCTTGGGTGAGAACGGAACCGTAAAAGTGGGTGGTGTTGCAGTAAATAAGATTGAAAAGTGGGATTTTAAAGATTACGATGATGATGATAGATTTATTGAACAATCAAATTATCAACCTCCCAATGTTTATGGATTTGGACATTTGCCATATTATAAAAATGTGGTTTCTACTCTTTTGGGAGAATCGAACGCTAATACCGATGGACAAGAAGGTCGAAAATCATTAGAGATAATTGAAGCGATTTATAAATCAGCAGAGCTTGGCAAGAAAATATTTTTACCTCTTTAATTTCATAACTGGTATAGATAATGCAATTTATTGATTTGAAAGCACAGCAAGAACTTATCAGAAAAAAGATTGAAAAAAATATTCAAAAAGTTCTCGATCACGGTCAATATATATTAGGTCCTGAAGTCGATGAACTGGAACATAAACTTTCAGACTATGTGGGAACAAAATTTGCCATCGGAGTATCCAGCGGCACGGATGCTTTATTAATGGCTCTTTTGACGTATGGGATTAAACCTGGAGATGCAATATTAACTTCACCATTCACTTTTTTTGCTACTGCAGAAGTTATTTTATTATTAAAAGCCATTCCTGTTTTTGTTGATATTAATCCTGAAACATTTAATATTGATGTTGAAAAGTTGTCACAGAAAATAGTTCAAATCAAAAATGAAAAGAAACTGAATCTCAAAGGCATTATTCCTGTTGATATTTTTGGGCAACCTGCAGATTATGATTCGATAAATGAAATTGCACAAAAAAATGATCTTTTCGTGATAGAAGATGCAGCGCAAAGTTTTGGTGCGAAATATAAAAACAGGAAAACCTGTTCCCTTTCAGAAATAACGACTACCAGCTTTTTCCCGGCAAAACCTTTGGGTTGTTATGGTGATGGTGGCATGATTTTCACAGATAATGAAGATTATTTTCAAAAGATGCGTTCAATTAGGGTTCATGGAAAAAGCTCCGATAAATATAATAATATGAGGATAGGTATTAATGGCAGGTTGGATACGATTCAAGCTGCTATTTTATTGGCTAAATTTGAGATATTTGAAAAAGAGATTGAATTGCGACAGGAAGTTGCCCAACGGTATAATTCTTTATTGATGGAGAAGGTGAAAACACCTTTTGTTAAATCACATAATATTTCTGTCTGGGCTCAATATTCAGTTCTTCATCCAAACAGAGATAAATTAATCGATAAACTCAAAGCGAATGAGATACCCACAGCAATTTATTATCCAACACCTTTACATTTACAACCTCCATTTTCTAGTTTTAATTACAATGAAGGTGATTTTTCCATTTGTGAAAAAGTTTCAAAGGAAATTTTCAGCTTGCCCATGCACCCGTACCTTAAAGAAGAAGACCAAAAAAGAATTTGTGAATTAATATGAATGATACTACTTGCTTACTTTTTGAGCAATTAACATGGGAACTTTTATCGAAATTATGAGATTTTAAAAAAATACCAGGAGAAATGGATTTTAATAAATCGAACTCTAAGAAAAAAACTTAGAAAGATGCTTAATGAACTTGAAAAAAAATGAAGATTTTATTTAACAAATTAATTTTATAATTATAGATATTAGGAGCAATCAATGAAAAGTTTATTCACTTCGGAATCTGTTACAGAAGGTCATCCGGATAAAATTTGTGATCAGATTAGTGATGCAATTCTCGATGAGTGTTTAAGGCAAGATCCAGAGTCTAGAGTTGCTGCAGAAACAGCTACAAAAAATGGAGCTGTGTGGGTTTTTGGAGAAGTCACAACTCATGGGTTTGTTGATGTTGATAAGATCGTCAGAAAGACACTTTATGAAATTGGCTATGATCACAGCAAGCTAGGAATCGACGCTGAAAATTGTGGAGTTTTTTCCAGCATTGTTCCACAAGCTAAAGATATAAGTCAAGGTGTGACTATTGGAAAAGGTTTGCATAAAGAGCAAGGTGCGGGGGATCAGGGTATGATGTTTGGCTATGCAGTTAACGAAACTCCTCAGTTAATGCCTCTGCCGATTATGTTAGCTCATGGGTTAACAAAGAAACTTGCTGAAGTCAGAAAGAATGGGACATTATCATATTTAGGTCCTGATGGTAAATCTCAGGTTACGGTAGAATACGAAGATATCGTCCCCAAAAGAGTTCATACCATTGTGGTGTCTAATCAGCATAGTCCTGATGTTACTCATGATAAGATAAAAGCTGATATCATCAAATACGTGATAAAACCGGTTTGCGGAGAGTATATCGA
>CAYWJN010000140.1:0-3410 GCA_964457455.1 uncultured Candidatus Cloacimonadota bacterium
TGAATATCTGTTAATGGGGAATAATCTTCAATAGCATTTTTATGCGCCAGGATCGTATCAGTAAACTTTTTCTCAAGAGTTGTATCAGCAACAGCTTCAAAGTTGCTGGGAGTAAACGCTTTGATAATGTGTCTTTTTCCGAATGGATCTCTGGGATTCTTGAAATTTCTCGATAACTCCTGGGTGTAGAACAGGATGGATTTATCAGTATCTGGTTCACGACAGAGTTTTACCCTACTGACAGTGAAATTTTTTTCATCATCTACCGCATCGATTTTAAAATCTTCAATGTCTTCATCTAATCTTTTTGGCGTGTCAATTACTATATTATCCATCATTCTCCTCCAAATTTATGGGCATCAATAAATTGATTACTTCTTTTTCCGATTCACTATTATCAAAGAAGAGTAAAGGTGAATGGGGATTGTCATAAATACAGATAACTTCTTTACTGCTTATCCCTTTTATTACCCTCTCTAACAATTCCAGGTTAATACCGATGTTCATATTTTCTTTTCCGGTGATATCACTTACAGTTAGGCTACCTTGCCACGTCATTTCTGCTTCAGGGTCTTCGGCTGATATCAATATTTCATTTTTACCAATCAGAAATTCAGCAAGATGGTTGTAGCGATTAGTGAAGTTAATAGCATCTTTAATAATTGCCTGCATCTCACCCTTAGCGAAATGCACTGATCCCGAATGCTCCTTTGGAATAACATTTTCAAATTTCGGATATTCACCTTCGATTTTCCTGACAAAGAATTCCAGGTCTTTATCAAGCGTGAACCTGAACTGATCTTCGCGCACTGCCACTTTCACTTCTTTCAAAGTAAATCTTGATAGAATCTGCAAAGCTTTTTTGGGAATTATTTCGGTAAAATCAGCTTTGAGTTTACTCTTTTTCCCAACATCGATGTCTTTAATAAACCGAAGTACATGTCCACTGGTAGCGCAGGTTTCTATGTGATGATTCTGATTGATGTAAACACCTGTTAAGGGCATACGTGTTTCATCTGTGGAACAGTATGGGAGTTGATCATGAAGTGTTTTAATAATGTCTTTACTCCACGTAGCCACAGTTTTAAATCTGCCTTTGGGGAAATTGGGGAATTCATCAACAGGATCAGAAGAGAAGGTTATGGATTTATTATCGTAGTGAATTTTGGCTTTGCCATCTGATAACTTCTCAAACATCAACGTTTTTGGTTTGGCTTTGAGAACTATTCTCAGGATATTCAATGGGATTATCAAGCTGATGTTATGCTCTGTTTTCATCATAAGGGTCATATCCAGATCAGTGGCAATGATCTTCCCATCGGTGAAACAAATATTTGTCAGTATGGGAATACTGCTTCTCCGGGGGATAATCTTTTCCGCGATGGGAATGAATCTATTCAATTGAAATAACATGTTAATCTCCTAAAATAATTTATGGGGGTGTACCAAATTTCAACGTAGCCATCGGACATGTTGAATTGTAAGGTTTTTTGCTGCAATAATTTTCTGTGCAGTGATTATTAGGATCCAAAGACACCGGCTTGCTTTTATATCTACAGTAGTGATAAAGCTTACCCTGGCTTAACAGATGCTCTGTATATTTCTCAAAGAAATCTTTCAGATCCACAGCTTTGCCAACCTGTTGCTGGTAATGATAAAACGCTTCAGCTAGTTTGGTTAGAAGTTGATCCCATACGTCTTTAGATTCTATTGTTTTGATCCAGTCAGGGAGGTAGTTACTGTTGATCATCTGCTTTTTAATATTGTCAATGGTTGAAGTGTTACCGTTGCTGGTATTATTTGAAAAATTATTATGAATGAAATTGCTGTTGGCATCATTCAACGGATTGATCTTCAACTGGGGCTGGCCTTGTTTAGCTTTAATGGGATTGTTGAAAAACGTAGTTGGCGCTGATGAAGATGGTATCGATATCCCCGGCATAGAAAAATTAAGATTCTGAATGAATGAGTTTAATCCAATGAGCATGTCATTAAGGATATCAAATGATTCATCCAAAGGCACAGGACCTGATTTTATTTTTTTGTCTTTCTCTGTTTGTTTAAAAGGTTCATTCTTCAGCACTAATTCAATACCTTCCATATCTAATTCCAAATCATCGGGTAGCACAAATTGCACTTCAGCTATCAAATGTTTTCCTTTTTTTGATGAAGTTACAACAGGCAGTACATTATGCCCCGCGTTAAATCCTTTAGGGAATATTATCTTCCACTGCTTGGTTAACAGCAGCTCTTTATGTTTGACTTTTAATTCATCGATCCAGTTATTAACCGATGCTTTAATCCGCTCAGTGATTTGTTTCTTGTATCCATTTGTTTTAATGCTCATAATGCCTCCAGCGCCATTAATTCCCGTTTAGTGTTATCAATGCTTTCAAATTCATTAAAATCTATCTCGGCTTCTGCTCCGCATTCTTGGCAGTTCAACGCCGGAAATGAATTTTGATTCGCCAGTTTTTCTTCAAGTGATTCTAATTGTTTAACATGCAGGATAGATATTGTACCATCGTGATTAAATCGAAAAGTACATCGAACCCAGAGCGGTACGAGAAACTTCTTATGGTTTCCACAGGACGGGCAAGTTATTTTCATCTTTTCTCTCCTTTCGTAATTGTAAATATTCTTTGCTGTTTTCCAATAATTCATCATCAAGGCCTATAAATTCTGGTGTTGGCTTCCATTCAGAATAAGGCGGGGTGACAAGATTTGAACCGCATCTGGCGCAGGTGATATACTGGTTTTGATACTTGCCTGTTTCATGATCGAATTGAAGGATCTGGTCAGATTGTTTTAATACATAATCGATTATGTCTGTAAGATTACCTCGAATTGTTTCATCGGTGTAGTTACTGTTCTCAATCATTGAATCTTTGATGATCATGCCTTCTGCTGTGGGTTCAACACTTCTTATCCCCTGAACATCTGTCTCAAAATAGGTATAATTTCCACAATCAATGCATAACAGTTTGATCATAACTTCTCCTTGTAACAAGTGGCACAGCTGATGTTTTCCGGTTTAAGTTTTTTACTGACAACATCACTTGAAATTCGTGGCTGCATGATATTCAGAAAACCAGCATCCGATACTACCAGCTCGTGATTGGTTTCCAATTCCAATAAAAATTTCTCACGATTATTGCACATCGTACATTTAGGCAATTTAATTCCTGTGGGTAGTTCAATTTCAATAATGGATTCACATGAATCCATTTTATCAAACATAGTGAGAGTTTTTGGACGAAACGCAAGCCAGGGAACGTAGATGTAAGAATTTATTTTAGCCATTTTGGTCAACAATGGATTGATATCCACCCCATACAGATTCAGTGAATAATTAGAAGCGTACATCAACATTATTCCAGTACCGCAGCATGGATCCATTACTGATAATT
>CAYWJN010000141.1:0-3366 GCA_964457455.1 uncultured Candidatus Cloacimonadota bacterium
AAAGCCTGAAAAGAGTAGCTGAATCTGTTAATCTTGCTTTGGATAAAACCGAAAATGTTACTGCTGTAATTGAAAATACTGCAGGTCAGGGAAACAATGTGGGTTACAAATTTGAACATCTTGCGTTTATCATAAAGCAGGTGGAGGATAAAAGCAGAATCGGAGTCTGCCTGGATACTTGTCATGCTTTTGCTTCAGGATATGATATTCGCACGAAAGCTGCTTTTGATAAGACTTTTGAAGAATTCGATAAAATTATTGGTTTTCAATATCTGAAAGGAATGCATATAAACGACAGTAAAAGAGACCTTGGCAGCAGAATTGACCGTCATGAAAGTGTTGGCAAAGGTTTCATCGGTTTAGATGCTTTTCGTTTTCTGATGAATGACGCCAGGTTTGATGAAATCCCAATGATATTAGAAACACCTGATGCTGAGATTTGGGCGGAAGAAATTAAGCTGCTGTATAGTTTGTATTAGTACGAAACTTGACACAAGTCTGAAAGATCTTGTGTTAAGTTGATCTGCTTTTCAACTCCTATGAAACCACTTTCTAAATCAACAAATAATAAGGAGTTAGAGTTTTAATAAAAACAATGCCGACTTATCCCAAGATTCCTACGGAACTTAGGACAAGTCTCATTATGAATCCCGGTTTCATCTTAAATGAACTATCAGCTCGCTGATAGTGAGGAACTTAAGTCAGTTCAGCTAAAGCGATCTTTTCTTAAACCCGAACCAGAATTTATTTCCCGAATTTGGTTTCAGTACAAAATAAATTTGACAAATATGAATAGAATTTCGTATTTAGTCCTCATATAATTAAGGAAAATTATTCTGAATTTTTTATTCTATTTTGTTAGAAGGAAAATGATATTATGAATACAAATAATCAATATAAAAAGCAGCTATCAATAATACTTGATAATTTACCTATTTAAAAAGTAATCGAGTTATTTGATTTTGCCCAATTCTTGAACGAACAGTATCTAAAGGAAAAAAATTCAGCATTAAACATAAATTCTCTGTTAATACAACAACAATCTCTAAGAAAAATATGGGATTCCTACGAAGAAGATGTATATGAATTATAACCGGGGAGATATTGTTATTTTACCTTTCCCTTTTGTGACTCAAACCGGTATGCAACAAAAAGCTCGCCCAGCTTTGATTATTTCAGTTCACTCTATCGAACGCCGATATAATGATGTTATTTTGGTTGCTATTACTTCACAAAGAATAGATGAAGTAAAACAAACAGAATTATTAATTGAAGAAGGAACTTCAAACTTTAAGCAAACCGGACTTGTAAAGACTTCTGTTGTTCGCTGTGAATACATAATGACACTCCCGGCAAAACTCATTGTTAGAAAAATTGGAAAATTATATGAAGCCTTGCAAAATAGAGTTGATGATATACTTAAACTAAGTCTTGGATTAAAGGACGAAATATGACATAGCTATTTTTAAAAAATTTTATTTTGCATCTTATTATTTGTTCTGAATAGAAAATCGGCAATTTTCAACACAGCAGAACAAGTGAGAAGGATGCGTCCCTCGGGACGCACTTTCTTGTACTTTGCTGTGTGGGTATGCCGATACCTCTATTCAAGGTATAATGAATGTTGCGTCCTTTTTCTACAAACTTTTCAGAAATGAAAAATGAAATAAAAAAAATATGGAGATGAATTTTATGAAAAAAAATGTATTCTTACTAATCTTTTTTACGTTTTTGTTCTGTAGTTGTGCAACCCAGCAAAAAACTATTCCTGTAATTCCAGCACCACAGATTGAAACAATTATTCAGGAGAAGAAACAAATCATTCCTGACAACTCGTTAGATTCTAAATTAGAAAACCTTACAAATCAAATAGTTGAAAGTCTTTCACAGGAGAGTAAATCAAAAATAGCTGTAATTGAATTTTCTGATTTGAATGGTAATATTACGGAATTTGGAATGTATTTATCTGAAGAATTAATAACAAGGTTATTTCTGACTCGTAAATTTGATGTTATTGAAAGACAGTTATTAAATCAGGTCATTTCAGAACAAAAATTGGGCATGACAGGTTTAATTGATGATGAATCAGCAATAGCAATTGGAAAAATACTTGGTGTGGATGCAATTGTATCAGGAACAATTACCGACCTTGGAGTAAGTTTAAAAGTAAATGCTCGAATAATTGCCACTGAAACGGGCTCTGTATTTGCTGTAGCAGCAACAGAGATTTTTAAGGATGAAAAAGTAAAAACCTTATTAAATCGTATGAAAGAAACAAAATTAACAGTTATTAAGAAAAAAGAAACAGAAAAGCCCGAGAAAAAAACTGTAGAAAAGAAAACCATTAAGGATGAAAAAATATTTTTCAAAGAGGATTTCTCGGAGATTGATGAGGGTGATATACCAGAGAATTGGCTTGGTGCCGAGAAGCTTTTGGTAGAAAATGACGGGCGAAAAAAATATTTAACATTTTTTGAAAAATCCGAATTTTATAACACAAATATTCAAAATATTAATTTCCCGGAGAATTGGAAACTTGAATTTGCTGCCGATCTGGGTTATTGGAATTC
The DNA here is from genome assembly GCA_964457455.1 of uncultured Candidatus Cloacimonadota bacterium. Taxonomy (GTDB): domain Bacteria; phylum Cloacimonadota; class Cloacimonadia; order Cloacimonadales; family TCS61; genus JABMPU01. The sequence continues at coordinate 2,571 of CAYWJN010000141.1, forward strand.
GATTGAAGGCAATATTGGAAATCTACATTACTGGATATTGCCTTGGAATTCATGTGTTCAACTTGATAATACAAAACAAGAAGTAGGTCGTTTTAAAGGTTCAACAACATTTGCCATAATGAAAAAAGGGAATAAAATTACATTATCATTAAACGGTTCTCAAGTGATACTGACAAGGAAACCTGATTTTCAAAAACCAAACAGTATTCAATTTGGAATAAGATGGGGAGATAGAGACAGATTTAAAATATATCATATCATTGGCACTGAATTAGATGAATAAAATGAGTTAAATTCCAAAAATAACAAAAAGGAGATAATCAATATGGTTTCTGTAAAAGTATTATCAAGTAGTGGAAATCCTGTCAAAGGTGCAAAAGTATCTTTAATGTTTTCAGGATTAATTTCAGGGGGTTCGGTTCCTGGTAAATATACAGATTATAATGGCGAAGTTCATTTCAATATTGGAACTGGAGATGGAACCATCTATGTAAATGGGCGTGACGCAAAAACTGGTTATATATCGAGTACGGAAGTAGTACATATTTAGGAATATACTGAATAATTTGTCTTTAATCTCGAATTAATAAAAAAAAGGAGTTTATTATGCAAAGACGTAAAAGTACACTGTTGTTTCTTATTATAGCAATAATTTGTTTAATAATAAGTTTTATCCCAGCTGCGGGAGAAATTATGCTACCTGGTAAAGGTGGTCCCTTATTCAGAACTTTATCAATAATCTTTGGAATTCTGTTCGTGGCTGATATAGTCGCTTATATCTTAATTCGTAAAAAAG
>CAYWJN010000142.1:0-3333 GCA_964457455.1 uncultured Candidatus Cloacimonadota bacterium
AAATCAAACGATTATTTGAAAAGGGGTTGTTATCTGGTGGTGGTCATATGCAAGTTCTAAACAAATTCTACAAAGATTACAAATATAGAAAAGATTTAGAAATGACAGACAGGCAATCATTGAGTTATCGTAAATGGGATTTACTATTTTCAGAACATAAAGATGATGAATTGATGTATAACTTGCGGCGTGATTACATATATGGTAAAGATAATTCAATATTACCAAAACCAATTAAAAATACCAAACTTGCAATACAAGAAATCAAAAGAAATCTTAAAGATTTATCTATAAAGTTTAATGAGACCGATATTATGAGAATTAGAATTTGTAAGAAACCAGGTGATTTGGTTATGGTTGAAAATCCATTTGATGATGAACACCAATTTCCAGCAGTTATCAGTAGTTCAACAATATCAAATGCTGGAGGTTCAGCACAGTTTCGTAATTCAATAGAATGGTATAAACAAAGTGACCCAAGCGTCACAGGAAAAAGTATAATAACTGAATATGATTTGGTTACAGGCAATGTTATACCGGTGGAATCATTAACAAATGTTTCAAAATAAATGAAAAAAAGGCTTGACTTATGTATAAAAAAAGTCGTAGCTTACACCGTAAGATAAGAAAGGAATAAATAAAAAATGGCATATTACTCACAAGATAGAAAAAAGACAATTCAACCAAGAATAAAATCTTTGTTGAAAGAATATGGATTGAAAGGAAGTTTATCAGTCCGAAATCATTCAACTGTTGTTTTGACAATTCGAGAGGGTGAACTTGATTTTATCAGAAATTATAATAGTATTATTGATATACCAAATTCACACAATCGAAACGCATCACATCAAAGTGGTTATATGGATGTGAATGTGTATTGGTATAAAGAACATTTCAACGGAAAATGTCTTGAATTTTTAGAAAAGGCAATTCCACTTCTAAATGAAGATAATTTCGATAAGTCTGATATTATGACTGATTATTTTCATGTAGGATGGTATGTTGATGTGAATATTGGAAAGTGGAACAAAGATTACAAAGTAAGTAGAGCAATATAAAAATGGTAACTCATAATGAAAAGAATATTACCACATCAGGAACTTGTTTTCAAGGTGATGTTGAAATTGATTACAATACATTAGTTGAAATCTTTGGAGAACCAAACAAAGGTGATGGTTACAAAGTAGATGCTGAATGGGATGTTGAATTTGATGATGGAACGGTTGCAACAATTTACAACTATAAAGATGGTAAGAATTATCTTGGAAAAGATGGATTGGATGTAAGAGAAATTGTGGATTGGCACATTGGTGGTTTCAACAGAAAATCAGTTGATTTGGTAATTGACAAAATAAATGGGAATAACTAATATGTTAATATCATTTGCAATATATTGTTTAATCGGAATTGTTATTACAGAATACAGACTTCGGTTATTGAAATCATTATCTGAAAAAGAAAATGATGAATTTGGATTATATCTTGTATCAAAAATGAGAGAGAATTTCACATCATATTCAATAGTTATACTTCAATGGCCAGGTTACATATTACATAGGTTATTATGGTAAAGGAAACGATGGAATACACAAGAACAGAAAACGACGCATTACAATATCGTGATGTGAATAATTGTTTGACATTATTCAGCAAAATTGGTGGAATGAGAAATTCAACCAGAAATAGAATTGTTGAAATGTTTGAAAGTGCATTCAATGAAAACCCAAAACTTGCAACAAAAATTTCATATTGGGCGAGAGCAGCGAGAGTTGGAAGTGGTGAACGAAATACTTTCTACATGATATTAGATGAAATAGCAAAGTGTTCACCTGACTTCATTTCAGATAATGCCATAACATTGGCAGAAATAGGTTATTATAAAGACTTGCTACGATACTTCTACATTCCAGGTGTTGTTTCAGCTTTCGCCCAAAAAATTAAAGAATGAGGTTTCGATGAACAAAGAAAATAAACAATTATTCAAAAGCATAGATAACATACATGACTTTGAAAATGACCATTGGTATCAACGGTCTTGGGAGTTCATATATTTTCCACTATATAGGTTTTTCCATAATGTAATTTGGGAACACATCAGACCTGGTAAAATTAAACATTACTATCAACGAATGAGATATGGATACTCATATATGGATTGTTGGTCAATAGATTATCATTTATCAGATATTATTCCAAAAATGATAAAAAGAATGAGAAAGAATTTATACGGGTGTCCTGGTGATTTATATGAAAAATACGGTGATGATGAAGGACATAAACATTGGGATACAATTCTCAATACAATACAAGACGCATTCCAAATTGAAAATGATATATTAAACGATGTGATAATAGATATTACAGATGAGGATGCTCGTGAAAGAATGGAAAAGATTATGAAAGAGCGTCCTGAATTATGGGAGAAATCACATTTGATAACTGAATATGAACAACTGATTAGAGAGGTTGGTTGGAAAAACTTTCAAAAATATTTTATAAATTTATGGGATTAAGATAAAATGAGATACACAATAAAAGCCACAAATAAAAAGGGTAATTCATTAAAGACCATAGTTAAAGCTGAAAATGAAGATATGGCTCGATTAGAATTTTTAAAAGAATATAGTGACTCTCACTGGAAATTTAATACTAATAGTATTGATTGGATTAAACTATCTAAAAGATATACATATTCAATTGTTGGTATGGGTATATTTTCATTGTTAGGTGAAATATATGAAGGCGGTAGAGTCGAGATATATGATAGAGAAAGTAATTCACCATATTCAGATAGTGAAGGTGGGTATTTTATGCCGAAGTCTTCAATGAATGATTTTTATAAATTCTTTGATGATTTAGAAACTGACTTTCCTATTAAGTTAGATTTTGGTAGTATGGGGATGTTAGAACAAGCTGTAAGTGAAGAATTAGATATACCTGTTGATAAATTGAATGATAAAAAAACAATGAAGAAATATAGAGAAAAGAAATATCAGGAATATCTGGAATCACTTAACCCAAAAGAGCGAAAAAGACTAAAAGAGAAATACGGTGAATAGAACACTAATAGAAGGTACATTTGATAGATGTAAGGATTTAGGTTACATCAAAAATTGGGCATGGATTCCAATGGTAAACCGTTATAGTTTCCAAGATGACGATGGTAATTTCTTATACATTAATGATTGTGATGTGTTGAATTTTCATACTCCAAATGATTTAATTGATATGGTTAAAGATATGTTTCTTTTTGAGGGTGGAAGATGCGTAAAGGAATGATGATTGAAGGGTATAGGTCAATCCGTCATATACCAGATGGAGTTGTATTACGAG
>CAYWJN010000143.1:0-3297 GCA_964457455.1 uncultured Candidatus Cloacimonadota bacterium
GGCTGGCTTTAGTCAGCCTTCGCAATGGTTTTCTTGTCTCGAGTCAAGCCCGAAAGTTTCGACTCGAAACGATATCAAGTGTAAACCGTTTTCAAGGTTAATAAAGGTGTCATTCCCGCGAAGAATTGTCATTCCCGTGAAGAATTGTCATTCCCGTGAAGAATTGTCATTCCCGCGCAAGCGGGAATCTAAGAATACTGAATAACGTTTGTATGTTCACTTTTGTAGATTCCCAATCAAGTTGGGAATGACAGTGTTGGTTGTTTAGAATGACAGCGTTGGTTGTTGAGAATGACAGCGTTGGTTGTTGGGAATGACAGAAGGTCGAAGAAAAAATGAAAGTAAAAATTATTATCCTATTATTTGTGCTTATCAGTGTCTATCAGTGGTTAAATAGTACAATCTGGATAATCGACCAATCCGGAGGTGGCAACTTCACAACCATCCAGGCAGGCATCGATGTTTCTGTTGATTCTGATACTGTTCTCGTCTATCCAGGTACATATTTCGAAAATATCAATTTTATCGGAAAAGACATCACGGTTGCCAGCCTTCTTCTTACCACCGGAGAGGATAGCTACATAGACAGCACCATCATCGATGGCAACCTGCAAGGAAGTGTTGTTATTTTTGAAAACGATGAAACAAATGATGCATTACTTATGGGATTTACATTACAAAATGGTTCAGGACAACAACCCACAATTTTTAAATACGGAGGGGGAATTTTTATAAATTTTTCTTCTCCATCATTAAAATATTTAAAGATACAAAATAATTATGCAGGTTCGGGAGGTGGAATTCACTTTTCGTCATCAAATGCATATCTCGAAGCTGTAATTATAAAATCAAATCACGCCTATACTGTTGGCGGTGGTTTTAAAATTGGTCGTTTACCACCAAATCCTATAAATTCAAATATTACATTTAGTTCAACAAACAAATGTAATGTCTATAATAACTCAGCAGGTAACTGCTCAGATATTTATATTGCAGAAAATCATACACCTGTAATAAATATCATTGTTGATACATTAACCGTACTGGTCCCGGATTTGAATTTTGTTTCACAGTTTCCTAATATTAACCTGGAAATTGAGAATGGTTGGTTGCAGCAAGTGGAAAATGACCTTTATGTAAATCCGGATGGAAATGACAACAACAGCGGGTTTACTGCAAATGAACCTTTAAAAACAATTCAATGGGCTTTAACGAAAATAAAAGCAGATAGTTTAAATCCACGAAATATTTACCTGGCAGAAGGAGTATATTCTCCTGAATCTAATGATGAGAAATTTGCTTTAAATATGAGAGCTTTTGTAAATATAATTGGAGCAGGAATAGATGCTACAATCTTAGAAGAACCAGTTGGAGGTGCGGTTTTTGTTTATGCCTGGTATGATGAAAAATTCTCGATTTCATCTTGTACTTTTAGAAATAGACTTGGTAACAACCTTTTAATGTCTTCACTTTTATTGTCTTATTCGGATACCAATCTATCAAATTTTAAGATAGAAAACTGTGAAAGTAATAGTCGTTCTTCAATTTATAGTAATTATATGGATATTGATTTATGTGATATTCAAATAATAAATAACAGAGGTTTATCTTCAATTGGAATTTCTACTACTTATACAGAGAACATAGCTAATTTAAATAACGTAATATTCATAGGAAACGATCAATATGAACCATCATGTGGTGGTGGCGCTCTTAATATTCACCGGATGAAAAATGTAAATATAACCAATTGCTTGTTTGCAAAAAACAATGCTTATGATAATATGTGGCCACAAGCTAATATATACCTGCTTGAAAACGACACTTTGGATTTTTTCAATAATATTGTTTATAATAATTCCAGTAATGGTGGAGCAATCTCTCTTGGACAAGGCGGAACTATTAATATTAAAAATAGCATAATATCCGGTAATAGTTCTCCCTATTTATTTCTAACAAGTCGAGGAGATGAACCTACTTATGTAAATGTATCTCACAGTCTTATCCAGGGTGGAACAGATCCTTCCATATTACATTTTGCAGGTCCAGAGCCTTATGGTGTGGAATTTATCTGGGGAGAAGGAATCATAGATGATGTTCCACAATTTCTGGGTGGAGATGAATATGACCCGCTTTATTACCAGTTAACGGAACTTTCCCCCTGCGTAGATGCAGGTACACCGGATACAACAGGTTTATATTTACCTCCCTGGGATTTACTGCATAACTTTCGAGTCTGGGATGGAGATAATAACGGGACTGCAATTATCGATATGGGCTGCTACGAGTTCGGAGCTCCATCTGTAGGTTCAAATGAAGAAGTAATTCAATTGAATAATATAAATTTATATAATTATCCAAATCCTTTCAATCCTACAACAACAATCAAATTCAACCTGTTAGAATCAGGAAAAGTGAAATTAATTATCTACAATATTAAAGGTCAAAAAGTAAAAATCCTGATGGATTGCTATACTTCACCCGGAGATTTTGAGCTTATCTGGGATGGAAAAGATAAAAACAAACAATCAGTTAGTTCTGGGATATATTTTTATAGATTAATACTGAATGATAAAGTAGTTGCAAGCAGGAAGTGTTTGTTGCTTAAATAGTTTTAAAGTAAAATGAAGAAATCTATTTATATTTTGATTCTTATCTTTTTATTTCAAACTCTTTTTCCAAAGAACCTCTTCACTGGGATTTACGACTTCTTTCAGCAAAATATTCTAAAAAAAGAAAATGTAATACAGGACTCAATACATCTTTCCAAAGGTTGGAACTGGGTTTCATTTCCTGTTCTAAATAGAAATTCTGAAGATCTAATAAAAACGATAAATGTATTAAAACCTATAGAAGATCAAACAACTTTTTTTAGAATTATAGATGAAAATTACAATTATCAAATGTGGGATTGCATAATGTGGACAGGTTTTGCTTTGAATACTTTTGATTCCAAAATCGGTTATAAAATTCAAACAGTTATGGATGTTAATTTTTCTGTTAATGGTCAATTATTACCTGAGAATACACAAGTAGATCTTGTTGCAGGAGAAAACTGGGTTGGCTATTTCGTAAAAGAATCTATGGGTATTCAAGAGGCATTCCAGGATATCTGGGATCACATAGAATCAATTTACAGCGAAGACTGGGCATGGGAAAGCCCAGGAATCCCTTCTTCACGCAGTGTTCTAATTTATGGTAAGATGTATATTGTTCGTGTAGATGAAGCCTGTAGTTTCGTTTATGGAGATGGAACACCTGTTCCTCCTGAAGAACGAGGAATGACAGAAGGATTCT
>CAYWJN010000144.1:0-3256 GCA_964457455.1 uncultured Candidatus Cloacimonadota bacterium
GGAATTTGGGAACAAGAAGAAAGCCGAAGGAGTCGGCTACTCCAAAATCTGTCTCAACTCTTCAGCACTTTCTTCAAAAACATCCCGGTATCCTCTCATTCCTAAGTTGCACTTGGGAATGCAATTGTATAAAAGTTCCACTTTGATTAAATATAATGTCTTTAAAATTTTATATCCCCTTCATATCATTTACAAAATACAATTTTTCTTCCAATTGTGTTCCCAAATGGAATTTGGGAACAAGAAGAAAGCCGAAGGAGTCGGCTACTCCAAAATCTGTCTCCTATTTATAAATAATATACTGTAAATCTACTTCCTCGATTTCATCTCTCGGGAAAGTAACCAACCAGTTCTGAAGTGATTCCAAAGCTGTTTTATAGTCTGTATTTATCAAAAAGTTAATTGGCTCTTTTGTGGCGATTATCTTAATGATCTCAGAATCTTCAGTTTTATTCGGCAATAAGCCGACAATATATTTTATTCCCTTTTGTCTATCATCAGCATTTGGTAATTTAAATGTTTTATTTGCTTTTAAAAAATTGTTATTTCTGTATTCGTTTGGAAAAAGAGTAGCAACATTTTCATCTGACATGATGTTGAGAATGATGATATAGCAATCTTTTGAAGGAGTAAATTCTATTTCGATTTCATCTCCTTCTTTAAAATAATCTTTATTCAGATTCGCATCGAGATAAAAGAATGCATCTCTTTCTCCCTCTTGTTTTCCTACTTTTACTCTTATTGTTATTTTTTTCCGGCTGATATTGTTTGTAGTAATAATTTGCTCATCTATAATTTGTTTTTCCAGGATTATTCCCTGTGAAACCTGGTTTGATAATTTAAGGAAATGTTCAAGTTCTACTTTATTTCCGCTTTCAGCATGTATTAATGTTGTTCGACCTGAAACTTCTAATCCTGAAAATTGCTCTATTGCCATCTGACAAGCTATCCGGATTGCCATATTTTTCGCTTCTTCAGGAGTGATGTTTTCGATAATTACTGATGCTGATACTTCAAACCAGCCATCCCCAAGTTCTTTGATTTCAGGTTGGAACTGAATGGAATCCTGACAAAAAATTGAGGAAAAGTAAATTAATAAAAGTATAATAAAAAATATTTTTATTCTAGGCATATTCCCAAAATAGCGTAATGCAAATAATATGTTTCTCATAATATCTCCAAATTTGTAAACTTTCCCAATCTTTCACTTTGCATTGATTTCTAACTCCCCTAACCCCTCTTTGCAAAAGAGGGGAAATATATGTATCCTAAGAGGTTAAGTATTCTCGTTCTTTTCTCTCCCATGATCTCAAAAAGTTCTTTTAATCTCCCTTTGCTAAAGGGAGAATCCACTCATTCCTAAGTTGCACTTGGGAATGCATTTGTCTAAAAGTTTTACTTTGATTATTAGTTCCCCTATTTCTGATTTTCATAAACTACTTCGCACTTTTTTCAAAATACAATTTTTCGTCCAATTGTGTTCCCAAATGGAATTTGGGAACAAGAAGGGTACAACTTGGGGACAAGAAAAAAAAATCTTGGGAACAAGAAAATTCTATTCATATTCGATTAATACCTTTTCTTTATCTTCATAAATAAAAGTTGGAGTTTGTTCTCTATCCAGAAAACCTGCGGTTTCAGATACATTCTGAAGAATATAATTTTCTAATTCACCTATTGTAATTTGCTTGTCTGCATTGATATCTGCATTCCCTTGAAAACCTTTCAGTAAAAAGTAAGTGAAAAGTCCGTGTTTCTTTTCGGGCCATGCAGATGAAATCTCCTTTCCACTTGTTGCAGAAAATACCGTGATGCCATGAGCAACAGGACCTTCCACTTCTATCATTATGGGTCGTGCATTTGCAAGCAGCATTTCGTTTTCCCTGTTTGCACCGCTGAAACAGGCATCCAGAAAAACGGTTACAGACTTTGCTTTCAGGTCTGCTAAATTTGAATAAATCTCATCCATTTCATAACCTGTCTGCGATGCATAATTCGGGTCACCATCATAAGGTATCAGATAAGCTTTATTTTGTTTGATTTCCGGTGCTCCATGACCGGCATAATAAAAATAAATTTCTGTTTGCCCTTCTTTTACTCGTTTATCTAACCAGCCGTCTTTAGAGAATACTTTATAAAATTCTGCTTTTGTAACATTCTCATTGGTTTTAAAATAGATATTACTTTTTTTGATTCCCAGAGTTTTCTCGAAATATTCTTTAACAAAATTTGCATCACGATGAGCAAAACTGACATCCGAAACATTTTTATAATCTTCAATTCCAAAGATTATGGCAAGAGCATTTTCATTTATTTTTGATGTTTGAGGAATGTTTTGTTCGATGTCTATAGATATTTCTGCGGCACCTATTATTTCTGTTTTGATATCTGAACCAACAAAAACTATTGGTTCCAATTGCTTCTGAGTTTTCTCAAATTCAAGAGTGATTATATCTTCAATTGAGAATTGTGGTCTTTTTTCTTGTATGTTGAAATTTATGTTTACAATATCTTTAACCCGGTTGTTTGTAGAAATTGTAAAAATAACATCTTTTGATTCACCGGATTCCATATCATTTAATTCAAAGTGTTTTTCTGAAATTATGAAAACATTCTTGAGACGATCTTCAGATATATCTACAGAAACATGTTTTGATTTTCCCTGCCCAATGTTTTGCAACCTTAACGTAATATCAGCAGTTTCTCCTTTGGATATTTTTCCATCACCATTTGCATCATCCACACCAAAATCCGCTAATATCAATTCAGGTTTTAACATTGCTCTTGTTTCTGCTGTAAAGGTTAAAGGAGATGGTTCAAAACCCTGTTCTTCAAGAAAAGAGATTTTGAATTCCACATTTCCATTTTCAATATTTTCAGGAACTGTTATTTTGAATTCGGATGTAACTGATTGGTTTGAAAGGATTTCATCTATTGTATTGGAAACATCATAGTATAATGTAGAACCCTTTTGTTGAAATAAACTAATTCGTGTTCTTTTAGCTAAACCTTTTCCTGAATTAGTTAGAGTAACCTTGATAATTGCTGTTTCTTCTGCATCGAGAAATCCTTCACCACTTGGTTCAAAAAGATTAACAGATGCTGAAAGAATTGGAGGATTTTCTATTGCTGTTTCAACATAAGTTTGTATACTCCCTTCCCAAGGAATAATATCATTAGTTTTTGTGTTTATTAAAACATAGTAATCTGAAACTGTTTCCCATTTGCCTTTCAGTGTAGGTCTTAATATTTTTTT
>CAYWJN010000145.1:0-3244 GCA_964457455.1 uncultured Candidatus Cloacimonadota bacterium
CTCTTTATCAGCTTATTTATATCTTTCTTTACCATCTCGATTACAAAATCTAAATCTCTTGTCATACGAGGTTCAGCATAATAATTCATGGCCAGAGAACCTGTGAGCATATAATCGATTTGAATATCTTTGAGCTTATTGACTACATCTATAAGAACATCTAATTCTGTTAGAAATCCCTGTTTCATCTTTTTTTCTCTTTAGTCTTTTCTCTTTAGTCTTTCTTCTTTATTCTTTCTCAAAGCAGGAGCTATGAGTTACTTTATCATTTTATAATATATCTGAGATCTGGATAATAAATTTCTTAACATCTATTAGATTTTTCTGAATAATTTCATAAACTAATGAATAATCAATATTCCAATAAGTATGAATCAGCATATTTCTAAATCTTGCCATTTTTTGTAATTTTATCGCTAATTTATCTTCAAGTAAATTATTTTCAGCCAGGAGTTTGAAACAATGAGAATAACTATCAGGTGCTTTCTTCAACTTTCTGGCACAAATATGCTGGCAAATTGTTAAAGAAGCTTCGATAATCATTATTAATTTATAAGATGCAATATCTTTAAGGTCAGAATCTATAAGGAAATCCTTTTCTGAAATTGCTTTAATTTTTTCCAATCGTTCTATTGAGTCATTTATATCGTCGAACCTGGAATAAATCAATTCTTTATTCAACATTTCAGTTCCTCTTTCAGTCCTTGAATAAGAAAATGATAAAATTGATCCCGGTAATATTGTTTATCCAATTCTTTATGTGTGACCAACTCCATTTTATCTGTAATAGTATCATCTTTCATAAACAAACATTCCCCTTGAAAAACGTTGAATAAGAAACTACTCGGAGCATTATCAATGATTCTCACATCAAATTTATTTTTTTTTATATTATGACTTAGTTTTTCATTAAGCTCAAATTCGTAATCCAGTAATTCTGATTTTTTTTGCTTCTGGTTAGTGAATATTCCTAAATCAATATCATTATATTTTTTATCATAAAGAAAAGACCCGTATAAGAATGCAGATACAATATTATCTTCTTTGGATAATATATCTTTCAGATTCTCAATTATCTGTTTTTGATTCAAGTTACAATCTACATTCATCATTCTTTTTCACCAGCTTTAATTGCTTAAAGAAAGAGGGCTTACCCGCATCGCATCCTTGTTAATATATTTCAAGATGATAGATTTTGTTTTTTCATGATATTTATTTTAAAGGTCTGACATATTATTCTTTTTCGATTTCTTTCAGAGTTGTTTACTTTTCCTTTTTCCTTTTTTTAATTTTGTCTTTAGTCTTCTTGTCACGGCGTAACGCAGTGAAGACGGATGATCTTTTTCTGCTTTTTGCTTTTTCAAAGCGGGAGCTTTAAGTTACATTTCCTCTTTTTTCAGGGAATTATTTTCTCCATTTAAGATATCTTTCGCTACAATTTTAATATGTTTTTGAATTTTTTCAATATCCACAGGTTTTATCCATTTAATAAAGCTCAATTTTTCAGCAGGAAATTCATAAATAATCATGGAAATTTCTAGCGGATTTACCCAAATGTCTTAACTTTTTTAGCAACATCAAACGCTTTTTTTGCTTCTTCAATCTCCGGAATATAAAAATCATCAGGATAGCGTAATTCTACTGCGTATTCAGAAAGCAGTATAGCAGGTTTAAGCGTTAAAAAATCTGAATCTTTTCTAGCAAGGTACAGGCAATAGTTTATCCTGTGAAATTCAGTTTGCTGAATATTTCTACGTTGGTGAGTTTTTTTATATCTTTTTTTTAATCTTACAGAGTCTTAATATTTTTATCGATATAAATTTTTGTATTTTTAATTGTATCTAGCAAATTATCACTATATAAAAGCAATAGATTAAATATTTCTGTAATATCGTTAGAAACGTACTCGTGAGCTATTTCATTTCGTAAATTTCTAATATTGTATAAAATATCTGCATTTTCTACAATTTCAAGTTTTTCACATAAATTACATCTATCTATAAATGTTTTAGCATCTTCTTGCATAATCATAAATATTGTTTTAATGATTTTTTGAGTTAAAATATCTGCTGTTCTGGAATATCTTCCTGTTAAAGATTCAAAAATTTCTAATTCTTCCATATTATACTCTTCTTTAATTCCAATTTCCTTGGCTTTATTTAATGAATATTTAAAAACTATTAAAGATTTTTCAATATTTTGAATATTATCGAAAAGTTGTTCTTTAAGTATTTTTCTATCTATCATAACTCAATTGCCTCCATCAAAGCAACTTTTTTAAAAGTATTTTTAGTATTAATATCAAAACTAATTAAATCAAGTTTCTGTTCTCCAAATTTCTCAACAAATGTTTTTTTTATCTCCCATTTTTCTAACAAATTCAACTTTCTTTTACCAAGTATTAAAATATCAATATCTCCACCTTTGTTATTGTCATCAATTCTACTTCCAAAGAGAAATACTTTAGAATCCGGTTGAATCGATAATATTGAGTTTTTTAAATTCTCAATTTGAGCTTTTGATATTCTCACTGTAATCTATTTCCTCATACCAATTGGAATTTTACCAACTCTCTGATTTCATACACTCAAAGCGGGTCTTGTCATCCGACCTGGTAAAAGCTATGAGTTACTTTGCTTTTGAATTTCTATTTTTTTTGAATTTTTACTTTTACCTTTTCTTTTTTTGAAGCTTATTTATCACTAAGACACAAAGTCGCTTTTTTTATCCGTGCAAATTCGTATTATCAGTGTCATCTGTGTGCTATTTACTTCTTTTCAGGATAATCCAGAATATGAATTTTATCAGCATGGATTAATAATTTGGAAAAAGTTTTTCCCTCTTTATTCTCCCATTTATTTAATTTGAGATTACCTTCTGCAACGATTGGAGTTCCTTTTTTGCAATATTCTTCAATTTTCTTTGCCTGAGCGCCCCATACTTCAACATCAACAAAAGTAGTTTCCTCCTGCCATTTTCCATCTTTATCCTGGTAGGGACGATTATTGGCAACTGTAATTCTGGCAACTTTTGTTTTCTTCTCTCCCGCTTCTTTCACTTCCGGTTCTCTCACAACATTACCACCAATTACTATAAGGTTGATATTCGGTGTTCTAAAGCTCATTCTATTCCTCCTCTTTTACTTTTTTTACTTTTTCTTTAGCCTTTCTCAAAGCAGGGGCTTCAAGTTACTTCAGTCTCCTTGCTTTTCTTATGTTACCTCTCTTGTGTTTGAAGAAAGGGA
>CAYWJN010000146.1:0-3239 GCA_964457455.1 uncultured Candidatus Cloacimonadota bacterium
TTATGGTTTTTACATTTTCTGTTACAACTTCTCCTTCAAAGCCATCACCACGAGTTGTGGCATATTGCAATTTCCTATTCTCATAATATAAATTAATGCTGAAACCATCTATCTTCAATTCAGTTGTAACACTTATCGGTCTGCTATCAATTTTCTGTATTCTATCCATAAATACATTAACTTCTTCCAGAGAATAAGCATTTTCAAGACTGTACATACGCATTTTGTGAGGAATTATTTTTGCTCGCTCCTCAAGGTCGGAACCTACCTTTTCTGTGGGAGATTCCTCAATTTTATACTGTGGATATTTTTTTTCCAGATATTGAAGGCGTTTTATTAACTGGTCATATTCGTAATCCGAAATCTTCGGTTGTGTTTTTTTGTAGTACAGTTCGTTATGATGAGCAATTTGTTTTTGCAATTCTTCGATTTCTTCTTTCACAAACAAGTCTTCCAACTTTCCTCCAAAATTTGTCAAAGAATAATAAACAACTATTTTAAAGCAATAAATTTCTTTTTTAATAACTCTTTTTTTTATCCACGAATTACACTAATTTCACAAATTATGTCTTGTTCCAACGCTCTTTAACCTGTTAAAGAGAGTTGGTGCGAGGAAAGCTTCTAAAGACGGTTATTTCACCAAAGAAGATGTGAAGCAATTGCACGATTTAGCTGGTGGAATTTATACTGCATTTTCGAAGTAAAAAATAATATAGGCACGAAAAAGCACAAAAAGGTACAAGGATTCAGAGGTTCAGGGTTCAGAGGTTCAAGGTTCAGAGGTTCAAGGTTCAAGGTTCAAGGGTTCAAAGGTTAGACTAATTACGAAGCTTCCGCTTCGTGATCCGCTAAGATTGCTGTCATTCCCAACCTTCCATTGTCATTCCCAACTGGATTGGGAATCTAAAAGAGAATGTGAATTCACATTTCATTTACTATTTCAATTATTTTCTTTTGAAATTGTTCTTCGGATATTTACTTTTTATCAAGAAGTTTCTCTATTTTCTTGAAAAGTTCTATAATTCTTTTTAGTTCTTTATTTTCTTTATCTTCTTTAGATTTGTTTTGTTTCCTTTTATTCTCAATATATTTTATTTCACATATTGTTGCCAGAAATATTGCTATCAACAAAAATCCAACTCCAATAACCATAAATATGCGAAGACAATTCTGAGTGATATTGGCTGTAAACAAACCAACTATTATTGTAATAGCTAAAAATAATTCTGAAATAAGTCCAGTAGATATTACGAAGTATTCTAAAGGTGAAAAGGTGTTATTTTCATTATTGTTAGATTTATTATTACTGCTATCCCAAAAGAGCCATTTGTTAAAAAAAGCTAACATAAAACCCAAAAGAATTGCTGCCACATGAACAATAGTTTTTACGTCCATAATTAACTCCTTAAATTAGAAAATAATTTTTTTAATTAAATTGATTTATTCATTTAAAAATGATTCAATTTCTTTATCGAGGATTTTAAAAAGTCTTGTTTGAAGATATATCCCAAATGGTGTTGTTAATGCTCTGATTGATAATAATCTACTGAGCAACATTGATTTAAAGTTTAATTTATCAATCCACCTACCACCACCAATACTAACAATTAAATTATTATTAAGTGATTCCAAAACTATTGTTGCTGTGATATCTAAACCGAGTTGGTTATAAATCTTGTTTTCTCGCCTTTTTGCTTGAATAATAATTTCATCTTCTCCGTATAATAACTGATGTATCAATTTTTCACCTTCAATTATCTTAATAACAAGATCAGAAACTTCATTGATTTTATAACCCATTGCTGTATAAGTATTAGAAATATTCACCTTATCTTCAAATTTTGCAATCGTTTCTTCCTCATATTTATTAATTTTAACCTTAGCTTTTTTAATAATTGATTTAAAATATTTTTCATTATCTTCACATTTTTCAATTGATTCTTCCTCATATTTATTAATTTTATCTTTAGCTTTGTTGGTCGAGGTTTTTGGTATTTTATTTTTAAAAATTATTAATAATCTTTTACAAAGAGAATTTGCATAAGTAGGAAATATTGTAAATGATTCCTTAAAAGCTAATTTACGAATTTTTTTCCTGCTCAGTTTTCCTGCATATTTAAAATAATTTTTCGTTATAAGTCCCACTCTTAAAACTAGTAATGAATTTATAACACCATCTATTATTGAGTTTGTTATAATTGAAAGCGTACCTAGAGATATCTTATCTAAAAATCCTGAAGGAGCAGATGCTACTATACTTGGTATGTATTGAGCTAAATCAATATCATCTATAATTTGCTCTAGATTTCCAGCAGCATACATAGTTGCTGCAACATTCGCGTACAATCTCAAAATATCTGATATCATTGGTCTTTGATTATAAATATGAGTAATTTTCCAGATCATCTTTATTTGAGTTAACATCACAATAAATGCATCTGCATAACCATATTGAGAAATAGCAGTAGTTATTAGAACCAAAGACGATGATTTTATGACAAGCTCATTCGCATGTTTATCTAAAATATTAAATGCTTTTTTTATATCTTCTTCATTTTCAACTTTTACATTCAGATTAGATAGTATTTTATTCTTTTTTAGACGTTTTTTCAAAGTTTCTAAGTAATTTTTATATTCCTTTGATTCTGAATTGTCTGGAGGAACTAATTTTTTCGATTTAGAAAACATATATACTAATGGAACAAAAACAACAAAAGCATAAATAACAATAAGAGAATAAAAGGAAATCTGTCCAAAACCAGGATTAATTTTTGATGCAAAAGATACGATATCATTTGTCACATTTATCATGAAGATTATAAAAAAGAGAATAATAGCAATACAAATAATTGATACAATTAATTTTAATGTTTTTTTCATGATAAACTCCTTTTTCTAATTTGTAAAACTAATGCAATGTAATACACCGCCAAATTTAGCTAAATCATCACAATTTATTTTTATTACATCAAAGCCAAGATCAGTTAGTATTTTCTCATTTATTTCATTATATTTATTATCATCTTCTTTTTCGTATTTATAAATTGGCATAATTATTGTATTATTAAGTCTAAGAAAATTGATGTAAATTCCTTTTGCACTTTGTATGTCCTTAATATTATTTTCACCAATTGGATTTTCTTGTATCCTTATTGGTTTGAAATTATTATTTATCAGTATTTTCTTAATTTGAAAAACATATTCGTTATCTTTTTTAAAATCTTTACTGTCAGGATATT
>CAYWJN010000147.1:0-3173 GCA_964457455.1 uncultured Candidatus Cloacimonadota bacterium
CCGGCGGCAGAAAGCTATTATCGATGCTGCCAAAGAAATGTTCACATTTATCAAAAACGGAGGTGATATATCCTCATGGAAGAAAATGGAAAAGACGGAATCTTCATCAGGGAAGAAACCATCAAAAAAGCAAAGCATATCCTGAGTAATATTGGTCTTGGTATTTTTGGATTAGCCTTGCTGCGTGTAATTATCTATCCACCCAAAAGGAGACGAAAAGATGGATAAAGACACAAAATTACTGCTAAAATTAAATCCACAGGTTGTGGTAAAGTTAGCGGGGTTATTCAGCAATGCGCTGGTGCTTTCAACGAATGCTTTCCTGCTCGGTTCCAGTGTAAAGCGGCAAATCTCTGAGAAGAAAACAGAGAATGTTGCTAATAAGCTTCAGCTTACAGCAGAAGTTGCATCGGCTGTATCCGGTCTGGCAAAAGTAATTGCTACAACCCTGGATAGTTATGAGAGAAGTTAAAACATTTGATCCAGGACAGAGACGCATAGTCGAAGATAATTTCTATTGCGGATATTGTGGTAATACAAATCAGTGGCAGATTGATGTCAGATTAAGACACATCGTAGAGATAGTTCCAGATGGTTTTTCTGTTACTTTGGATGAGAATAAAGCCAAACGGCTTTCTAATGCATTGCAGGGGTTCGTAAGAAGAAACATTGACGAAAACCGCTTTCGCTGTGCCAACTGTGGCAATACTGAAATCGACTACCACTATTGCTATTTGGAAAGCTGTTGGAATACTGATTGTCCGGGATGTTTTCATTGTGGAAACTGGATCGATAAGGAGTCTTTAATTGAATTCTGCGAAGAATGTGTTAATAAACATAACGGAGATATCACAGAAGATGATTGCTTTACGATTTGTGAGCATTACGACTTCGGGCTCGGTGAAGTTAGAGACCACTACAATATAAAGCTTGAGACTTTAAAACGTGATTTAGGCTATTCCTGATGGATAAGGGCTGGAGAATTTTTCTTCAGCCCTTTTTGCTTTATTAAATATTTCAACGGAGATTAGCAAATGATAGATAAAATAAGAAAAACAAAAAAACATAAAAAAATAGAAAAACGAGAAAAGCTAAAGACAACAAAAAATAAGAAAGGCTGGCTGATATATTACTTACTCAGACTGGATCAGATGTTTTACTGCCGTTGGGATTATTGGACGCGCGCTTTTCTTAAAGATGAAATTCCCAGGGAAAGTATTCCACAAATTGATTTCAAACCGCCACGAACATATATGCAGAGAAAAGTACATAAGAATCTCAAATCCTGTTTGGATTATCCGGGCTATACAGATCACAATGTCTTTGAGAACTTCATTGACTGGATATTGTGGGGTTTTAACATTGGAGAATCCTTTCCGAATATAAACAAAGGAACAGATGATTTCTGGTATCGAACTTTTAACCTGGGGCTTTTTTATGAAGAACCGGCAGATCATTTTGCTGACATCGCAACGGAGTATTTTGTAGGCTCGGGTCATGGATATTTTCCTACTCCGGGGCCTATTGTTGAATTAATGGTAAGAATGAATTTTGGTGATGAACCAAATCACGAACACAAAAGATTATCTGTATTAGATCCATGTTGCGGAACTGGGATCATGTTGATGTACGCTTCTAATTACTCCCTTAACTTATATGGAACTGATATCAATCATCTTCTAACCAAAATAGCAAAGGTAAACGCCTATATTTACGTCCCATGGTTAGCTTTTCGTCCCAAGGATCTTACAATGTTTGATAAAATGGATTCACATGAATCCATTATCGAAATAGAATTACCTACTGGGATTAAATTACCCGAATGTACGATGTGCAATAATCGTGAGAAGTTTTTATTGGAACTGGAAACCAATCACGAGCTGGTATTATCGGATGCAGGATTCCTGAATATCAAACAACCCAGAATATCCAGTGACATCATTAGTAAAAAGTTAAGACCGGAGAATATCAGCTGTGCCAATTGTTACAAGGAGAAATCATGATCAAACTGTTATGTCTCGATTGCGGAAATTATACATATTTTGAGACAGATGTTCAGGGGATCTACAGTGTTGAGCCAACAGCAGAAGGGATGATCATCAATGATTCATACATTGAGAACAGCAATTACACCGATGAAACAATTCGCGGGAATCTTACTGACATAATTGATTATGTATTAAAACAATCTGACCAGATCCTTCAATTCGATCTGGATACAAACAAGTACCACAACCAGTATATCTCCTGTGCTCGATGCGGCTCAAAGCTTGTCACCCCACCTTATTCAGAATGGAAGCCAACACCGAATTTTTTGCCCCTTGATGATGAATTATTAGAAAACAGAAAAGACTATCAACAATTAAGAAAGGAAAAAAGAGATGACAATAACCTGCCCGTCCTGTGGAAACCATAAGAAATTTCTCGTACCCTTGTGGGTGCGCTGTACTTTCCGTTTTAATGAAGATGGTACCATTTCCATCCTGCATGTTAAGCAATTAGAATCCCTGGAAGAAAAACTTGCCAATCAGAATTCATTTCCTGCTTTGAACTGCCAGGAATGCGGAGCAGAAGCAGAGATAAATTTTAATGAATTTGAAAGCATTGATAACACCAACCGGGAATTAATGGCGCTGGAGGCATTATGAGCATTAATACAAATGGATACAAGAAGCAAATCACTGAGCGAATTCGCGTAGCGGTGAATAACTGGATTGATGAATTAAAAGTCAAACATAAAGAACTGCTATTAACTAAGCAGTGGAAGATAATATTCCCTAAAGGTTTTAACGCGGGGCATAATGTTCTGCCAGTAATTACTTCATCAAAAAAAGGAAAACATCTGATAGCTGAAGTGCAATTTGTGCTGCCTGATGACTTGGAGCTTGATATGGAAGGTATTGAATTAGTGCTTAAAAACGAGCCTTATAAACCGTCAGAAAAGGAAAAGAAAGCAGATGCCGGTCCTGTGCCTTTGGATGAATCATTTGATATCTTAAACGATATGATCATCGGATTAAATTCCTTCCTGCAGAATCTTAATTTTTCCATGCCAACTTCATCAGCGTCAACCACGCTTTTCTCAAATCCAATCAATGTTAAAAAAGACCAGTCACAGTTGAAGATAAATCCGTTGAGTACTGCCAACAATAATTTCATTCATAATAATTTTT
>CAYWJN010000148.1:0-3159 GCA_964457455.1 uncultured Candidatus Cloacimonadota bacterium
CCTTCGGGCCTGCAAGGCACGCCTTCGCGGGAATCCAGTGAATAGTCGCAAAATATGATTTACCCGAACTTATTGAGAAGTTACGGTAGTTTTCCATAAATTATTGAAATTACTCTAAATTTCTCTTTGCAAAAGGGAACTTAAAAGTATGATCACAGAATTGGGTTGGATCTAATTATTTCAATAACTTAGGCCAATATTTATTTTATACTTTATCAAATTTTCCGTTTTTTCTCAATCTTATTTTACGATGTCAATATTCCGAAAAACAACGTAACCATATGAAATTCAAGAGGATATATTCATTTTTCATAAAATCGTCCTGGACTTGATATTTCCAAAAAGATGATATAGTATTAAACATTCCGTTAATATTTGATTTTAATTTAATACTTTATCATTGGAGGTTTTTATGAAAAAGAATAAAAATCCTCAGGACCGTTTAGTGTTGTTATTCGATCAAAAAAAATGTTGGACTATTGAAGAGCTCACCCATTCTCTCGATTACTCTACTATTTCCATTCGAAGGTTCCTAAAGGATATCGGGTACTATAGCAGTTTTACCCATAATAGTATGTGGTATACCCTGCACTCAATTCCATCGTTCAATAAGAGAGGGCTTTGGTTCTATCAAGACATTGGTTTCTCCAAACATGGAAATTTGAAGCAAACCATTTTCAATTTCGTAAGTAAAAGCCCTCAAGGACTTACGGCCAAAGACCTTTTCGAGATTCTTTTGATCCCTTGTCACCCTGTACTAAATCAGATGTATAAAAAAAATCAAATTGATCGTTTCAACACTCAAAGAGGTTTTGTTTATCTTTCGATTGATATTAAAAAAAGGCAACGGCAATTAAATCGGTTACAGTCACAGTTATTCACGGCAAAAGAATCTGAGTCATTAAATGCCCAAGCTGCCGTATACGTTCTCGTAGAATACATCAAGCACCCAGAAGCATCTGTTGCTGAATTATCTAAAGCTGTTGAAAAAAGGGAAGTGAAGGCATCACCGGAAGCGATTACTATGTTATTCAAAGAACATGATTTAAAAAAAATTCCGATATAATTGAACTTATCCATTATTATCAGAGACAGGTATACACTCAAAACGTACCTGTTAAGCTCTTCGATAAAATACCGGTATTTTTTTTCAGACCGGAACAGGAAATATGTCCCGTTGACGGCCACCCACTTCACGTTCTCAATACGAAAAAAAGGACAATTAAAGCGACTGGTATTGGAACCTTTATAGCGCATCATACCACTCTTTATTGCCCTATACATCCTGAGCTTGGCTCGTGGAAATCAACGGATCTTCTTAAAATTGTACCTCCTGATTCTAATTTCTCCTACAGTGTGATTATCGAGGTTGGCAAATTGCGTTTTATAGAAAGCCGTCAAGTTGCTGAGATTCAATTGATATTGCTGGAAAGGCATAGCATCGCAATATCAACCAGTGAAATTGAGCGTCTTATAAACAGATTTATTTTTTATCTGGCGGCAGTGCATCAAGAAAATAACCATTTGATCAAGGAATATATTAAAAGACAAGGAGGTTATATCCTTCATATAGATGCCACATGTGAAGGGGATAGTCCCAAATTAGTGTTAAGCTTAGATTCTGTTTCCGGCTTTATTTTATATTCGGCCAAAGTTAAAAGTGAAAATAAAGATGATCTTATTGGATTTCTGCAAGAAATTAAAAATCGTATTGGTTCCCCCCATGCCGTGGTATCTGATATGGGGGAAGGGATTAAAGGCGCTGTGAAAGCTGTGTTTGGAGATATTCCCCATTTCATTTGCCATTTTCATTTTCTAAAGGTCATTGGTTTGATGTTGTTTGAAAAGGAACATATTGCTCTTCGCAATACGTTGTCAAAGGCAGGGGTTTCTGGTAGCCTTAAAACAATGAGAGGCAATTTAGACAAAAAATTTGATAAACTTTCCATTAGCGAAATAGAAAATTTTTTGATGCAACCAGAGAAATTTGGTAAAACTCCGATAGCTTCGCAATTAACCACCTATTATCTTATTCTATCGATTCTCGATCACGGTGCAGACGGTGACGGGTACGGTTTCCCATTTGATCAAAGATACTTAAACTTTTATCAACGGCTCAAAGACGCATGCATAATGATCAAAGAAGTAACGACGTTTTATTCTAATAAAACCAAAAATGACAGAATCATTTGGAAACTTTATCACAAGATGAAAGGTGTTGTTGAAGATCCTTCTGTGCAAAAGATTATAGAGCAATATGAAGTCAAATTAGCCGTATTTTCTGACGTGCGTGAAGCCTTTGGCACAACACCGAAATCTGTCAATAATGGACTCACCCAAATGAAAGAACTCACATCCCATAGAGAACATCAGAAAATCAAAAATGCTGTTCAGAAATTTTTAAAGGCACTAGAAAAGAAAAATAAAAAAGAGAAGGATAAGAATTTATGTGATCTCTTTAATAAAGTGATAAACAAAATTAACGAATACGGAGAAAGACTCTTTGTTGATCCTTTGGTAGTTGAAGTTAATGATGAAAAAAGGACCTTCTTCATTCATCGAACAAACAACATAGTGGAACAATTATTTAGATGGCTAAACTATGGATTTAGGAGAATCCATGGGAATCATTCGATCCGACGCAATTTGGAAAATATTCCGGAACAGTTACCATTAGTAGAAAACCTAAAAAATCCAACTTATATGAAGCTGATTTTCGGAGAAGAAATAAATATAGCAGCAAAATTTTCAGAAATAGATGTAAAAATAATTAGGGATATGGAAAAAAATCATTATCCTAAGAAAAAAATATATTCATCTCGCAAAATTAAAAAATCGCTTCGTTCACCAGATTTTAAAAAGCAATTGCTTTCGGCATTTCAGGCAGTCGCAAGCTGAAAATGGAGGAATTACAGACCAATTTTGGGGTCATACACTCCTCTGCCCTGTAGAACTGGGATAACTTCATGATTTCGGTCACAATGGGCTTTTCAAAACGTGCGGATTTTCCTATCGCCTTTTTAGATTCCTCTGCCAGACGCCTTTGTTCGTCATCATGGTAAAACAGGGCAGATCGATACTGCAGGCCTCTATCCACGAATTGTCCGCCCTGATCGGTCGGGTCGACATGCCGCCAGAAAACATCGAGCAGTTCTTCGT
>CAYWJN010000149.1:0-3031 GCA_964457455.1 uncultured Candidatus Cloacimonadota bacterium
AGAAATCCATGATCACACCTCCAATTCCCCCAACTTCTCCACACTCATCCGCTCATAATCCTCTTTACTCAAACTAAAAGATGACAGAACTTTATCTACTACCGGGTCTACAATTTTTATTTCCTCGTAGGTTAGCTCGTATAATTTATAGACCATCAGATCTATTTTATCTTCTAATATTTGAGTGTCTTTAACTGCTTTTTTATCGATGAGAATTTGATTAACAAGAGTTTCAAAAATTATTTGTTGTTTTAATTCGATTTGTGGTATTGGAAACCTTCTGAAATCATCAGGATAAAAATAATTCTTTAATCTGTGACGACGGAAATTATTTAAATAACCCATTGCATATTTGGAATTTATTACTGAAAGAATGTATTTGAGTAAATATCTATCTGAGGTTTTTTCTAATTCTATTCTTCGCTGAGTGAGAATTGCTTTACTTTTACTTCCTTTAAAATCGAAATTATTTTTTGCTATTGATGTTGAAATACTCCTAGCCTTTACTCCTTTCAAATCAATAAATCGTTTTGCAACAACAATGCTATCATTACAAAATATCCCCGTATTATCAAATGTACCTTTTGTTACACGACCTCGAAGTATTTTTTCTCCAATATATAATTCGGGAAAAGTGGGTCTTCTTAATTTATGGGGAACTCTATGTGTGTTATACTCAAGATATCTTATTTTATTAATTGAATATTCTTTAATATTTTTACCTTCAACATATTCTTTGCAAAATATATCAGTTTTTATGTTAGAAATTAAATCAGACTTAGTAAATTCACCTTTTGCATTTTTTTCATCTGCATTAGTTACCATACCAACACTAAGATAACAAATATCACCTAGTTTTTCAACATCAATTTCAGGGAAAAAAATTGTACTGAAAGTTTTTTTAAATACTTTTTCTCTTAAATTTTCTTTCTTTTTATAACTAACAAATTTGGTGATAACATTACTAAAACTATCTGTGCGGAAATTTTTGTAGGTTATTTCATTTTGTTTTGAATTATTCAAAGAAATAATAACAGGAATTACACCTGCATCAAAAACAGAGATATTTTCAAAATAATCTATGAATCTGACAAAATGGTTTTTAAGAATCCAATTATGTAATTTTAGTGTAAATTTTGAAGTTGTAATTGAGTTTGACAAAATGTATGTTAAAACTCCATTTTTCTTTAATAATTTTAAACCTTTCTCAACAAAAGGCACCATTAAATCCCATTTTTCCCAAAGAGTCACATATTGTTTTGACTCGGTAATCAATTTTCTTTGTTCAGCAATTGAAGGATTATCTGCTCTAACAAACGGTGGATTACCAATAATTATATCAAAACCATCAGTAAGGCCGAACATCCATTCTTTGTCGAACCAGTCAGTTTTTTTATCTTCAAACGGATACCATTGCAATAATTTATCAAAATAAGAATCAATCAGCTTAATTTTGGATTTCTTTTCTGTAAAGTCATCAAAAAGATATGATTGCTTATGCTCAGGTTCAGTAAGCTCACGTAATTCTTTTTGCAAATTTCTGAATTCTATTTCAATTTCTTTTTTTTGTATTGAAGTTGATGCACTAAAATATTGCTCTCGTATATTGTTAAATTTTTTATTCATTTTGATATTTCTCAAAATTGTCTCATTCTCACCTCCAAGACCTATTAAACTATTTGCAGCCACAAATTTAAATGAAAGATTGGGTAACGAGTTGATGCCACGATTCAGTTTAGCATCGTTCACAGTTTCATCAACCATAAGTGTAAGGAAAAAGCGGAGTTTGGAAAGCTCGACTGCAATAGGTTGAATGTCAACTCCATAAATTGAATGCAAAATTGCTGACATTTTATACTTGTAATCCCAATTTTCACCCATGAGTTTATCTTCAAAGGATTTTCTAACTAATAGGTCAGGTATCATTTCTATTTGTTTCATCACCCATTCGATAGATTCGGGATCAACCTTTTGGCGGATAAGCAGTATCTTCTGTAAAATTCCCATCGGGAAAGCACCTGAACCACAGGCAGGATCGAGGATTTTTATATTATCGAGAGATTCGATAACTTTTAGGCTTTCTTTTTTTGAAAGTTCGTTTTCTTCGATGGAGTAATCGAGGAGGTTGCGGAGCTGGAATTGTAGTTGATTATTCCGGAGCAATTATAAAAAATAATCTTGTAATCGGCAACTTTGGTGGACAGCAATATGGCGGAGGTGGTTTTTATTTCATCGGGAATGATACGGAACCGATAATCGTGGAAAATAATACAATTGCGGGAAATCATTCTGAGACAAACGGTGGAGCCATGCGTATGTGGACCAGCAACGTAACAGCACGAAACAACATTATGTGGGGAAACACACAAAATTCAGGTGGCCCCATCAATGGAGCAGGTGTATCTTCGATTACCTATTGCGATGTGGAAGGTGGATTTATAGGTGAAGGTAATATTGATATTGATCCTCTTTTTATTGATGAAGAATTTTATATCTTGGATGAAAACTCTCCCTGTATAGATGCCGGTAATCCCGATCCGATCTACTATGACCCGGAAGATCCCAATAATCCAGGTCAAGCTCAGTTTCCCTGCCAGGGAACCATTATCAATGATATGGGGGTTTATGGAGGCCCCCTTTCTGCCTGCTTTCAAACGACTTCGATAGAATCCTGTACAATTCCGCAACCTGTCATAGCTTTGTATAACTACCCTAATCCATTCAACCCATCCACCACGATCTGCTTTAAAACCACCAGTCTTCGCCAAGGCTACACCGGGCAGGCGAATTTACACGAAGAAGCACGAGTTGATATCTACAATTTGAAAGGACAGAAAATCCGCCAATTTTCAATTTTCAATGGTCAATCTTCAATTATTTGGGATGGAAGAGATGATAATAACCAACCAATAAGTTCTGGAATTTATTTCTATAAATTGAATCTGGGAAATTCTCCTACAGGAAAAATGATTTTAATGAAATAGTGACATATGTCCCCTCGGGTAGGATTATATTATAGACAAAAACCTGA
>CAYWJN010000150.1:0-3019 GCA_964457455.1 uncultured Candidatus Cloacimonadota bacterium
TGTATCTTGCGGAAACTCAGAATCTAAATATTGCTGAATCAATAATAAATCTAGTCGCAAAACTTTGAATCCAGAGGATGTCAATCGAAGAATTTGGTGAAATATTCGAAGCTTGGTAAGGATGGAATTCCAAGTTCCAACTATTAGAACTCGGTGAGTAGGAATAATAATATGAAGCTACCCTCTTTTGAAATAGATATCACAAGCTGGCCGTGGGACAATTATAATTTCAAAGAGAAAAAAGCAAGGCTATTTGATGCGTTTCAATTTCTTGACGCATGCTACACTGAATTCCAAGAAACCATTGAATACATCAGGAATAAAAAGCCATCTATTATTTGGATTCCAGTAAAATGCCAAGAATCAGGCAGGGAATGGCAATACCCCATCATGATGTTTGATCCTGTTGGAGATAAATCCCCGTTATGTATCCGTTCTAGTTTTGATTATTGTTTTTTGGCTCATCTAGTATTGAAAGGATATCTTATTGAACAACTCTCATTAAATCCAAAACTTGGATCGAAATTAAAACACCTTGCTGAAAAGCAAAAATGCGAACCTATAAAAGCTGAAGAATTATTGATTGCAGCGGGTAAAAATCCGTACGGTAACCCAAACTCAATTGATGATATTTTCTATTGTAGTTATCTCGATGAGGATTATCTTAATTTTCCAAGTTATCAGTCTGCAATTAATTCACCTCCTGAAATAGTTGCTGCATTTCAAAGAATTGAAAACTCTGAGAGTTTCAACCGTTTCTTCGAATTTGGCGATCCACCTCTTGATTCCCGATCTCTAAAGGATTTAAAGATAATCAAGAAATACTTCAATATTATGGTCGTTAGGAAAAGAAATCGATTGGCTCGAAGTTCAGGTTTGAAAGTAGAAAAGTTAAAAGAAATCGATTAAATGGTAAAAGTACGATGAATCAACGTTTATTTACATCACTACACGCACGAGATCCAAACTCTTAAACATTTCTATTCCGTATAATATTTCTGGAAAATCGCACTCACATACATCATTTTCGTAAAGTACAAACCTGATCAAATCAAACCCTTAGAAATTCTAAAACTTGTAATAATAAATTACACAACAAGTTACAAAACCAAGAAGTTAATATAAACAAAATTTTCCAGAGAATTCCCAATTTCTGCCCTCTTTATAGAGTAGAGATAAAATTTTACAGCATCGTGTTGGGCATAAAATTAATTAAAAAGGAGGAAACCAAAATGTCATGGTTCTCAAAACTCTTCAGCGGAAGTTTAGGAACAGTGGTAGAACAAGTTGGAGGTGTAGTAGACAATTTCCACTTAAGCGGAGAAGAAAAGCAGAAATTCAAGCTTGAGATGGAAGCTCTTCTTCAAAAACGAGATGCAGAAATCGAAGCAACTATCAGATCAGAACTTCAAGCAAAAGAAAAAGTTCTTGTAGCAGAACTATCCCAAGGAGATTCATACACTAAAAGAGCAAGGCCAACTGTTGTTTATGCTGGATTAGGTTTTATCGCCTTTAACTACTGCTTTGTTCCCATCATTTCAAAAGTCATTGGCGCAGATATCACCCCTTTGGATCTACCTCAGGAGTTCTGGTATGGCTGGTCAGGAATAGTTGCAACCTGGAGCATTGGCCGTTCTGCTGAGAAAAGAGGGGCAAGTAGCAAGCTTACTCGTGCAATCACCGGTACTCCTGGAAGCAAGCTGCTTGGAGAAGATACTGTTGTGGGATAAAGGGGGAGGTAATGAATATTAAAAATCATCTTCTGGAAGGTGATGAAGTAGCTAATGTGAAGTCGCCGAATATTGGCGGACAGTTCACAGCCACTTATCCGGATTCATTAATAATCCATTATACAGCAGGTAGTTCAGCTGAGTCATCGGTTAGAACTCTTTGTGATCCTAACACAAAAGCATCTGCACACCTGGTTGTAGCCAGAACTGGAGCAATAACCCAATTGATTCCCTTTGATAAAGTGGCCTGGCATGCCGGCAAGAGCTCTTACGAGGGACGTTCTGGATTTAACAGGTATTCTCTTGGAATCGAGATCGACAATCCCGGACGTTTAACCAAAAGCGGAGATAAATATGCATCCTGGTTTGGTAAGCTCTATGGAGAGCATGATGTAATCCAGGCTGTCCATAGAAATGAGACTTCATCGTCATACTGGCACAGTTTTACTGAAGAGCAGATCGAAGTAGTCCAGAAATTGTGTGCTTTACTAATCCGTACTTATGGGATAACTCAGATTCTTGGACATGAAGAAATATCTCCGGGACGTAAGAGTGATCCTGGTCCAGCTTTTCCACTGGATAAGCTCCGCGAAAATTTACTTTACAGGGATAGAGCTGAAGAAGGACCAGCGATATCAAGCACCACTAAGAACTCGGGTCTGGTCACAGCTTCCAAACTAAACATCCGGACTTTGCCAAGGCTTGGATCATCACTAGCTGGTCCACCATTGTCCCGTGGAACTGTTGTGGATATCCAGGAAGAAAAACAGGGTTGGTACAAAGTCGTTGTTCAAAAACAGGGCTGGGTAAAAAAGGAGTATGTGAAAACTTGAATCATTTGAATTATCATTTTGGTCACAGAAAACACTTCCTATGATTAAGCACCACCTTACAATAGGTAGTTACTCCGATATTCGCCTTATTTTTGTCTGAAGACGTAAATAAAGAATATATCTTTTATGGGACTCACATTAATAAAATTTACAACACTTAATATAGTAACAGGTTACAAAGAAAATGCAACGATCAAAAAATAATTTCCTAGAAATCCCGATTTCTGCCCTCTTTATAAAGTAGAGGCACAAAGTTCGCAATCTACCTTGAACCAAAAAAAGAAAACTGAAGAAGCATGAAACCTTCTAAAAGCCCAAACCTCTCACAAAATAAAAACAATATAAACGCGTTCAAATTCAAGTCTTTAGATAAATTAGCAAAATCAATTAATTATTTTCTTCAGCTCTGAAGAGTCATTTTTTTTCGCATTGGAAAGCCGCATGAAATAACGCTCT
>CAYWJN010000151.1:0-2990 GCA_964457455.1 uncultured Candidatus Cloacimonadota bacterium
TTCCATTTTAATCATTGGATTTTCAGGATCAAATCCCAAATTTTTAGCAACACGAGTCTGTATCTGTTGATCCCACAGCACAGGCAGCATTGTGCCTTGAATCCAGCTTTTATCAAGTCCGCATTCACAGTCCATTCCAATGGTAATTAGAACGGCAGTAAGATTTTGACTAGTAATTTTTTCTCCAAAAAACAATGGACCTATCCACCGCGCTCTTCCGTAAAAAACAGCAGCGATTGGTTCTTCTATTTGTTCGTAATCAAGTCCCAGACTCCAGAGAAGGATTTTTTCATTATTGATTAATTGTTTCGACAAAGTAACTAATTCGGGAGGATGCTTAATAGGCTTTGGCATTAGTTTCATTTTTTGATTAATATTGTTAATCGCTTTTGCGATACCATTTTTAGCCAGATTATTTTGTTCCTTGTTTATTCCTTCTATCAAAAACACAACACCATAGGTATCAATGACTTTCTCTAAAATACATTCACGAACAGGAGAAAGTAAGATATCTTTTACAACTTTTTCAAGTGAATGTTCAAATAATTCTTCTTTAAAGTTCACAGGCAAGATGATAGATTGACCGTCAGGTGATACCAGTAATATTGCGGGTATCGATTCAATTTTCCATTCATTCAAATGTTGTTTTGCAGGATTATCTGTATCAACATCCAAATTGACAACTTGGGAATGGATGTTACTATCTATTAGATGTTCAGATGTTATTCGTTGGAAACTTTTAATCAATTTCGGAGACGTATTTTGATCAATACACAGATAAATGAAATATGACTCGCTGCCCAAATCTACAAAACCTGTTTCGCGGACGTTGTATTTGCATGCGGATGCTGATTGGATTTGGAAACTGAATAACAGAAGAACAAATCCAGTTTTTATAAACAATATAGTTTTCAGGTAAACAAACATGATTTGAAAATTATTCTTGCATTCAATTATATTCTGATGTATATTATATACAGGTCATTTAACTAATAAATTTCGGAGAATTTCTTATGTCCAAAACTGTTACATTAAGGCTAAATGAAAACATATATAATCTGTTTCGAAAACTCGCAAACAGTGAAAACAGATCGCTTTCAAATTTCATTGAAAATTCAGTTCTTCGTTTTGTGGAACATAATCAAATGGTAGACGAATATGAAATGGCTGAAATAAAGAACAACAAAGAACTGAATTCAAGTCTCAAACAAGCATTGAATGATGTAAAAGAAAAAAAAGGACAATTCGTTGACTGATTACCGTATCTTTGAAACTGACGAATTCATTAAGAAACTCAATAAGTTAAGCTCGCAGGACAAATCTTTCGTTCAAAATAAATTAAACACCTACGTTTATCCTCAATTAAAACATTCACCCTGGTTTGGAAATAACATCAAAAAATTAAAAGGATATGAGCCTGAAACCTGGAGATATAGAATAGACAAATACAGGTTATTTTATCTAATTGACGATAAAGAACGCATCATTTATATGTTAACAATTGATCATCGTAAAGATGCCTACTAACGACATCAGTTCAAAAAAATAAATTCATGTTTATCTTATTAAGTAATTTATTAATTATAAACGACTTATTTTTCAACCTTATGAAACAAAACCTCCGCCGTAACATCCCTTTTCTCAAAATCAGAACTTTCCCAACTTACTCGTAAAAATTTACCAGCGCCCATTTGAAAATATTTCACCATAAATGGATATTCACCTGATCGCAATGCTATTTTCCCGGATTCCTCTTTTGCTGAATGACCGCCGTCATTGTCGATCAATTCTTCGTTGTTAATATATAATTTACTTCCATCATTTGACTCGATATAAAAAGTATATATCCCATCTGTTGGCACAAGCAGATAGCCACTATAAATATAGCCAAATACATTTACTTCATTACGAGGCTCTAATTTGAAACTTGTCATGATACCGGAACTCTTTGGTTTTAAACTATCTAGATCGTGGACAGATGTGTAATAGCCCTCAAAATAATCGTATTTCATTCCGACATCAATCTTTCCTGGTTCGATAGCTATTGCGTAATCTACTTTTTTGAACTCTTGAGAAACAGCAAAACTTGGCGGATATTGTTTTGAAAAAGATCGCATTTTAAGAACAGTTGTATTGTTCAAACGAAAAGGTTTTGAATACAAAGTTGAGTTATGAGTAGGCTCGCTACCATCCAAAGTATAACGAATCTCTGATCCCTGAATATCACAAGCTAAAGTGACTCGAGCTGAATTTACAAAATATGTATTTTTTGAAGTCACATAAGGTTCAAGTACAGACCGCTCTGTACCAAAGCATTTTATGGAACCATCTTCCAATGACAGAAAGATTTTTCCATCACGGCTCACCGCAAGTCCCCAGGGTACAGGTGAACTTTCCAAAGGCTGCGACCACAGCATCTTTCCGTTTTGCAAATCTAATACGACAAGACTTGCTTTCTCGGCTACAACAACACCATTATTACAGACCGCAATCGCCACGCTGCCATCGCATGGGTATTCCCACAAAGGTTCGCCAGGGACTTCAAGACTTGCCCAAATCGGAATTCGGATGCCAGCGTATTCCTGTTGGGACATACTTTCATTCAGTAATTTATCATCGAACTTTTTGTAACAAACTATTTTTCGATTATTAATCCAGAGGATGTCTTTATTACTAGTTCCTGTTAGCAACAATTTATTGTTAACTGAAACATCATAAACTTCTTGTTCGGGATGACTGTAAAATGGTTTTCCACATGCAGCGATATAATTACCAATTTTAAAGAGCTCCCAACCCCGCGGATCATCCGATTCATTCCTTTTAAGCGATTCCGGATTATTCAAACATTTCCCATCTTTGATATCAAATATTGCAGGTGAGAGCGAAGTGCCGCTTGCCAAATAAAGTTTTCCATCATTAATGAGCATATGTCCCTGAACACTGACCCCGGTCCGTGCCTCAGGCAATAAATGACCTGATGTATTGTTCTG
>CAYWJN010000152.1:0-2897 GCA_964457455.1 uncultured Candidatus Cloacimonadota bacterium
TTCCATATTATTTGAGAACATCATCAGTTGAGTGATATTCACAAATTTTCTGAACTTCTTATTTTGAAATCTTCTGTTTATTCTTTCTCTCTCGGCAATTATTCCATCTCGGTTGTTTGGTTTCTTTACTTCGATGAAAGCTAAAGGCATTCCGTTTATTAACAGAATTATATCAGGTCTAAATTCTTCTTCTCCGTTTTTGTAAGTCAGTTCGGTTACAACATTAAAAGTATTATTTT
Source organism: uncultured Candidatus Cloacimonadota bacterium (assembly GCA_964457455.1). Taxonomy (GTDB): domain Bacteria; phylum Cloacimonadota; class Cloacimonadia; order Cloacimonadales; family TCS61; genus JABMPU01. The sequence goes on from CAYWJN010000152.1 coordinate 240, forward strand.
CAAAATTATCGAAGTCAATTAGTTTAGTTCCTGAATTGCTAATCAGTTTTTCGTAAAAAGCTTTTCCTAAATCTTCATTGTCAAGAAGCAGAGAAGTATCAATCAATAATCTTTCCGCTTGTTCTTCGTCAAAGTCAGGGTTTATTTTGATGATTGATTTTTTGAATATCTCAGGAAATATATTTGTGTCCAAATCCCAATCCACATCTTTCAAGGACAGGTATTCGTAACCAAGTCTGCATAAGTGCAATATAGAAGGGATTTTTACTCGTGTATCTTCATTAAATTTCATTAAGTGCTACAATCTCCTTACATGGGCGCCGGGCTTCTTAGTGTGCGATTTTTTCATGTCCATATCATATATTCGTATCATATTATCTCTATTTTGAGAATTTTTGACCGTATAACGCTTGAACTCACTGGTTTTTACGGAGCGTAGCGGAGTGAAAATCCAGTGCAGTGATTTGTTATGTGTTTTCGGTCATTGATACTGTCTCGTTATCATTGATTCTTAGCACTTTTGTTTCTGTAAATATCTCCTCATATTTATCCCCTTCAAATGTATGAATTGGAACAAGGTTCTTCGGTTTCAAAACTTCAACCATTCTTTTCAGTGCATCTCGATCAGCATGTCCACTTGTATGAATCTGCTTTTCGGTCATCCCTTTACCGATAAGGAAGTCGATAAACTCTCTTGTTTGTGTTTCTTTTTTATAGCCATCCCACATCGAATAAATAAATATACCGTCTTTAAGCCCTTTAATATATTCCAAATCTTTTAACATGCTTGGGCGAACAATCATTACCATTTTATCGAACTGCTCTCCTATTTGCTCTTTCGTGATTTTATAGTCCTTAAAACGATACAATAACTTTTCATTCCCCTTGTTACTAATCATTCTGGAGAGTCGATACGGGAAGAAGACTTTTATTTCAGGAAACTTTTTAGACGGATAAGGTATCGCTCCAAAATCAGATAATTCTTTCAAAACATTTGCTATATAAAAATCAATAGCAAGTGTCTTCCCCGTCCTTTTGCAAGCTCTATAAATTGAAACAAGTCGATCAATGTTTTGACCTGATGTGTAAATCAGATTAATTCCCTTACTCGCATTAAATGTATCTACAAATTCCGTTTCGATTTCACTTTCAGTTGGAAACTTTTTATCAACTCTACCAATGGTTGTTCCTTCAAGTAATAAATAATCAACATTTTTTTCTATGTTGTAGCTAAACCAATCAAATGCTTTTGTTTTTCTACCGTGTATCCTGAAATCACCACTATAGAAAATCGACTTCCCATCAGCTTTGATAAGAAACGCATAGGCATCGAAAGCAGAGTGGTCCATTAAGTAAGGTGTTATTTCAATGTCGCCAACGACAAATGCTTTCCCTGATTTAAAATGCTGAGAATTTACTATTTCCCAATCTTGGTTTGTAAAAATTCTTGTGATTTCAATTAGTTTTTGAGTAGCTTTTCCAAGATATATTTTACAATTTGCATTTACATATTTTATTAACCCAAAATGGTCTTGATGAGCGTGTGATAAAACCAAAGCGGTATTGCCTGGCCTTTCATAAAGCCCCTCAATGTTTGGGAGAATTTCCTTTCCAATCAATTCCTCTACTGACAAATTCTTAGTAGTTCTTGAATCAAACTGCGTCTTGTCTGGATTCACCAAGGGCATTCCAAAATCAACAATAATTCGTGTTGATTCTGTCCAAATTTCTACACATGAACCTCCGATTTCTTTTGTACCTCGGTGAATGTTAAAGTTCATAGTTACAAAACCTTTGCATTCCAAAGATTTTCGGTTACAACTTGCTTGATATTCCCAATAGAGTAATTCTGTATTCCTGAATATGCAGGGTTTTTAGTAATCAGTTTTTTCAACCTGCCGTTTTTCTGATCGTTATCAAAGCCAAAAATCAATAAAGTAACATTGTCGTCAATTTTTGTTGCTTCAGGAAGTGATATGTTAAAAATTCTGTTAATGATTTCTATGTATTCAGAATATGCAGAAAGAATTTCTATTTTTCTTTTTGCTATTTGTGCTTCGTATCTTTTTATTTGATCTATCACTTTTGGAACAGTCTTTGACCATATTTCATCATTTGAAAAATGCTTTGCCTCAACAAATTGAAGAGTTTTGGAATCTTTATTGAATAACAAAATATCAATCCTATCCTGATGGTTTTCCTCATTTAGCGATTCAAACGAAATTTCAATGTCCAAAACAATAACATTACTGTTCGATAAGTATGAATGTTTGTGATACAAGTCTGAAACACCAGAAGCTTCTATTCCTGAATATTTGGAACAGTTTTCTTTAATCCTCTGATAATTATTTTCAAAGTTAGAAGCCAATCTATAACTTGATAATTCTGATTCAGTCAGATAATCCTTCCCGCTTGCGGTAATTACGGAAGCATATTTTAGGTGAGTTTTAAAACCACTGCTGTCGTAGCAAAAAAGCTTTCCCCCGTTGTGATACAGATCGAAGCGATTGTCTCTGATTGTAAGAAAGACATTTTGATTTTTGCAGTCCTGATCTATTTTATTGGTCCACAAACTGCTTGCTATCAATTTATCTTTAATTATTTTTTCCAATCTTCTTTTCATTTTTTTAAAACCCCCGATTATTTTTGACACATAAC
>CAYWJN010000153.1:0-2836 GCA_964457455.1 uncultured Candidatus Cloacimonadota bacterium
GCAGGTCTTGGTTTTTTCGGGAAAGTATATTTTGTAAATAATAAAAAAAGCGCAACTGCCGCTTCGGTAGGAGTTGAAAGGATTTTTGTAACCTGGAAAAATCTTTTTTTTGCATCTTTTGCAGCAATATTCTATTTTTCAAATTTTAATTTAATTTTCCTTTTGATTCTTATTTTTTTTACACCTCTTTTGCTTTATTTATTTTCATTTATTACTAGGAAGGATAATCTTAAGAAATTCTTTAAAAATTATTTAAAGATAATTCCGAGAATTATTGTTATGCAAATTATTTTTACATTTATTTCTTTTTTTCAGTATTATATTATTTTAAAAAATTTTGCAAAAATAAGTTTTTTTGATGTTATGATTTCGGTTCCTCTAGTTCATATTTCTCATATTTTACCCGTTTCATTTAGTGGATTTGGAATGCGGGAAATTTTCGCCATTGAAGTTTTTTCACGATTTAATATCAATCCTGAAGCTGCTGTAACAACTACCCTCATGATATTTTTCATGAATTCAGTGCTACCGGCTTTTGTGGGAGCATATTTACTTTTGAGAGCAAATAAATAAATACAACCTAAACAATAGCCTGAAACACTGTGTCGGGAAATCTAAGTTCCCCTCGTTCCCAATCCCCTGATTGGGAATGTAATTTCTGCAAAAGTTTTACTTTGATTTTCTCCTACCGAACTTTCCAGTTTGACAGGCACGAATATACTCTAAATACAATTTCTATAACACTTGTGTTCCCAAATGCAATTTAGGAACAAGGATTGAACGAGATGTGTCTCCCTCTCCTTGCAGGAGATGGCAGGGGTAAGGTGGAAGAATCCACAGAACTCTGTTAAATAATATTTGACAAACTCACGATAGTTTGAAAAATACCATTTGACAAAGAGATGATTATGGAAGAAGTATTAAAAAGAATAATTTTGGAAAATCAGGAAAGAATAGAACATAAGAAACTTATCCCGAGATACTTGGAATTACCTGAGATAGAACAGATATCCATTATTACAGGTTTAAGAAGATCAGGAAAAACATCACTTCTATTCATTGAAACAGACAAGTACCCGAAGGAAGATGTTCTGTTCCTGGATTTCGAGGATGAAAGACTTGTTATGTTGAATTCTCTTTCATCTTACGATTGCATCATAGACAGCTATAAACGTCTATTTGAAAAAAGAAAACCGGTTTTGTTTTTTGATGAGATACAAGGTCTGAAAAACTGGTATCTGTATGTAAAAAGATTATATTCACAAGGATTTAAGATATATATTACCGGAAGTAATTCTGATCTGATCACTCGTGATATTTCTACCTATATCAGTGGTCGCGGAGTCGAGTTTGAGATACTTCCATTCAGTTTTTTTGAGTATCTTCAGTTAAGGGGGAGAAGCTTTCAGGAGAATGATCTTTTTACAAAAGTTTCACAAATACTCAATTTATTTGATGATTATTTACTTTATGGCGGTTTACCGGAAGTGATCCGGAGCGATGATAAAATTTTGTCGATCCGCAGTATATTTGATCTTCTGTTCTACAAGGATCTTATCGCAAGATTTAAGTGTTCTGAATATGGTGTAAAGCTTGTTATCTCTAAGTTAGTTGAAAATGTAGGGAAGACTTTTTCCCTGAATAAACTTCACAACAAACTGAAACCGTTGTATAATATAAGTAAACCTACAACAATTCAGTATGTAAGTATTCTTGAAAAACCCTATTTGGTTCAGGCTGTTTTTCAATACAGGAAATCTTTTGTACAACGGGAAAGAGAACGAAAAGTATATTTCATGGATAATTCATTCATAACCCTGAATTCCGTAAAACCAGATTTGGGGAAGCTGCTTGAAAACCTGGTTTTTATTGAGCTTAGACGGGAGCATAAAGAGTTATATTATCATAAGACTACAAAAGGTTTTGAAACAGATTTCGTTGTTCCAAAAGAGAAAAAGGCATTTCAGGTTTCATATTCGCTAAAGGATGTTGAAACAAGGGAAAGAGAAGTAAGAGCTCTTATCGGCACAATGAAGGAACTTGATTTCAGGCATGGAACAATCTTAACATATAACGAAGAAGAAATACTGATAGAATCGGGATTTGATATTAAGGTAATACCAGTTTGGAAATGGTTATTAAAAAAAACTGTGGCTTGACATTCTTAACCTGAGAAATCCGGCAGCTGCCGGATAGGAACACAATTGTCTGAAAAATTACATTTTGAAACATATAAAAAATTATCTCATTCTCAAGAAAATATCCAGCAACAGACAGAAGGGAACGAGATATCTCCCTCTCCTCGATAGGAGAGGGCTGGTTTACCCTGTGAAATTCAGCTTGCTGACTAATTCAACGGGGGGTGAGGTTTCAAAGGATTCTAAAATGAAAAAAAGTTATTTAATATTTATTTTATTTTTGTGCTTTATCAGCTTTTTACATTCAGATTTTATCATTCCTCATGATGATCATGTTTATCCTTTTTTAGAATCGATGAATAATTCGGGATTTACAGAAAAAACGTTTTTTATTTATCCTCAATATTATAATGAGATTATTGAAATCTTAGAGAATTTGCGAATCCAAGATCTTTCCAAGCAATACCAGAAATTAACTGAGTATCATTATGAAAGGCTTTCAATGAATTTTCCCGAAGGAGTGAATTCGGATGTTTATCCCTTGCGTAAAATTCCAAAATCAGCAATTAATACATTTAAGCTTCATTCAGATAAGAAACGACTGGTAACTTTTAATAAAGATGAATTCAGTTTATTTCTATCTGGTATGATGGGAGTGAATTATGATATTAAATCTAATGATGAAACATATAATCGCA
>CAYWJN010000154.1:0-2725 GCA_964457455.1 uncultured Candidatus Cloacimonadota bacterium
TAAACGTGGATTACCTCCCTCATTTGACAAGGTTAGATTTTGTGGGGCAGAAGGGATAATATTTACAAAAATAGTATCGCCAATATTACCAAGATCAGAATATTGCGGTGTTTCTGGGCGACTATCTTTATAATCTTCCCATGTAAAAACCTCACTCATACAAGCTAGACCGTCATAATTTGTATCGGGTTCTGGCAAAGAATTTCCAATGATCGTTTCTAACATTCCTGAATTAATCATGTGGTAGTTGAATTCACCATGATGATAAATATCTCCTTGATACCTTTCGTTTTCGTAAATATCATCGCCATCAGGATTTACATCATCTGCACGATAAGCATACTGGCTTCCTGTACATGCAGTCGCAATAATAGTGTTAGAGTTCTTTAAGTTGTCAATGAAACCACCAGAAAAGCACTGTTGCATCCAGAAGGCTCGCTTATCATAAGATATCTGATCGACTAATGTTGAAAAATCATAATCGATAATGTATCCATCCATTAAATATAGAACAGAAACATTGTTCCCGAGCGTTCCACCGTGATCAAAAGTCCAGACAAACAGAAAATCACTTCCAGTCATTTGGGGAATGTCTTCACTTGGATTACCAGTTGCCAGCCAGTTGAATATGTTCTCAACATCTTGAACATAAGCAGAATAATCTGTTATTTTTCCAGCAGTTATTTCAGAGTGTTGAAAAGTTACATCGTAACGGTCACGAGTAAAATCATCTGTTCCATCACCATATAATACGTAAATGTTTTCATCCATAAACCCGAACTCATACAGCATTTCCCACACCATATAGGTATCGTTCCAAAATTCATCATATCCCGAAATACCATAAACACCTTCATTCCAAGTCTTGGGCGAAATTGATTGACGATCTGGTGTATCACCCGTAATCAATACGGCATAATTTTCGCCATAAAGGCTGAATGTGCTTACTATTATGTAGGCAATCATAATAAATATGTGATTTTTCATTTTTTAACTCTCCCATTGTATTTTGCGTTAAAGCATTGTTACTAAATTCATTTCACTAGTATTATCTTCGATAAACTTTTAATGTCCTTCTTAGAAAATACCAGGAAATAAATTCCGCTACTGATCTCGTTTCCATTTTGGTTGTTTCCATCCCAGACAATCTCATATTGACCCGGCAGGAAATTTTCTTGATTAATTATTCTGCGCACCTCCTTTCCAGCTATATTATAGATTTTTACAGTAATATCTGTCTTTTGAGGGACAGAAAATTCTATGTGTACTTTTGAATTAAAAGGATTCGGATAGGGCTTACCAACGGAGAAAATGTCCGGTTGTACTATTTCTGGATTGGTTACATTTGTTACTGTGTCACCCTTAGTATAATAGATATCACCTAAATTTGTCTCTATCTTCACCAAAGCTAAATGCGGATGATTTTGTCTGTCAACAATAAAATCAAAAATTCCACCAATGGTCATATTTAACTCAAAACTATTGAGAATCCATTCATTATTATTTAAGTAAGAATAATATAATTGACCCTCTCCTAAGTGAAACACAATAGGCTTATCATCAAGAATCTGTATTTTGGGTAAAGTATTATGAAGTTGACTTAAGTTTGATATGTTCACAGGAGTTGACCATTCGTTACTATCTGACAAAGTACTGTAATAAATATCATAATTGGAATTTTGAATCTGAAGGAGTTGTTGCCATACAACATGAGGAACATTAATAGAATCTACTGTAATATGAGGTTTGAAAGACCAAAGCGTGTCAGTTTGTGAAATATTTACCATCTCGGACCAATCATTTCCACTATGTTTTTGGTAAAACAGATCTCTACCGAATTGAGAATAAATTGTATAAACCAGATGAATATCATTATTGTTGTCCACTGCTGGTTCAGGCCATTTTATTAAATGATCATAAGGTATATTGGTAATCATTTGTATATCAGACCAGGAGCTACCATCATAGTAGGTCCAATATATATCCACATCACCCCAGAACACATAAATCCAATTATCGTTATCAACAATAATTTCGGGACTAAATGCACCCCCTAAACTGTCGACAGATAATTGAATTGCCGGATCCCAAATCCCGCTTTCTCTTTTCATATAAAAAACTCGTGAAAAATCCGCATAAAACCGTTCAAAACATAAGTGAAGTGTACCTGTACTATCCACAACTAAATTTGGATTATAAATTCGTCTATCATCATCATAAATCTTTTCAGCAGGTGACCATGTTTGTCCATCACTCCACGCAAAATACAAATCCGTATCGTTATCAGATGACGGATAGCGCCATACCAAAAAAATATTACCATTATTATCAATACACATGGAAGGCTCGTTGCAATAATGCCAATCTACATTAGAAATATTTATGGGTTCTGTCCAGGTGAAGGGATGTGTATGTAAGGTTACAATACATGCAAATAACAAATTGAAAACATTTAATAGATATATGATCTTTTTCATCATACTTTCATTTGTTAGAATATGTTATTACTCTGGCATATATTAGTCGTATGAATCGGACTTGTCCGTCAGCTGGCGGATAAGAACGACGATTTCTCACTATGGTACAAACAGACGTCGAATTGATATTAACCAATATGATATTTCTTGCAACATTATATTACTACCTGTCCGCATCTACTTCGTCTTCATCACTACCTGCCCATACGAAACTCCCAATACCTCCGCTAGCTTTTTCTTATTATTCT
>CAYWJN010000155.1:0-2718 GCA_964457455.1 uncultured Candidatus Cloacimonadota bacterium
AAACGAATAAATTACAAAAATTTTTAATGTTAATTTGGAGGTGAAGGATGATAAATGCGATTGCAGAACTTGGAAAATATGAAAAAGCAAATAATCCGGATATTAAATCCAATTTTGATATTTGGTTGGAAGATTCTTTTGATGCGACAAAATATCCTCATTTGCTTTTAATAGAGTTTACACAAGAAAAGAATGAAGAAAAAAGCGATCTGTTCGATGAAGATTGGAAATGGATTTTCAAGAGAGTTGATTATCAAGAGCACAGTTCACAATTAAAATCAAAACTTTTGTATAAAAGAGGTTCTTCAAGAGGAACAGATAAAACGCCTACTTGTAAAACTACAAATAATATTATCGGAAGTTATAACTTAAAAATCAAATCTTGGTTTAAGCAAAATCAAAATGTTTCTTTTATTGATCAGAAAGGCAACGATTTGATTAAAATGATTTCTACCGAACTTGAAGCAAAGTCTGATGAAATAAATTTAGAACTAATTAACAAATCAGAAAACATATCAAATGGAGGTGCAGTTCTTTCTGTAGTTTTTGATGATAATGGTAAAAGAAATTTTATTGGAGATTATGATTTTTTCACCAAATTTATTACTGAAGAAAGTAAAGCCAATTATTTCAGAAAATATAAAAAAGAATCAAATTCAAAAAACAAAGAATGTTCAATTTGCAAACAGAAAAAAGAAGAAATTTTCGGATTTTTCTCATCTCTTGCTTTCTACACAGTCGATAAACCCGGAATGGTTACAGGTGGATTCGATCAAAGTAAAAGCTGGAAAAATTATCCGATCTGTCTCGAATGCGCACTCGATGTTGAACTCGGAATAAAAATGATGGAGAATAATTTTATCTTTAATTTTTATGGATTGCGATATTATTTGATTCCAAAAACAATAAGTGAAAATGCAAAAGATGAAATTATCGACACGATTTTGGAATATAAAAAATCTCAAAGAATTAATGATTCTGATAGAATTACAATCACAAATGCAGAAAATGAAATTTTTGATATTCTTCAAGAACAGAAAAATAATGTAACTTTCAATCTTCTATTTTTTGAAAAACCTCAAAAAAGCGTTTTCAGAATTTTAGCTTCGATCGAGGATGTTTTGCCTTCGAGGATTAAACAACTTTTTGCGACAAAAGATTTTGTGGATAATCTATTTATCTTTAGAAATGAACAATCAAATGCAGGAAATAGTTTATACAAATTCAATTTTGGAACATTGAACAATGTTTTTCCTTTCCGACTCAAGCAGCAAAAATTGGTTGGCAAACATAAAGATTTTTTACAATGTGTAGAAAGTATATTTAATGATAGTAAAATAGATTATATTTTTCTTATACAGAACACAATGGATTTTATTAGAAAATTATTCATACATTATGAAAATAAAATTGAGACTGATGATAGTTTCTTTTTTTATAATTCATTCTGGAAAAAATTCGAAGTTAATCAATCTCATATTAAAGCAATTACATTAACTAACTTTATGCTCATAAATTTCTTAAACAAATTAAATCTTTTCAGATTAAAAAATAAGGAGGACGTAATGGACAGTCAATTCTATGAATCTTTTGAATTAAAATCAAAAGATGAATTGGAAGCAAAAACAGAATTATTCTTTGATAACTTCAAAGAATTTTTTGGAAGCGATGTACAACGGAGTATTTTTTTGATGGGAGTTTTAACACAATTCCTTTTGAATATTCAAAAACAACCAGATATAAGAGGAGCAACTCCCTTCAGGAGCAAATTAAAAGGTTTAAAAATGGATGCAAGAGATGTTTCAACTTTACTCCCGGAAATCATTGATAAATTGGAACAATATGGTAAAAATTTTTATGTTCCTTTAGAGAATGTAATATCCAAATATCTGATTTCTGCCGGAAATTTTAAAGAATGGAATTTATCTGTCGATGAGATGAATTTTGTATTTGTTTTGGGAATGAATTTATCAAAGTATTTTAAAATTAAAACAGAAGAAAAAAATGAGGAGGAATAAAGATGAGTGAAATCAAAAACAGAAGCGAGATATTGTTTTTATACGATATCCAGAACGCAAATCCGAATGGTGATCCGAACGATGAGAACAAACCGAGAATGGATGAAGAAACAGGAAGAAACCTTGTAACAGATGTTCGTTTGAAAAGAACTATTCGAGATTATATTAACGAAAAAGGAGATGATATTTTTGTTCGTGAAGTGATTTATGATAATGACGGACATATTCAGGATGCAAAATTACGAGCAGCAGATTATTTACCGGAAGATAAAGATAAACTCAAAACAATGTCTGCTGAAGAACAAAAACAAACAATCGCATCATCCATTTTATCAGAATGTATCGATGTCCGTTTATTCGGAGCAACAATTCCATTGGATTTGAAAGTATCAGACGGTAAGAAAACAAAAAGCGTAACGAGTTCAATAACTTTTACAGGTCCTGTTCAGTTTAAAATGGGGAGATCACTTCATTCTGTAAAAATACAGCATATCAAAGGAACCGGAGCTTTTGCTTCTGGGAAAGATGCAACTAAAAAAACATTTCGGGAAGAAGATATTCTACCATATTCTTTAATTGGATTTTACGGAATTGTAAATGAAAATGCAGCGAAACATACAAACTTGCAAACTGAAGATATTACTCTTTTAAAAGATGCAATCTGGAACGGAACAAAAGGTCTAATTTCTCGTTCAAAATT
>CAYWJN010000156.1:0-2688 GCA_964457455.1 uncultured Candidatus Cloacimonadota bacterium
GTATGAGACTTCAAATTCATTTATACATATTGATGTTAAAACTTCTTCATATTTTACAGGTAAAAATAATAAAATTAATACTAATGATTTTAAAGGAGTAGTTTCAATTGGTAAAAATCAAACTTCATACAAATTTACAGATAAAAAAGGAATTCTACACACCTCCAATCTACCTCCAATTTACAAAACTAAAAATAAAATTTGTTTAACATATATAATTCATTTAATTTTCGATAAAAAAAATGATGGTAATTTAAAGATATTAGCTTTAAATTTAATATCTATTCCTAATGGTAACCTTCACAAAATTTATGGAAATAATATTTGTGGAGGAAGTAAAAATAAAAATGAAGCCTTTCGATATTATTATAGAAAAGAGCCAAAATTTCTTTTATTGAAAAACAAACCTTATAGATTTAAAATCCTCTATTTAGAAAGATCTGTTAAATTGGAAGATATTATTGGGTTTACAATGAGTTAAAAATTATGCATAAAATCATTAATTCAGATATTTTTACAGCATTAAAAAATTTGCCTGATAATTCAATAGACATTGCAATTACCTCACCTCCTTACTGGGCACAACGTAATTATGGTTTTGATAAACAAATTGGCAATGAGCCAACTTATATGGAATTCATTTCCCGATTAGTTTTTCTATTTGATCTCTTAAAAAGTAAATTAACCGATAAAGGTGTTTTCTTTCTAAATATTGGAGATAAATATCTAAAGAAATATGGCAAAACACCGATTGGATTAATTCCATTTAAATTAGCATTCTTAATGCAAAAAGACGGTTGGATAATTAATGATACAATTATCTGGTATAAATCTAATCATATGCCATCAAGTGTTAAAAATAGATTTGTAAATTCTTATGAACCGATATTTGCTTTATCAAAAAATCAAGATAATTATTTTAAAGATTTCCAAAATGATAACCCAAATTATTCTAATATCTTAAAAGTTAATTTACAACCATCTTCATTCAATCACATTGCTGTTTATCCCGAAAAATTAGTTTCTTCATTGTTAGATATGACAATTGTAAATAAAGATTTTACAGTGCTTGATCCTTTTGCCGGTAGCGGAACAACTTTAAAGGTAATTAATGATAGAAATAATTCTTTATTTCAGGAATATAAAGCAACAGGAATAATGATCGAATATAATGATAATTATGTTGATATCATTAAACAACGAACTGGTTTAACAGAGATAAAAATTGAAAAACATCCTTTTGAAGAATATTATTACAATGTTCTAAAAGAAAATATTTCAATCAATTTTTCAGATAATTCAAAATCTCAAACTTTGAAAACCGTTAATATTGCAGAAAACAAAAAGGTTTTTTATTCATATTTACAAACCATAACAACAAAAATATTTATAAATTCTTTTCCTCGTAATGAATTGCTTTTTATCGGATTAAAGAATTTCTCCATAGAAGATATTTTTAATATTTCTCTTATTAATAAAAAAAATTGGATAATAAGAAATATGTTGGTTGTGAAAAATAACAATAAATGGTTTCCCATATTTATGATTGTTCACGATAATAAAAAACAAAAATATTTTTTCAATTATAAACATCTGAAATTAAATCATAAAACAAACGAAAAACAGCTTTATTCTAAAAATTTTATTGGTTACAAAGTTATAAATAATATGAATAAAGAAAAAAAAGAAGGGAAAATTGTCTCTGTGATTGAAAAATATTCGGATGGTTTACCGAGATATGTAAAAGTATTTTGGAATAATAAAACCGTAACGAAAGAATTCGTTATTAATGATGTCGAAACATTAGATAATAATATTCAATTCATTAATAATGACGGATATTTTAAAGTAAATGAATTACAGGATTTCATACCGATCAATAAACAGATTGAACAAATAAATGATGATTTTTCCAATATTAAAACTAATAATAACAATGGTAATTATAATGGTAAATTTAAAGATATTGAAAGAAAGAATTGGGGTGCTTCACCTGGAGCAAGAAGTTCGGTTGAAGAAGAATATTTTTCTTTGCAAAGACTTTATCCTGTAAAACAAAATGTAATTGCTGATTATTTGAATTACATCCGAAAACAAAATAATCTATCAAAAAAAGCATTTACCGAATTATTTCCTGAAGAATATAAGCATACTGTGGGACATTGGCTTCGCAAAGATTTTGGCGGTTCTATTCCCGTTCTTGAAGATTGGAATAAGTTAGAAGAGCATTTTGAACTTGATAATAATTATACTAAATATGTGTGCAAGTCTGCCTTAAAATTACAGATTGTAAAAAGCACGAAATATAAGATTCCTGATGATTTAATTTCTCTTGAGATGGTTGAAAAACTTAACAATCTTAATGTTAAAGAAAGAGCAAATATCTTATAACAGGTCGCTCCACAATCAGCAAGAAGAAAAGCAGGTAGAATCGTGGCAGCGACAAAACATTAAACAACATTCCGCTTCGCTCCATGTTGTTTAATGCCGGCGTGACACTAAAAAAGAGATGAGCAACCGTATCGAAGCGGAACATCGTTTAACATTGCGTACACGGGGACTCACAAATCGGCAACCCTTGAATTTGATTTGCTCATCTCTTATCAGATCGACATGAGCATAGAATTATGAGCAAGCTCAAATCCCATACTCATGCCAATCTGACGTGTCACGCCGGCATTAGCCGAA
>CAYWJN010000157.1:0-2615 GCA_964457455.1 uncultured Candidatus Cloacimonadota bacterium
TAAATCTTCGGAAATAGCGACAGCGTATGCACCTGCAAGGCGAGAAAATAAATTGTATTTAACATTTGGATTTAGAGAAGTTTTTGCGAAGCAAAAATTTGGGGAAAATAAGTCGAAACGGAGTGGAGACTGATTTTACCTCTAAATCCTTGTTAAACTCTTTTCCAGTTACGAGCGAAGCGGAGTTCTGGAAAACTGCGTAGCAGAGTCGAATTTTCACTTAAATTAATTCGAGCGTAGCGAGTGTAACTGTCCGAAGGACTAAAGAGTTGGGGGCGTTCTATTTAATGAGCTTTAGCGATACATCAAGAACAAGATGGTTTACAAAGGTCGAATCATTTATATATAAGGATATTAATAAACTTATAATGGGAAAAAAAGAATTATTATTATGCAAAATTTTGAATGGTGTGAAAGGTGAAAGAATAAAAGTAACTGAAGACTCCTTGAATAACATAAATAAGATTAAAATTATTTATGATGAATTAGGTGGATGTTCTGATAAAATTCCTTTGAGAATTGGAAATTTTGACATTAAAATTGAAAGTAATAAATATCTTGAATTGGATGAACAACTTCATTTTAATAGATATAGATTAATTACACTTAATTCAGATCTATATGTTAATTGTCATTTTTTTGATAAGGAATTTTATAAAAAATTGTGTAAATTACATGAAATTGATTGTTTAAAATCAGGTGGGTATGGTGGTAAGTGGAAAAACAACAGTACCGAGAAACTATTTAAAAAATCTGCACCATTTAAAGATTTAACCGGTAACGGTTCTTCTAGATGGAAACAAAGAGCGTTTTATGATTTTGTGAAAGATGTTTTTGCATTAGAAAATAAATTCATTTTAAGAAGGATTTCAATTTGGGAAACAATTTCAAATGGAATTTTAATAAAAGAGATTTTAGACAAAGAATTATCTCAACATTATGAAGAGTTGAAACAATTTGTTTTGAATAAGTTTGAAGATTAAAATGACACCAGAAGAATATGAACAACAAGTAGCAGAATATTTTACTGAATTAGGATATGATGTAAGATTATCTTCTTATACTAATGATTATGGCGTAGATGTTTTTGCTTCTAAAGGAAAAGAAAGAATTGCAATACAAGCAAAAATGTATGGTTCAGGAATTAGACCTATTAATCGTCAAATGGTGATGGAATTATGTGGAGCAATGCATTATTTTGATTATACTTCTGCGAAATTTGTTACTGATGGTAGAATTCTAGATGATGCAAAAGAAGTTGCAGATAAACTAAATATTGAAATTATTTCTTTAACTCCTAATGATAATTTTAAATCATCCAAATTAGATAATAATTCTTTTTCTAATATCTGGGAACAATATGTGATGCCTTTAGAAGGTAAAACAATAAAGAAAAAAAATGGGAAAACAAACAAAATAGTTTCTGTTGATTGGAGTGGAATAAAGAGAATAACTTCTAATGGAAAAACAGGAACTATCAAAATTGAAATATTCAAACTAGTTATTAATCATTTAAAAGAGCATAAAGAAATGACTAGAAAAGCTATAAATGAGGAATATTTAAGTAGGGCATCTTCTGGAATTTGTTTGATATTATCTCAACTACCATTTATTGATTATGTAAAAACAAGACCTTCTAAATTAGTTTGGAATAAGTAACTTTTAGCCCCCAACTCTTTTTTTGGTTCTTTTTCTAAAAGAACATCTAAAGTGAAAATTCGATTGAGTTTAACATCGCGATTAAGAGAAGTTGGATTTTTGAGAGTGGAGCGTAGCGACCTCCAAAAATTCAATTTGGATGAAGAAGTCTGCAAGACTTCGTAATCTCTTAATCGCTGTTATGTCCGTCGGAGCGAAGCGGAGACCAAGAGATAGTGTAACGATTTTTGCGAAGCAAAAAATCTTGCAGAGTAATTTCAAAGGGCGTTCTATCTAATGAGCGAATGCGATACATCAAGAATAAGAATTAAGGGAGACAATTTTATTTTATGGTTTTTTTAAGTATCGTTATTACTTCCTCAAGATTATCTGAATTTTCTATTGTTAATCTAAAACAATCACTATTATAAAATTTTTGAATGCCTTTACTTAAGGTAGCCATTTTATGATTTTTTATGATTTTTTGTCCCTCGGCATATGGCAATGTAATAACTATCTGCAGTTTTGTTTTTCGAATTTGAATATATGCAAAATTTCTCTTTTTTACAATTGAGATGTAATAATGCTGTGGATTGAAAATAAGCTCTTTATCAATTTCGTGTAATTTGTTTTTAATATTGTAATAGATTTTTTTAATTTCTTCATTACCTGTTTCTAAATGATATGCTTCATCATATCTTTCTTTACTCTCACTAGATGGAGTATCAGAAATATCCACTTCATCAAAAGAAGGTGTTAAAGTAAGAAGAACATTATCATCTCTTTTATATTGATTTAATAATTCTGAAATTGTCTTAACTATTTTCTTTAAAAGTATCATTGGCTTTTCTATCCATAGTTTGTGAAGATGACCTGTAATAAGTGGGTAGCCATTTGATTTTTGATAAAGATAATAGTCAACAATATATTTCGGTTCTCTTAACCGTCTAAAATATTTTTCTATTTCAGATTGAGAG
>CAYWJN010000158.1:0-2513 GCA_964457455.1 uncultured Candidatus Cloacimonadota bacterium
TATACATCATCACACTCAATGTGAATTAAATTGAAGAGCCGGATGTGGGAAATCTACAAGTCCGGTTCTGTGAGGGGTGTTGAAATTTCTCACTTAAAAAAAATAAATAAATTAAAGGAGGAAATATATTATGCCTACTCGACAAAGTTTAGTAATTAATGCAAAAGTTCTTTTTGATGGAAAAAAGAAACTTGAAAACAAGACAATTATTATTGAAGGGAAAAAAATCGTAGAAATATCTTCTAAGAAGATGAAAACAGATTTTGCAGGTTATGTGACTCCTGCTTTTATTGATCCGCATTCACACATTGGAATGGATAGAGAAGGTGAACCCTGGCAGGAAAGTGAAGTTAATGATATTATCAACCAGATCCGACCTTTGAATGATCCTTTAAATAGCATTTATTTTGATGACAGAGCTTTTAAGGATGCAGTTGATTTTGGAGTTTTGTATAGTTGTGTTGTACCTGGAAGCGGAAATTTGATTGGCGGACAGGCAAAAATTATCAGGAATTTTGCCAAAAATAGAGATGAAGCTTTCTTTAAAGATTATGGATTTAAGATGGCTCTTGGCTACAATCCCCGCTCAACCCAGGAATGGAAAGGCGAACGCTCCAATACAAGAATGGGAATTTACGCTCTATTGGAAAAAAAATTTGATGACTTGCTGATTAAGAAAGAAAAAGCTGAGCTTTCTAAAGAAAAGAAAATAATCGAGCTGAATAAAAAGAAGAAAGATAAAAAACTGACAAAAAAAGAGTTTGAATCTGAAAAAAAGATTATCGAAAGAGAATTGGAATTGGAATTCACTTCTGAGGAAAATGCAATTCTGGAACTTCTTTCTGGTAAGAAAGTTGCCAAAGTTCATGTTCACAAAGATGATGATGTTCTATATCTCATCAAGCTTGTGAAAAAGTATAACCTGAATGTGACTGCGGATCACACCGGTGATGTGTTTAATAAAAACATTTTTGATGAACTCGGGAAAAACAAGATTCCTGTAGTTTACGGACCGCTTGGCTGTTTGGGCTATAAAGTGGAATTGAAACATGCGTATTATCAGAATGCCAGATTGCTGATGGAATCAAAGGCTTTTTATGGTTTGATGACAGACCATCCGGTGATTCACACAATAGCTATCAGAGATAGTTTAAAATTCTTCCTGATTCAGGGAATGAACGAAGAAGATGCCATTTCTCTTATAACTTATAAAAATGCAAAATTACTCGGAATCGATGATATTCTGGGAACCGTGGAAAAAGGTAAACTGGCAAGTCTGGTTGTGTGGGATAAGAATCCTTTGAATTTAGGTGCATTTCCAACTTTAGTGGTTGGGGAAGGAAAGGTTTTAAGGAAAAAATAGATTAGTTCCCTTAATAGATCGTATCGAATTACGGAAATGGCATAAAGCTGCTAAATAAATTTATTTCAATATTAATCTTCGCAAAGGATATCGACAAATGCAACTTATTTTATCTCAAATAAATAAAAAACATCCAATGTTCGATAGCGAACAGGTATTGTCCCGATATCGTGCATTTCATAATATCATAAGATACTTCTAATTTGTTATAATAAATGAAGATAACTTGAATGGCACAAAAATTGCATTTATTGAATATAATGAAAATAAATTCTGGAGGAGATAATGCTAAAAACAAAAGATTTAGTGAAAATCTACAGGACTGAGGAAGTGGAAACTACAGCCCTAAATGGAATTAATGTGGAAATTGCTGAAGGAGAATTCGTTGCTATAATGGGACCTTCCGGATGTGGTAAATCCACACTGTTGAATATTGCCGGCTTGCTGGATAACCCATCCAGCGGGGAGTTGTATTTCTTTGGAGAAGAAGTATCAAAACTCAAAGAAAGACAGCGAACAAACCTTAGAAAAGGGAATATTGGTTTCATTTTTCAGAGTTTCAATTTGATCGATGAACTTACTGTTTATGAAAATGTGGAATTACCACTTCTTTACCTGAAGATGTCTTCTTCTGAACGCAAAAGAAGAGTTGGCGAAGTGCTGGACAGGATGAGAATCACTCATCGCAGAAACCATTTTCCGCAGCAATTATCCGGAGGTCAGCAGCAGCGTGTAGCTGTAGCCCGTTCAGTGGTTACAACCCCCAAACTTATTCTTGCAGACGAGCCTACTGGAAACCTGGACTCCGCTCATGGTGAAGAGGTGATGGATCCCAATTTGATAACTCTCCATGAAGTTTTATGACTTTTGAATACAGCATAGGATATATCTCATATTTTTTATTAAAGAACTTATTGAATCCTGTTATGCTTTTACTATATTGAGCAAGCTGTTTTTCCTTTTCCGTTTCCAAGTCAGTTCTATATTTTATGATTTTTTTATCATAAACATATTTGAAAAGTTTTGGAGACCAAGCCTTATATGTAGCTAACAGAATGATTATTATAATATTGAATATACCGGATAATATGTTTAAGAAATCCATGATCACACCTCCAATTCCCCCAACTTCTCCACACTCATCCGCTCA
>CAYWJN010000159.1:0-2443 GCA_964457455.1 uncultured Candidatus Cloacimonadota bacterium
CAGCTTGGATTGTAGTAAAATCTCCTGTCCCATCCTGTTTCACAGTATAGGTTTCAGCAAATAAACATGAACTACATAAAAGTAGTAAAAATATATTTAATGTTATTTTTTTTAACATTATTCCTCCAGTTTTTTTTTGCATTAAATCGGTTAATTTTCATTTTTGTCTTGCTGTTGAGAAATCAACAGTATATGGGTAGGCTCGTTTTCGGGAAACCGGGAACGAGCTTTTTATTATCTCAGCAAAAAATTTCATTACGGGTGACCTCATTATAGTTTCCGGTAAAGCAATTTTCAGTTCTCTTCCATAATAGAAGAGAACTTTTGTCAAATGAATTTGTTTTTCCCGATAAAAAATTAAGTAGAACTTTTTAACGCAAAAAATATCAAAAGAAAAATCATTTACAGGTTTGTTTTTATAACTTGTTAATTTGGAACAACTTATGCGAGGGTGGGTAAGGGGATAAATTCTCAAATCACTAAAAAATCGTTTAATTTTCTTCATTCTTTTCTACCCACCGTTAAATCTTCAGATCAAAATAAATCGTGCAAGGAAAATTTTATTTTTTATCAAAAAAGGATGAATGAATTACTTCTGTAATTATCAATGTCATTATTTTAAAATAATCATCTTCCTCACTGCTTTTGTTTCCTCATTCACTTTCAATTGATAGAGATATATTCCTGATGAGACTGGTTTTTTATTGTTGTCTGTGCCATCCCAAACAACTTCGTTAATTTTCTCCGGCAGCTGCCTGATGTCAATTTTCATTTCCCGCATTTTCTGACCTTTGATATTATAAATACTTATCTCTGCGTCCTCTGCGTTCTCTGCTGTGAGATTGAAAGAAATAGTTGTGGATGGATTGAAGGGATTGGGATAATTTGATAATTGAAGAT
This sequence comes from uncultured Candidatus Cloacimonadota bacterium, assembly GCA_964457455.1. Taxonomy (GTDB): domain Bacteria; phylum Cloacimonadota; class Cloacimonadia; order Cloacimonadales; family TCS61; genus JABMPU01. Next base: position 901 of record CAYWJN010000159.1, read on the forward strand.
TGAAGATTGAATATTATCCGCTCCAACTCCCTGCCACTCATAGGCTCCCATATCTATTGTTTCACCATAGATACGTGGATTACCGGCAAGATCGTATTCAGGTAGCTCGATGCCTTCAGGGAGTTCGAGAGTTCCTGTGTCTATGCAGGGAGATGAGGAAGTTAAAGCATAAGGATATTCTCCATTAATATCCCAGAAAGGATTTGCATCAGCAGGTAAGTTTCCGTCCAGCCAGTTTACAATATTTCCACCTTCGTCATAAATTTCAGCTTCTCCACCTTGAATGAGAGAATTCCTGATATTAATGGTACAAGGCTCATTTGGGTAATATGCTTCAAGTAAAAATATTTCCCTGGGGATATCTCCATAAAATATGGAATTTATAATATTACAATCTACATCATATTCTCCGATTAATAAGGCGGCACTTAATGTGGCTTCTGATTCATTATTGCCAATAGTGCAATTAATTATATCTACATTTGTTCTTCTGCTAATATTTATTGCCGAACTTGCATGAGGCCAACCGGTTTCAGCATTAATATTTTCTGTTATTTCCGAATTAATTAATTTATAATTATACCTGTCCGGATGTTGAGGATGACCTCCAAAAGCAATTCCACCTCCTCCTTCATCTTCTGCAGAATAATTTGGGGTATTATTTTTTACCAATAGGTTTTCTATTATACAGTCTTCAATTACTCCAAAACCTGCAGCTTTTGCTCCAATATTATCAATAATCTCGACATTTTTTAGATATAAGCTGGTCGAATCTAATAATGTTGTTCCTATGGAGGGAGTTGCTATAGAATTATATTCTCTATGATAATTGTGTATTTTCATATTTGATAAGAATATATTTCTTGGTTGTACAATTTGTATTGCTTGCCTGGAATATTCTTCATTACTATTTGTAAGTGTAAGATTCTCAATAATAAAATCTTTTTCATAATCATTTCCTAAAAACATATATGAAACACCCTCTAAATCGAGGATAGTTGTTTCTTTATTCTCTCCAATAAATGAGACATAACTTCTACAATTAAAAGGAAATCTTTCATTGGTTAAAGATGGAGAATAGGTTCCTTCAGAAATATGAATTATATTAGGATGTAAACTATCGGAAGCTATTTTTATCAACGCCATAGCAATTGTTTGTAATGATTCCTCAGGTGTTATAAGCGTATAGAAGGTCAAACAACGGATAGTTTTATTACAGAAAGGGATAAATTTTTTGGACTTTTTGAGAAGCCAGATGTGATTAAATTGGATAATGGATTAGCCTTTATAGGAAGTGCTTCCGGCAAGAGAAATATTTCGCGTTCAATGAGTTTTTTATTAAAGAATAATGTAATTCCGGTTTTTGCTGTTCCGCGAAAGCCTTTTACCCAAGCATCAATAGAAGGTAATAATTCTGTTTTATCAGAATGGAATCTAAATAACGAAACTCTCAATATCTATTTTGAAAAAGATAAAACTCAGAAATTAAGGCTTAATAGTCAAAAATTGGTTGCTAAAATAGCATCTAATATACGATGTGTTA
>CAYWJN010000160.1:0-1238 GCA_964457455.1 uncultured Candidatus Cloacimonadota bacterium
GCCGGTATTATTAACATCAACACAAAGCGAAAATCTGGGAAATTGAGTTTCAAATCTTCTCAAACTTTTGGTTCGTTTGGACAGAAAAAAACTCTTTTCAGCTATGCAATGACAAATCCTTATTTCCAGATTTTTACATCGATATCTAAGAGTTATGCAAAAAACGATTTTGGATTTGAAAGTTTTCAACAACCGGATTTGGAAAATATCAGGAAAAACAATGAAAAAAAAATCTGGGATATAAATCTCGGAATATCGAATTTCAATGATTTTTGCGAAGTAAATTATAAAATGCAATTGCAGCAGTTTTTCAAAGAACTTCCTCCACCCACAAATTCCATTGAGCTTTTTGATAATGCATATCTTTCCGGTCAAATTAATCGGCATCTTTTGAACCTGGGGAAAAATATCTCAAATTTCTTCATAAATTCAGATTTTTATTATTTTCGGGATAACTCGATTTATGATAATGAAAACTCCACAAATCCCTGGTTTGCTGTTTTGGGAAAATATTCATTCTCATCTGTCGGTTCTAAATTGAACACGAAATATAAGTATTCGATTTTTCAAGCAGAAATGGGTTTCGATGCAAGAAAGGAGAGTTTTGAATATTCAGAGGAGAACAATCCCATAGCAGATATTTCTGAGAAAAGTCGGGAAAATCTGGCAGGTTTTGGAAACATTAAAATCAGCAAAGATTTTTTCCCTTTTGTTTTTGAAACGAACCTTTCCAGCAGGATAGAAGAATTTTCGGATTTCAAAGGTTTTTTCACGTATAGATTTGGTGTGAACCTGGTTTATGAAAGCTGGTTTTCTAATAGTTTTGGTGGTTATGTTGGAAAAGCTTTTACTGTTCCATCATTTTATGATTTGTATTGGAACGATCATCAGGCAAAAGGAAATCCAAATTTAAAACCGGAAAAATCAAATGGCTGGCAGGTTTTTTCAAAAATTAATTATTTAAATAATTTCATTCAGATTTCATATTACAAGGATGAAATCGATGATGTTATTTACTGGTTTCGAACTACAAATTACTGGAAGCCAGGAAACATCGCACAAGCAGAAATCTCTAATTTGGAAATTGAATCAGAGTTTTCTCCTATTCATTCTCTATCTTTTGGAGGTTCCTATTTAAGTACTTTTGCGTATGATAAAACCATAAATGCGGATGGAACTCACGGTGATTTTTATGATAAATTTCTGATCTACACTCCGAAATATCAATTCAGGTTTTT
>CAYWJN010000160.1:1338-2418 GCA_964457455.1 uncultured Candidatus Cloacimonadota bacterium
ATTATTATTGGCCAAAATTATGCTTATGTAACAGGATTGTTCACTTCCAAAGTTTATAAGATAAATCTGGATACTGATATTGTTGAAGATGAAATTAATGTTGGGATTTCTCCGGAAGGAATGGTAATTTATGGAAACAAACTTTATGTGGCAGATACCGGTTATCAATATCCAAGTTATGGACAGGGAACTGTTTCAGTGGTAAACCTGGATTTTTTTGAAGTGGATAAAACAATCGATGTCGGCATGAATCCGCAGGCTCTTACTGTTTATGATGATGAGATTCATGTGGTTTGCACTGGAAATTATTATGATGTTTTGGGTGAAGTTTTCATTATTGATTCTTTTATCGATGAAGTTTTGGCAAGTTTGGAAATTGGAGGATGTCCAACCAATATTACAGCTTCTCCCGAGGGAATTGTTTATCTTGGTGATGGGATGGGAGCTGGTGTTTATTCGTATGACGCTTCCTATTTGGAAATCCTGCATTCTCCTCAAAATCCCTTTTCTTCAGGAGGATCTGCCATTGCTATTAATGAAAATATCATCGCAGTTACAGATGCTGGAAACTGGGCTTCAAATTCGATCGTTAGAGTTTATAATTTAGATGAAGAACTGATAAATGAATACACAACCGGAATCGGTGCAGTTGATATTAAATTCTTCGATGAAAATGTAAATGCTCAAGATGATTCGATTTTTCTGAACTCTGTGATTTTAGGAGATAATTATCCCAATCCCTTTAATCCTGAAACAACTATCAGCTTTCAGTTTTCAGACTACAGAGAAATTTCTTCTGTTGAGGTTGAAATTTATAATATGAAAGGACAAAAGGTAAAAACTTTCCCCATAAACACATCGACCCTTACACCCATAAACACAATTATCTGGGATGGAACTGATGAGAACAATTTACCGGCTGGAAGCGGAGTGTATCTGTATAAATTGAAATTAGATGATAAGACGGTTGCTACTAAAAGATGTCTGCTTTTGAAATAGTGACAGGACAATTTCTGGAGATTAAGAATTTTTTGGACAGTAAACTCTAAAAGTATCCACCTCATTCGATTGAAAATATTT
>CAYWJN010000161.1:0-2379 GCA_964457455.1 uncultured Candidatus Cloacimonadota bacterium
TCCGGTGCGATCTTCATGGCCGGTATCAGCACGGTGCCGTTGGGGTCGATCTTCTCGTACCAGATGGAGAAATTACTGCCCCCGTCGTTGATGTACCAGGTGATGTGGATGTTGTCCTCCGAGTCGATTGCGACCTTCGGGTCGAAGATCGCCGGGCCGTGGTCGTAGTTCTTTTTCTTGTCGTGTGTGGCGATGGTTTTGTTTTCTATGAGTTTGGCGCCTGTGTGGTTGAGTTTTGTGTAGAGGAGCGATGCAGAATTGGAAGTTATGATGTGGACATCGTTGTGGGAATCTGCTATGCCGTTGTCGCCTAAATAAAACATATTGGAATTATTATCTGAGATAAGTGGTTGACTGTTGATTATAGATACTTTGTCAAATGAAACAGGATCAGCGATTATTAGGCCATTCTCACTGATTTTAAAGAATTTTTTTTCACCATTCTCATATAATATATTGAGATTTCCTTCAGAATCTAGTATAATATCTAAAGGAGATACTGGATGTTCAGTAGTTAAGTTCTTTTTGTTTATTAGGATATCTCCATATGAATCTACTTTTGAATAAAAAAGACCCCAGTCATTGAGTTGTTGCCAGATGATATGAAAATTACCATCGCTATCTTTAGATACAATTGAAGACCATGCCTCATCTTTATTGATATTGTTAGTTATTTGTATATCTCGATTCCAAGATTTATTTGTCGAATCGTAAATTGAGATATATATATCAGCTTCTCCTTGATAATAGTTGGAATATGAAATTAGTATAATATTTAAATTATTTAAGCATATTTCAGGTCTAGAATTGCCTGTATAACAATCGGTAATTTCATATTCTTCGATTTCCAAAGGCTCGGTGTTATGTATTTTTGACAGACAGATTTTACCATTTTTTGTTGATTCTTTATGCAGTTGATACACGATATATATGTTGTTATTCACATCAATAGCAATTGTGGGATTGTAGTAATTTCCCGATTTTTTATTATTTATAGAAAAAACATTTGGTATCAGAATTATTACAATAATGATGATTATAAGTATTATCGATATATGTTTTTTAAATATTGATGTCAAGTGTATTCCTCCTTTTACAAATACGTGTGGGATGCTAACCACCCATCATACATTCTCTTACCTTTATCCGGTCCAGAACCGTAAATATCATTGTTGTTTGGTTTGAAATTATCAGAGTCTTCATGTGCAACGCCAAACAAACCACCATTATTCACCCCATTATCCTCCAACAACGGGTTTTGATACGTCGGACCCTTCTGAGTAGCATATGCATTAACAGAACTCCATCCATGATCATATCCTTCACAAATGCTACCAGGGGCAGATATTGTTCCTAGCGATGGAATAAAACCATTTTTATATACATAATATAACTGATTAAATATAGCGGAATAATGAAGCTCGTTGAATCCCTGTAAGAAAACGCATTCTTTAGGACCTTCATTTTCATCATTCCAATCACGACTAGCTCCCGCCCCAGGATTCGATTCATCGGTAGAGGTCACTATGACTCGCTCCTCACCGATCAATTTTGAAATACCAAAACCAGATTCACATGCGGAAATAACTATAGACATCCTTGCATATTTTCTTTCTATATCGTCACTGCCACCGAAGGAATTTGTCAATGTATTTCCTAGGAGCGAATATTCAACAAAGTTAAGAGATTCATATTGGGTTATTCTATTCCACCGTGACCCGATGGTATTTTGAAATTTCTTACCATTAAAATATTCGGCTCCAGCTACTTCGAATCCTCCTCTTAGAGATACCCCATCATACGTTTTCATTCCATGGGAATGAGCCGAGAAGTAAAAGAAATCATTTTTTGTAATTTTCTGACTTATTTGTTGAATGACATCATACACATCATATACATCACTTGCGTTCCAAACAGAAAAACATCTTACAATGGGAGAATCCTGATGAGATTTTCCAATAAGGCCATCAGAGGGATCATACCAATCTTGATATGCAATAAATACATTATTGTCCTGATAATTATAATCGTAAATTAATTTATCATGTGTTTTAATTCCAACATCCCAAAAACTTGCAACATTCCACTCGGGGGTCATTGAACCACCTGCTATATAGATTGCATACCTTGCATTAAAAATCCATGGATTCTGCCATCCCTCACCATCCACCTTATTGCGGACCCAATCCTCCTCTCCAGGGTCCCTGATCATTGTATCCCCATATCCGTATTTCACCTCATAAACGTCACTCATTCCGTCATTGTCCATATCTGGATCGTCGTAATTGGAGAGGCCGTCACCATCGATATCGCTATCGCCCATACCCAAACGAATGCCTCCATCGGTATATATCATTTCCTCACTGATTCCCAGCATCT
>CAYWJN010000162.1:0-2274 GCA_964457455.1 uncultured Candidatus Cloacimonadota bacterium
CCAAAAATCAACATACGTTTTCATAATAGCAGTTCCTCCATTTATTCAGCTAACGCTTAGGCTTAACCTGCCGCTAAAGGTCAGCAAGATAAGCCATAACTAAAGGTAACGTGGTAAATCCTGGAACCCTAAAAAGAATGGAGCTTTGGCGGTCAGGTTGAATCCTTTGTTAGATTAACCGGTAGATTTGAAAGTGATACCCCTTTCCAGAATCACTATTAAGATTTTTAGGCATTTTAGTGTTTGATAGGTATTAGCTGATTTGTCTGGAGAAATCTTGCTATTTCCCAGGCAAGAACTCCGTTGCCAGATTCGTTAATATGCCCCAATTTGTCAGGCAACGAAAATTTGGGATTGGATAATGATCTGGAAACATCAAGACACGAGATTTGTTTTTCCAGACATGCTTCGTGTAATTCTTCTATATGGGTAACTAAAACAAAAGTGGCTCCATTCCCTGAAGATTCTTTGTGCATTGCATAAATTATTGCCTCTCCCAGATCATACAATTCGTTTCTAAAAGCTTCCTCTACCAAGTTATCCTTATCTCGTTGATTTTGGTTTGCTGGGCCTTCTACTTCTTCTTGGTTTATTAAACTCACAAGGCCATTGTAAAGAATTTCATAGGCCTTACTATTTTTACGAAACCAACGATGTATTTCCCAAAGAGCGCCGGGGCGAATTAAGGAACTGTATACAACAGGAGAATTTGTAAGAACTAATTCTCCGTCCATGCGTACAAAACGGGGTTTCTGTTTCCCAAAACGTTCGGTGTACATATGCCGATGGTTTCCATAGTGCGCGACATAGGCTAACACCAGATCTGGCTCATATCGAAATCCTTCTGACCGGAGGTAAAGTAATTCCTGATCGACCCCGAACCCGCCAACACCCATATTAATTACTTCCACATCTTCATAGTATCCTTCCAGTAAGGTGGAAAAATGTTTTTCAATGGGAACTCCAAATCCAAAAGTTCGAGAGTCACCAATAAGTACAATTCGAAATGTGCCTTCGGGTTTCTCATAGCTTGTTTCATCATCACGTAACCCTTTAGAATTGATACGATACTCTATTTCATAACCAGTTCGGTTCGAGATACCGGATGAAAGTGGTTTTGATGACCAACCGAGCATTTCATCAAACTGCCCAACATCCGATGGAACTGCAGGTTCTAGCATCCTATTTGATACGAATAGACGAATAGCGCCTTCCGACAACAAGACTCCAAGAAATAAACCCATAAATATAAGTAATGTTTTTTTTCCTAATGAGAGGTTCATTCTCACATCCCCAAAAATCAGGTGTCAATCTAACGACCAACATCAGCGGCTAACAAAAGGGGTGCGTATTTTTGCTTCGCAAAAATCGCACGGCTTTTGTTTGTCCGACTGCATGTTTTTGTTAGGCTTTTTAGTTACCTCTTTGTTGCTATTGCTATTATTGTGTCATTTTTATCCAATTGACTCAACATCTGAGAATAAGCAGAATCTAACTCTATCGTTCTCAAAAAACTCCACTTTTGATGACCTCCAGGCTGATTCTTTGACAACCAATGTAAGTGGTTTGCCAATGGATAACGCTGACAACCTGTAACAACAATATCTTCAAAGCCTGAGTTTTCTAAAAAAACTGTAAGACTTTGGCGTGTATGTAAGATTAAATGCTCACTCCAAAATGTAAATTTTTTAAAGTTCTCATTTTCCAGAAATGATATTAAGAAATCTTTAGCATGAGGAACTTCTATAACTATTTTTCCTTGGCTATTCATTTTCTGAAAGATTAATTTCAAATCTTCAAGCGGATTGGTAAAATGCTCAAAAACATGGAATAGTGTGACGACTTCAATCTCTTTTTCATTTACATTCTCGATGCTTTGATAAACATTATAACCTAATTGTTTTAGGCTATCCCTTGCAATTTTTTGTGGCTCTACTGCATATGTTTGTGATGCTAATGGTGATAATTCATCCAGAATTCCACCTGAACCAGTTCCGATATCCATCCATTTTCTATTTGCCACAATGTGCTGAAGAAATTCTTTTCTTCTTAATTTATCTTCATGCCCTACATTTATGGCATGTCTTCTATCTCCAGCTGCCCAGTACCTGAAACCTTCTTTTTCTTCATAATGGGAAATATCCATATGATCTGAACGAGAGAGAAATATAACACCTGATTTTTTACATTTCAGGACGGATATATCATCTCTATCTCGCACCTGTGGATAATATGATTCAATCGATGATTCTTCACATATACCAAGATCAACTA
>CAYWJN010000163.1:0-2179 GCA_964457455.1 uncultured Candidatus Cloacimonadota bacterium
TACTGTTAAATATTTTCAATCGAATGAGGTGGATACTTTTAGAGTTTACTGTCCAAAAAATTGTTAGAATATTTCATCCCATTTTAGTTTGACAGAATCAGCTTTCAGCAAAGATTGACTTTGTAGTATAAATATTTATGAAAAGTAGATTTATGAGAAAAAATATAGTTGCAATTGTTGGTCGTCCCAATGTTGGGAAATCAACTCTTTTTAATAGAATATGCCGTAAAAGAAGCGCCATCGTTGATTTTGAAGAGGGAATAACTCGCGACAGGAAATACGAAGAAGCTGAGTGGACAGGTCATTCTTTCATCGTGGTAGATACAGGCGGAATCATCCCCAAAACCGATGACAAGATAGATAAAGCCGTGAAATTTCAGGCGGAAATCGCCATCGATGAAGCTGACCTGGTTTTGTTTCTGGTAGATGTAAAAGTAGGAACAACCGCAATGGATATGGAAGTCGCCAGAATACTTTCGGGACATCGGGAAAAAGTTATGCTGGTTGTGAACAAAGTGGATAATGAAAAAGATGAACTCGAGATTTTTGATTTCCTGAAATTAGGATTCGGTGAGCCTTTTCCAATTGCCGCAAACCAGGGTAGAAATATCGGCAACTTTCTGGATCAATTAATCAAGAAAATCGATACTGTGCAATCTGAAGTTCAAGAGGACGATTCCATTAAAATTGCCATTGTGGGGAAACCAAATGTGGGTAAATCTTCCATAATCAATAAAATCTTAGGACAGGAAACAACGATCGTAACTGATATCCCGGGAACTACACGAGATTCGATAGACCTTCATATAAATTATCATGAAAAGAAATTTATTTTTATAGATACTGCTGGACTTCGCAAAAAGAAACGGGTTAAATACGGAGTTGAATACTTCAGTTCAATGCGCACCATCGAAAGTGTAAACCGGGCGGATATTGTTCTCATCATCTTAGATGCAACTGAAGAAATTTCTACTCAAGACCAGAAAATTGCATCTTATGCTCACAGAAATTTCAAAGATATAATTATCATTTTTAATAAATGGGATTTAATTGAAAAGGAGAATTCTACACCGGGAAAATACATTCAAAATATAAAATCCGAACTAACCTTTCTCCAATTTGCTCCAGTCCTATTTGTTTCTGCACTCACAGGACAAAGAGTGCGAAAGATATTCGATAAAATTCTGGAAGTTGAAGAAGAAAGTAAAAAAAGAATTCCAACTTCCGAACTTAATAAATTCTTGGAAAAAACCTTAGCAAAATACCCACCTGTTCACTCTACTGGAAAACACGTGAAAATCTTCTTTTGTACGCAGGTAAAAACCCATCCACCTACTTTTGTTTTCTTTTGCAACGATCAAAAACTTGTCTCAATTCAGTACAAACGTTATCTAAATAATCAACTTAGAGATGCTTTCAAGTTTGAAGGGGCAACTATCAGATGTTATTATCGAGGACGGAGTAAGAATGATTTTTAGAATAATTATGGCTGTGATTTGCAGTTATCTTTTAGGATGCATCCCCACCAGTTTCATATTTGGTAAATTAATCAAAAAAATCGATATTCGTCAGTATGGAAGTCATAATGTAGGAGCAACAAATGCCATCCGGGTTCTCGGTATAAAAATCGGAATTGTTACGCTACTAATCGATATTGCCAAAGGCTTTTTCGCTATCCACATTGGGAAATTGATTATTCAAAATCCTGAAAATATTTTAATTATCTGTTTCGGGCTTGCTGCAATTCTGGGTCATATCTTCACGGTTTTCCTGAACTTCAAAGGTGGAAAAGGTGTAGCAACATTTGCCGGAGTTCTTATCGCTTTAGCTCCAATTCCCTTTTTGATTGCCCTTCTGATCTTTTTTCTTATAGTTTGGATTACAAGATATGTTTCTCTTGGTTCTATTTTAGCTGGAATAGTTTTATTAATTGTTGAAATAATAATAAATATCAGAAGTGCTTTTTCAGAATTGGAATACTTGATTTTCTTCTTTATTATTGTAATGTTTATCATTATCCGTCATAAGAAAAACATTAATAGACTAATTTCCGGAACCGAGAATAAAATAAGCTTTAAAAAGAAATGAAAATAGTTATTATTAAATGTTATCTCATTCCCAATCGGGGATTGGGAACGATAGTATGCTTCAAGGGAATAGGGAGCGATGTAATCTTGAC
>CAYWJN010000164.1:0-2022 GCA_964457455.1 uncultured Candidatus Cloacimonadota bacterium
TGCGATAGTATCAAGTTGGGAAGTATACTTTTCTAGTATTATTAAAAAAATATTTGAGGCCGACCAACAACCTCTGAAAGACCTTGAAGGTCTTTCATTTCCCAACCAATTCCATAACTTCATCTATCAGAATTACTCTGTAAACGATTACTGTTTCCTAAAAAATATCTACTATGCCAGCTATACTTTTCACTATGAAATTCCGACACTACGATCAATCACAAACAAAATTCGTAAATCTCAATTACAGAAAAATTTTAGGGGAAGACTCAGATGCAGTTTTGCTAAATGATATCATTGAGAGTTTGGATCTATCATTTTTTGAAGAAGTATATAAGGAAATTGGGAATCCGGCATACGATCCAAGAGCCATGATGAAAATCATTGTTTATGGTTATTTAAATAAATATTTTGGAGGAAGACCCCTCGCAAAGAAATATGAAGTAGATCTTGGGTTGAAATATTTATCCAATGATGATTTTCCCAATTTTCGAACAATCAATCTTTTCAGAGTTAATTTCAAAGATGAAATTGCAGATGTTTTTGCACAAGTAGTATTGATCTGCAAAGAACTTGGAATGATTGGTTTTGAGAACCTGTCCATCGATGGCCAGAAGCTCAAAGCAAATGCTAATGTATTTCAGAACAAGAATTTAAAGGGAATCAGAAAGGAGAAAGAAAAAATTGAGAAATTGCTGAAGAAACTTATCGAGAAAAAGATTGACTTCCAGCAGGAAGATGGAATTAAGAAGAAGAAAAGGAAACTGGAAAGGCGCAAGAAAAAACTTGAAAATGCAGCACAATTATTGATAGATGCTGGGGCAGAAAATGATGACAAACTAAGACACAATCTAACAGATCCCGACGCAAAACTCATGCAAGATAAGCGTGGTGTGATAAATCCGGATTATAATGCACAGAATGCCGTTGATGATAAATTTCAAGTTCTAACAGCGGTGAATGTTATTGATACACCATCAGACTCCGAACAACTTTTTCCAATGAAAGAAGAAAGTGAAAAGAAGACGGGGAGTCCGCATAAAAATACACTTGCAGATAGTGGGTATCCGGATAAGGAAACATTCACAAAAATGAAAAACGATCCAACGACGGAATATTATGTCCCTGACAAAACGATGCATTCAAGTAAAGATGATAAGTACAGCAAATGGAATTTTAAATATATTCCCGAGAAGGACGTATATATCTGCCCTGAAGGAAAAGAACTGGAATTTGTTCGTGTCAATAAAGATTCTAAAGGTCTTGAATATCGGAGTTATCAGGCAAGCGATTGTGAAAACTGTGGGGTGCGAAATAAATGTCAAAAGCTGAAAAAGAAAAAGAAAGGGAGAAAGAAAGGAAATAAAAACATTAAACCCCACAATCGAACAATATCCGTTTATCCACAAGATAATGACATAAAAATAATGAGAAAGAAGCTTGATTCAGATGAGGGGAAAAAAATATATCAAGTGAGAATGTCAACTGTCGAGCCATTACATGGCGATATGCAAAAAAATCGTGGTTTCGTTCAGTTTGTATTGAGAGGGCTTGATAAGGTAAATGTCGAATATAATCTTCTGGCTATTGCCCATAACATCAGAAAAATCATCCTCCATAGAGCGGATGCGCTCAAGAAATTACTTGGAAAAGCCCAAAATGTTGCATAATTGAGACGAATAAGGGGTATATTGGCACGAATCGATGGATACAGTGCATATGAATCCCAAATGAACCGAAAAATGGCAATGAATTTTAGTCAATCACGAAATTATTTATCATAGGATTGGACGGGACTCATCTTTTTTAGGCTTGTTTTGTTATTAATAGCCAGCCTCAATTATGATAAATAATGCAATCCATCTCCTTTTCATCAATTTCCCTCCGGTTTAAATACTCTTCATATTACTTTATTGCTGCCCCCACCCAAGCATCCGTCACGATTTGAGAATGGATGCCCCCTTACCGTTATTGTGAATCTAGAAACCTTGGTGCTCATGGTCGGCGTCCGCCGATCCAGGG
>CAYWJN010000165.1:0-1971 GCA_964457455.1 uncultured Candidatus Cloacimonadota bacterium
ATTGAGGGGCAAATCATAACCACCAGGTGCTGAAAATATCAGTCCAATAACCATAAGTAGAGAAACCAGATTTTTCATCTAAATTATTCGTGGAAACAACACCTATCGCTTCATCATGATATGCCGGATAAATGGGGGCTTCATTGTTATTATTCCCTGCTGATGCTATAAGTGTGATTCCTAAACCATCAGCATATTGTATCTCGTCATAAACAAGTTGAGAATAATCAAAAGAACCAAGACTCATGTTGATAATATCAGAACCATTATTTGCAGCCCAATTAATTGCTTGAGCCACTATATGGTTTTGAGCACCTCCATCTCGAGGAAAAATTTTTACAGGCATTATTTTAACACCACCGCTTTGGTTCCAACCTCCAGCTAAACCTGCTACACCAATAATATTATTGGTCACTGCAGCTATTATACCGGAAACATGTGTTCCATGTCCATTTTCATCAAAAGGTTTATCAGGATTTTGTGGGAATATAAAATTTTGTCCCAAAACATTACCATTTACATCCTTAAGTATATTATCATTCAGATCAATATGAGGACCATCAACAAATGGTGGAACCATATCAGGATCACCCATATCGATTCCGGTATCGATGACTCCCACAATAATCTCTTCACTACCTGTTTCAATATCCCAGGCATCTTCAGCCTGGATATTCGTTAATGCCCATTGATATGAATATAGTTCATCATCAGGTGCTACATGCATCTGATACACAAAAGAAGGTTCTGCAATTAATACTTCGGCTCGATATTCAAAATCATTCTTAACATCATTAACTTCAAAATTCTCTGGAAATTCCAAATGAAACCACTGGTTATGGGGTGGATTATCTGATTGTATAATCTGTTCGAGTTCATCGATCTGGTATTCTTCGGATAAATCGTTAAACCAATTTTGTTCGGTAACGATAATACCATTGTTTATGTATATTGTTTCAAATGGCGTCTGGACTTTGATGTTTAATTCTCCTTCAAAATAATTCTCTCCAATTAATTGGATACCAATTAATAAGAAAGTTACGGTAAAAACTAAAACTGCTCTTTTCATGATCTTCTCCCTTTTTTTTATTTCAACAACAGGCATTTGCCTGTTGCTGTTTGTGTTCTGGTTTTTATCTTAAAAAAATAAATCCCGGAACTTTGATTTTCTGCATTCCATATAACGGAATATTTTCCTTCTCTTTGACATTCATTTACAATTGTTTCAATTAATTGTCCTTTGGTATTATAGATTTGAAGTTTAATAATTCCCGGATGGGGAATTTGATAGGATATTTTTGTCTTTGGATTGAAAGGATTTGGAAAGTTTTCTATAATTATAATTTCATTAGATAATTCTGTTATATACTCTTCAAATACATAAGTAGAATCAGATAAGTAAAATAATAATGAAGGTTTATGAGCTAAAGTAGGTGGGGTCCTACAAATCTGAATTCCATCATACATACTATCACCATCGGTATTGATTTCAAATCCTATTCTAAATTGAGATTTATTTCTTTCATTTTCAATATCATTTATAACCTGAGTTGTTACATCAACAATGATATAACCTGTTTCTGGGTTATAGACTTCAGGATTTATGAAAGCGCATTTTGATTCCAGTGTTTGAGGATCACCATAATCACCGGCAGTCCAATCTCCAATATCAAGAGAATTACCAAAATCTACATGATCGACACAGCATTTTATCGTATCACCACCAGGTATATCCCAAACCGGCCATTCACCCCAAATGTCATTTCCAACAATATAATTTTCGTTTGTCCATAATCTCAATTTTATTGAATCCGGTACGCTTCCAATATTTAAACTATCTAATAAAAATGTAAGATATATCTTAAAAACTGCATTTGGCACATATGGTGGTATCCAGGGCATTCCGGTATCACCCATAATTAAAGCAAGAAAATCAACTTGAAGTTCATAGTTGTAATTGAAGTTACTTAT
>CAYWJN010000166.1:0-1947 GCA_964457455.1 uncultured Candidatus Cloacimonadota bacterium
TGAAAGATATTATGAATATTAAAATGAATGGATACTTTTACTGTTTACCGGTCAAGATTAAGAATTTTTTTTCTTGACAAAAAAGATCAAAATAAGTTAGAAAAAGAATGAGTTAAGAATATTTTTTTCAATTCTAATACAAAAAACTCAATTATTTAAATTGGAGGGAAAGATGAAAAACTTTAATTTCAAAAAAATCGATTTCCAGTTTATCTATTTATCATTATTAACAAAAGAAAAGATTAAACAACTGAGTCGTTGGGAAATCAAAATAACTTCAAAAGAGCTTAGTTTATTAAGACATTTTGGACTAAAAGTCGAATTAGTTCCCAGAAAGCTAATGAATGGAAAAACTATTCATGAAACTATTTTCAGTAAAAGCAGACGCTATCTTGAATATTATGAAAATTACTTTTCCAATAAACCGATTAATCATCTAAAGAAAGATATGAAAACCGAAGGTTTTTTGTTTGGATATCCTTCCTGTTGTGTAAACAATTTCATTGAAAATGGTTATACTTCTAACAATTTTCAGGGAAAAGAACAGAGTCTTTTATTCCATTGGGTTTGCCCGGACTGCCGTATAACTCCATCTTTAATTGATTATTATAAAAGTATTTATAATGAATGTGAAGAACTCATCTGCATAAAAGCACCGCAAAACAGTATTTTCTCAAAAGCAATAAAACGATCAATACCATTCGCTGCCGCTGTTTTACTGGGAATTGCAGCTCCAAAATTAAATGCAGATGAACACTGGCTTCCTGTTGAAGGTGACACTGATAATGATTTCCTTACTTATAAAGAAGAAATACTTATGGGAACCGTTCACTTTGATTTCTATCCTTCTGCTGCCGATTCTATTGCCAAAATCTATAAAAACGTTGTAGATTCTTTGCCGCGAGTAAGTTCGGAAACCGAATGTTATGCTGTAGATAATTATGCTTATGGTTTTTATACCTGCCTTATTTGCGGAGAAACTGCTAATATGGGATTTGTAACCATACATAATCCGTTGCGACAATTGGAGATGAATATTCCTTATATGATGCTTCATTTCATGGAACATGGAAGTTTTTCCAGTATTATTGAAGGAGATACACTTCGAGTTGATATTGAACTTTTGAAAGAAATCCTGGCTCCGTTTGATGTTGAACATCTAATTATCTCTACTGAAAATGATAATGATAATGATGGTTTGAATAATCTGGCAGAGGTTTATTTTGAAACAGACCCGGAAAATCCGCAAACACATAACTTAGGAATAGATGACGGACAAGAGATTTCAGAAGCTATCATAAAAGAGATCAGTGATTTACCGGAAGTTGAGTTTGGGCAATCACCTCCCACAGATGAATGTTATCTTACTTATTGTCCAGCAAACGGTTTTGAAAGCTGCAGTATCTGCGGAAAGACTGTTAATATGGGTTTGGCTTTAGTGAACAATCCAATGCTTGGAACTGAGCTTGGTTTTCCTATCATTGGTTTACATTATGTATCTCATGGTAGATTTGCATTTAGCGGTTCCTCAAATCAGGGAGAACTCGATCCGATCCAGTTAGCAGCAGTTCTGGATATTGATTTTACTTCCATCTCCGATTTATCCGAAATTGCAGAAAAATATGGATACCAAATTATAAATTATCCCAATCCATTTAATCCAAATACAGAAATCAGTTTTATGATGAACGAAGATTGTACTGTGGAATTATCAGTTTACAACATCAAAGGTGAGAAAGTCTCAACTTTATTCCAAAACAAATCTGTTTCCAAAGACGAACTAATCAGAACTAACTGGAACGGAAAAGATGAACTCGGGAAAAATGTTTCTTCTGGAATTTATTTCTACAAATTAAGAACGAACAAAGAGGAATATTCCCGTAAAATGATTTTGCTGAAATAGTGACATATGTCCCCTCGGGTAGGATTATATTATAGACAAAAACC
>CAYWJN010000167.1:0-1882 GCA_964457455.1 uncultured Candidatus Cloacimonadota bacterium
TTTCTTCTTAATTGAGCCATCGACTCGCTGATTTGATTTGGCGTAGTGTCTGAGCTATGCAACTCGTTCTCTCCTGAAGGAGTAATAAAAATTAAAGCAGTGATTGTCCTTCAGTTAAAATATATTTATACATTTTCTTAGCAAAATCCGATACAATAACAGAGCTGGAGGGATCGATTTTAACATTATTCAAATATTGAAGACGCAGCACATCTCCTTTTTGAAGTTCAGGAATAACACACGCAAAGAAAAAACCAAATACTTCTAAAGCAGCACAATAAACCACAACTGCCGGATCTGATAATGGTAAATCCATATAAATACATTCGATTTTATTCAAACAAAGATCATGAAGATGAAGTTTTATTATGCTTTCGATATCTTTCCCAAATTTCTTTACAGAAATCATTGCAATGCTTACATCCGAAGAAGCTTGAATTTCCACAACCGAGGACTCAGGAATTTCAATACTTTTAAAATCTGTTATTTTCTCGATCTTCCTGTTGAATTTTCCATATTCATAAATTTCGTTAATAATACTCCAATGATGCATTGGTGGATAAACAGTTCGTAAAGGTTCTTTTTTCACACGAATATAATAAATCACAGTTGTCTGGCGTTCTTCCAGGTGAGAATGAATTTTCTTAAAGGAAAAACGCTGCGGAACATTAGCCAGCATCAAACCTGTTTCCACAGCTCCGAGTGCAAGATTTCCCTTTTGGGTGAAAGAGTGAACAGAAACCGCTTCACTAAATAAGCCATACATTCCCTGCTCTTTGGCATATTCGATCAAGGATTGTTTCATTCGTTTGAATAGATTTCTTTTCCTGAAGCGAGGATCGACAACTGCCTGCCCAACATCTCCCACCACAGAATCCCAGGCTTCTTTCATCATGGCAATATGACCGATAATTTCGCTATCTTCAGTAACTGCTACAATGGAAACCTGTATGCCGTTTTCCAGCAGATCTTTTACTTTATCCGGCAGATACACACTTTCTTTATAAGAAAAACTATAGGAGCGATACATACATCGTGCCAGAGCAATTCCCTCATCCGGATTCATCAGGCGTATTTCTAAAGGAGTGTCTAAAGGTGCAAGTTCAGCTTCAGTTTGTTTACTGATTTTTTCCTCTTTGGCAATATCAATGGAATCGTAAGGAATATTTTTCACGAATTCAAGCCGCTTTCCTTTCCTGCCTAAATTATAAGAACGCATTTCATCAGCAAAAGCTTTCATAAGAAGTATTCCAATACCGGTTTTTCCGGTCTTTTCCATGTGCTTCATATCCCAGGGTAATCCCTGATCTTCAATGGCAATTACAAACTTCGTTGGTTTTCTCTCTAAAATCATATCAAGATACTCATCCTCATTATTTTCAAATGCATGTTCAATCACGTTTAAACAAGCTTCTTCAGTGATGAGTTCCAATTTATTCACATCCGATCTTTTAAATCCCAGCTGTACAGATATTTCCCTGACAAAAGATGTTATCGCAGGCAAATTTTTTTTCTGAGCGTTAACCTTTAAAACTGCAATTCTTTTGGAAATTTCTGCCATCTATCACTCCTTCATAAAAGCATTAGTTAAAACTGGGAACATTTCAAAATTTTTATTAGAAGATGTCCAATTATTTTTAATTTTTAGGATAGCTGGTAATTTTGGTTTATTTTCTCGTTACAATCAGACAACTGCCTGACCGGCTTTGACGGATGAACTTTGTAACGCCATTGCAGGCGAAGTTTAACATCGCAACCGATTTCATTCCCAAGAAAATCTTGGGAATGAGTGGATCCGGCAACCGCTGGATAGGAACGAAAGAATTTATGGACAGTAAACTCTAAAAGTATCCACCTCATTCGATTGAAAATATTTAACAGT
>CAYWJN010000168.1:0-1881 GCA_964457455.1 uncultured Candidatus Cloacimonadota bacterium
GGGCGCGGGAGTAGTAATACTAAAAGATTATGCTAAATACCGGCGGCAAAAAGCTGTCATTGATGCGGCAAAAGAACTATTTATATTTATCAAACACGGAGGTGAAACATCCTTATGGAAGATCAAAGCAAAAACGGAATCTTTATCAAAGAAGCAACCATCAAAAAAGCAAAACAGCTTTTGAGTAACATTGGATTAGGAATTTTTGGATTAGCCTTGTTACGGGTAATAATCTATCCACCCAAACGGAGCAGAAAGGATGGATAAAAACACAAAAGTGCGGATAAAATTAAATCCTCAGGTTGTGATTAAGTTAGCCGGTTTGTGCAGTAACGCATTGGTACTTTCAACTAATGCTTTCCTGCTTGGCTCCAATGTCAGACGCCGGATCACAGAAAAAAAGACAGAAAGTGTTGCCAATAAGCTTCAGCTAACTGCAGAAGTTGCATCTGCTATATCTGGTTTGGCAAAAGTAGTTGCTGCAACATTGGACAGTTATGAGAAAGTATGAGAAAGGTTAAAACATTTGATCCGGAGCAGCGACGTTATGTTGAAGAAAATTTCTTTTGTAGTTACTGCGGCAACACAAATCAATGGCAGATAGATGTCCGATTAAGACACATTGTGGAATGCCTTCCAGATGGTTTCTCTGTGATCCTTGATGAAAATAAAGCCAAACGGCTTTCCAATGCTTTGCAAGGATTTGTCAGGAGAAGCATGGACGAAAACCGCTTTCGTTGTGCCAATTGTGGCAACACAGAAATCGAATACCACTTCTACTATCTGGAAAGCTGTTGGAATATGGATTGCCCGGGATGTTTCCATTGTGGAAACTGGATTGATAAGGAATCATTAATTGAGTTCTGCGAAGAATGTATCACAAAACATAATGGAGAAATCTCTGAAGATGATTGCTTCACTCTATGTGAGCATTATGACTTCGGGCTTTCAGAAGTAAGAGATCATCATGGAGTCACGCTTGAGAGCTTAAAACGCGAATTAGGCTATGTTTGATGGACAGGGCTGGAGATTATTCTTCAGCCCTTTTTGCTTTATTAACAATTTTCGGAGTCAGAGTAATGACAACAACACTAAAGAAACAAGAAAAATTAAGATCAACAAAAAATAAAAAAGGTTGGCTGATAAATTACCTCTTACGTTTGGATCAGATGTTTTATTGTCGCTGGGATTATTGGACGCGCGCTTTTCTTCGTGATGAAATTCCCAATGAAGAGATTCCCCAAATTAATTTTAGACCTGCCTGGAATTACATGGAAAGGAAAGTGCAAAAGAATCTCAAGTCCTGTTTGGAATACCCGGGTTATCCCGATCATAACATATTTGAGAACTTCATCGACTGGATCCTGTGGGGATTTAACATTGGCAAATCCTTTCCTAATATAAACAAAACCACAGATGATTTCTGGTACAGAACATTTAACCTGGGATTATTCTATGAAGAACCTGCGGATCATTTTGCTGATCTGGCAATTGAGTATTTTGTCGGTTCCGGATGTGGTTATTTTCCTACTCCAGGGGATGTAGTGGAGTTGATGGTAAGATTAAATTTTGGTGATGAACCCAGCCACTACCATAAAAGATTATCAGTAATGGATCCATGCTGTGGTACCGGAATCATGTTGATGTACGCTTCTAATTATTCCATGAATCTTTACGGTGTTGATATCAATCCAATGATAACCAAAATCGCAAAGGTCAACGCCTATATTTACGTTCCCTGGTTGGCTTTTCGACCAAAGGATCTAACAATGTTTGACAAAATTGACCAGGCAATAATTGAAATAGAATTGCCATCGGGAATAAAAATTCCAGAATGTCGAAGATGCAGAAACCGTGAGAAATTCTTATTGGAATTGGAAA
>CAYWJN010000169.1:0-1863 GCA_964457455.1 uncultured Candidatus Cloacimonadota bacterium
CTGTGGTATTCTTAAATAATCACGGTTGCACTTGAGACTTGAATCCAGCAGATAATGATGCTACCATTAAATGAGTTAAGTCACAATTATCACTCTGGAAGGTAAAAATGTTGGAAAAATATATCAGACGTGGAATTTCGGAAATACTATTTTAGTTTTGGTAATTGCATATTTATCAAACATATACAAATAAATCATTCACAAAACCACTTCAAATATGACATTTGTCATATAAGCTTAGTGACTTAAGTCACTTTTTCTTTGATTTTGTGGTAGAATATTGCAAAATTTTTACATTATCAAGACTATTCCATTGATTAATATTAATAATTTTTACTCGAATAACCGATGTGTATTAATAAATTATCTTAATAATAAGGAGCCTTGCAATGGAAACCAACGTCAATCAATCTTTTTTTTCAAAGACAGTAAAACTTATCGAAGATACCGAAGGGATTTTAGCAAATGAATACCCTGACAAAAGATTATTCACACAAAAAATCAACTATTTAAAAAAACCGGAAAGAGTTATTAAGAAAATTTTGGAAATTAAAACAAACGGCGGTGAACCTCTCACCTTTCTTGCCTTTCGTTCACAACACAGCAATGTATTAGGGCCTTATAAAGGTGGAATTCGATTTCACCCGGATGTTAATGAAGATGAAGTAAAAGCATTATCAATGCTCATGAGTCTAAAATGTTCATTAGCGGGGATCCCGTTTGGGGGTGGGAAAGGCGGGATTAGAATTGATCCAAAAACAATGTCTGAGAGCGACCTGGAGGTACTCTCCAAAGCATATGCTTCGAATTTTTCAAAGCACTTCGGAAAGAATTTAGATGTACCAGCTCCTGATGTGAATACCAATGGGAAAATAATGGCATGGATGCTTGAAGAATTCAACAAGAAAACCGGAGAAAATTCACCGGCTGTTTTTACAGGCAAGCCAATTAGTATTGGGGGCTCACTGGGGAGAATCCAGGCTACAGGGTTTGGGGGAGTTTCTGTTTTGAAAGCCTATGCTAAAAAGCAGGGTATGGAGCCTTCTGAGACAAGTGTTGCAATTCAGGGATTTGGTAATGTTGGTTATTGGTTCGCCAAATTGGCTGAAGAAGAAGGTTATAAAATTGTCGCTATTTCTGACTCAACTGGAGCAGTTATTGATAATCGAGGATTGAAAGTTGATACTTGCAAATCCTTAAAGAATGAGTTTGGATCTTTTAAGAACGCAGCTGATCAGGGTAACTTTGTTCTTCGGAGTAACGAAGAATTACTTACAATGGAAGTTGATGTCCTTGTTCCATCAGCACTTGAGGACATGATAACGAATAAAAATATGGAGAAGATAAAAGCCAAAGCCATCATTGAAACAGCAAACGGTCCTACCAGCAGTGAAGCGGAAAACTTTCTCACACAAAAAGGAATTGATGTTATTCCAGATATTCTTGGAAGCGCAGGTGGTGTTATAACCAGTTATTTTGAATGGTATCAGAATATGCACTCGGAAACCTGGACAGAAGAACAAGTTCTTGATGAATTAGATAGTTATATGCTTAGGGCTTTTCAAGCAGTATACGATATCAAACAAAATAAAAATCTTACATACCGGCAGGCAGCTTCATATATCGCACTCAAACGAATCATTAATAAGATGAATGTGTAAATCCAGGAGATTATTTCAAGATTTTTATTAGCTTTCTCTTCACGCAGTAGAATAGCGCTGCGAAAAGCGCTATTCTACTGTTATTGGTAAACTCTCAGCTTTCTGATTCGAAGTTAGTATATACAGGTGTCCACAGCTTACACTGTGTGTGACCTGCCCCCACAATATGTACCAGTTCTTATGATAGTCCAACCCATTGAAT
>CAYWJN010000170.1:0-1846 GCA_964457455.1 uncultured Candidatus Cloacimonadota bacterium
CGTACTTTAGCCAGCTCTCTGCCAATTCGCCTTGCAGCAGCTAATAAAAAATGTCCTGAACCAGAGGCAGGATCGCAAATTTTCAGATTGAGTAATACATTCTCCTTTTCTTGTTGGGTTTTAGCTTCATTCAATCGTTCTTCCATCACAGGCACCAGTGCACTTTTAATCAATTCCTGCACCAGCTCTGGTTTTGTATAATAAGAGCCCGTGGATTTCCGTTCTGTACCAAACGCCAGTTTAAATTCCATTTTACTGTTGTTATTCTCAACAACAGGGTGGTAATCCAGTAAACTCTCATAAACCGAGCCGAGTTCTTCCACATCAAGATAACCATAATTAATTCTGCGGGTGGTTTGTTTTTCTTTGAATAGAGACAGTTGGGCAAACCCATGAAGAAAATCACGGTTATAAAGCTGGGCAGTTTCCAAATCAGGCATGGATCTTGAACCAAAGAGATCACCGTTCAAAGGAGCAACAGCTAATTTTTTTCCAACATTTTCATTACAATACATCTGAAAAGTCTGTTTCACACCTTCCCACAAATCCCAGTGCCGCTCTTCAGGATTAATTGGTCGTTCAACCTTCTCGCGAAAGCGGGTAATGCTGTAATGTTTCTGGTAAATATTGTAATGAGTATCGTCTTCTACATCAGGACCTACCAACTTTCTTTCTTCCGAAACCATGAGAAAAAGATAACGATAGATCAACCGCAGAAGCTGTCGGTAAAATTCGGTCTCACTTAAATCACCATTTTGGATCTTTTCATGAAGTTTATTATTATCAGGATGAGCTAAAAATCCATTGCCAAATATTTTCAAAGCAGCTTCCACACCATCACGTAATTTTTCCCTGACCCTGCCGCCAGATTCAATGCTGAGCTGATAATAATTCTCCAACAAACATTCATGCACAGAATCCACATCTCTAGGCCAGCGACTACGATGAATGAGCCGATAAAAAACCTGGAACTCTGAAAATTGTTCACCTTCCATCATCTGTTCAAGATTAAATTCCAGATAGGTGGGACGACTTAACCGCTCTGAATCACGCAAAATTCTGAATTTAATCCCGTTGGTAACAATAGACCAAAGATGTTCAGTGCGATTTAAATATTCTTGAACCAAAGCATGGGGAGATAATCGTGGTCTGCCAGATGGCGGGCGTTTATCAATATCATTATTGGCACCCTCAATATGAACAGGAAGATCATTTTCGCTTTCACCCAACCGATGTGAAATAAAGTAAGATAAACCCCCAACCTGATCAGCTTTTCTTGAAAAAGTAATACCTTCAAATCCAATAGAACGAAGTAATGGTAAAATCCACTGTTCTCGTGTTATAGTTGCCCCAGAATCACCCTCCTTTATCCTGTTCATACCATGCTTAAATGATTCCCAATACGCCCGCGCGTCAGACCAACTGGCAGCAATTTCATCAGTAAGACGATATCTGGGATCAATCCCAAAATCTTTAATTTGCTGACCAGGAGCATCACCAGTATATATTTCGGATAACAAATCGGCAGAGATGAGAGAACCTTCAGAGTGGATAGTTGTGAAGTTCATTGTTGCTCCATGAAAAAGAATATTGGTAGCTAAAAACTAAATATGGAATGACAAGATAAGTATTTGTGTTTTTTGGAAAAAATATGTTAAAAAATATAAGAAAAAAATTGAATAAAAAAAGGCACACCCACAGTTTTCTAACCATAGATGTGCCTTTTATTATACACTCAAAGCTCCTTTAAATGTCATAAATAATTATAGTAATTTAGCAAAATTTAATTAAAAATCAAGTTAAATTTCGGAAATCTTTTATTAACTCCACAAAGGAATTTTCATGT
>CAYWJN010000171.1:0-1841 GCA_964457455.1 uncultured Candidatus Cloacimonadota bacterium
ATATTGTAAATTGAAAGATCAACTTTGCTTTCCTTAGGTATTGTGAAGGATATTGTCGTGGATGGATTGAAAGGATTGGGATAATTATTGTGCAATACACACTTTTGCAATTGAGGTGCATTATTTTGGATATGATTACCTGTTCTGATAGATTCCAAAAGCAATTGAGTTGTTTTATAATGCGATTCAAATGATTCAGGTTGCAAATACATTAACCTGCCGGATGCTCGTCCGTTAGCTTCCAGGTATGTATTGCCAACATCGATTACTGCATAACACGAATCTGCATAAGATGGATTATTAAGAATGATGTCTTCATAGTGAATTATCGCTTCATTGGGGTTTTCCAGTGCTCTACTAACCATAGCTTTGTAATGCAAGAAAAATTCTTGAAGTTCAGTAGATGGTGAAAAAGTCAATCTCTCATCGATATACAATCCAAAGAGATCGATATTTCCCATTTCTTTATAACATGTAAAAAGACAAGCTAGCGATATTGGGTCTTCAATTGTCTCGAGACTATCTTCAATTACTTCTTTAAAAAGATCAGTCGCTAAAATATAATCAGAGTTAGAAAGTAAAATACAAGCTTCTTGAAAAACAGTTAAAGTATCTGATCTTCCGCGAACAATATTTATTTCTGTATCCCAGGGAATAAAAGTTACAAAATCTGCCGGGTCCAAAGTACCGGTTATATATTCATATCCAACACCACCCCACCAATTTTGTTTTGCCATAATTTGCCAATCTAATCTTCGAAGTGTCATATTGTAAAGGCTATTATCATAAAGATTATTATGCCCTGTTCGCAAAGATGGATTTGAATTATAAACATACATGCCGGTTTGGTTATTATAAAATGAATTTATACCATCAGGTGCAAATAATGGAGCTGCGTTATTATGACAGAAAACACCTGTATTGTTGTTGTTTATAGAATTCCATTTTATAATATTAGGGATAGAGGAATTATAGAACCGTATACCTACATTGTTGTTTGATATTCTATTAGAATTTAATTCATGCCACCCATAGTCGTTATAAACCAATCCAGTACATGAATTTTGAATTACTGAATGCTCTATTTCTGAAGTTCTATTATTATTAAAAGTTATGCCATTCCAGTAATTTCTGATTTCATTACTGCATAATCCACCGAATCTGATTGAGTCTGCTTCAGTTCCAATACAGACTAAACCACCTGGATCATGCATGTCAGAAGTTCCTGTAAAATTTAGTGATTTAAACTTCCCAAATCTTATTTCAGTTCCTTCTTCTATTGTTAATGTATTACCTGGTAGTATTTTGATGTTTTTATCAATAACTGTATCATGTTTTAAGGTGATATTTTCATTGATTTCCTCTGGTAAGGGTTGATAGTAGCAGCCGGTGTTGCGAGAGTTGTTTTGGTATTGAGTCCATTCGGAAGTAGAATTATTTTCATAATTAATTGGGATAGCATAAATTATTCCATCTTCTTTTATTAACAAAATGTTATTATCTTCTTCTTCAACAACTTTATCAATCGATAAGCCAATAAAAGAACCAGATATTCTCCATTCACACAATTCAAGACCAGTATTATCTGTTACAAAAAAGTTGTTCCATCCTAAGAAAAGTAACTCTTGAATGGAGTTTGAATTCATATCTGATATAGAGCTCGTAATTATATTTGTATAATTAAGATTGAAATTAGGTATTTGTTGACCTGTACAATCGAATAAAAGGACATCCTGGTTATTTGAAATTAGTATTTCTAAACCCGGATTTTCATCAATTATATTTGCAATACAAACCTGATTACGAGAGTAATTATGTTTTTCAATATTATCATTTATCCA
>CAYWJN010000172.1:0-1739 GCA_964457455.1 uncultured Candidatus Cloacimonadota bacterium
TCTGTTCAGATTGTTTTAATACATAATCGATTATATCAATCAGACTCCCCCTGATTGTCTCATCGGTGTAGTTACTGTTCTCAATGATTGAATCTTTGATGATCATACCTTCTGCTGTGGGCTCAACACTTCTTATTCCCTGAACATCTGTCTCAAAGTAGGTGTAATTTCCGCAATTCACACAGATCAATTTGATCATGATTTCTCCTTAAAGCAATTGGCACGGCTGATATTCTCCGGTCTTAACTTTTTACTAATGATATCACTGGATATTCTGGGTTGTTTAATATTTAAAAATCCCACAGTGGATACAAGCAGTTCGTGATCAGTTTCCAATTCCAATAAGAATTTCTCACGGTTTCTGCATCTTCGACATTCTGGAATCCTTATTCCCGATGGCAATTCTATTTCGATTATTGCCTGGTCAACTTTGTCAAACATTGTTAGATCCTTCGGACGAAACGCCAGCCATGGAACATAAATATAAGCGTTGACTTTGGCTACTTTAGTCAGGAGATGATTTATATCTACACCGTATAAATTAAGGGAATAATTGGATGCATACATCAACATGATCCCGGTGCCACAGCATGGATCCATTACTGATAATCTTTTGTGTTTGTGGCTAGGTTGATCGCCAAAATTCATTCTTACCATCAACTCAACTACTGGACCAGGAGTGGGGAAATAGCCATGAGACTTACCAACAAAATATTCAGTGGCGAGATCAGCAAAGTGATCAGCAGGCTCTTCATAGAATAATCCCAGGTTAAATGTTCGATACCAGAAATCATCTGTACTCGCATCGATATTCGGAAATGAATCCCCCTGATTAAATCCCCATAAAATCCAGTCAATGAAATTATCAAAGACGTTATGATCGGGATAACCCGGATAGTCAAGACAGGCTTTGAGATTCTTTTGCACTTTTCTTTCTATGTAATTCCATGCAGGTCTAAATTGAATTTGTGGAATACTCTCCCTTGGAATTTCGTCTCTAGAAAAAGCACGCGTCCAATAATCCCAGCGGGAATAAAACATTTGATCCAAACGTAATAAATAATTTATCAGCCAGCCTTTCTGATTCTTTGTTATCCTTAACTTTTGTTGTTTTTCAAATTTATTTATTTTTTTATGTTTTTTTGTTTTTCTTATTTTGTCTGTCATTTGCTAATCTCCGTTGAAATATTTAATAAAGCAAAAAGGGCTGAAGAAATAATCTCCAGCCCTTTCCATCAGGAATAGCCTAATCCACGTTTTAAGCTCTCAAGCGTTACACCATGGTGATCTCTCACTTCTGAAAGCCCGAAATCGTAATGCTCACATATCGTAAAGCAATCATCATTTGTGATGTCTCCGTTATGTTTCGTGATACATTCTTCGCAGAGCTCTATTAATGACTCCTTATCGATCCAGTTTCCACAATGCCAGCAGCCAGGACAGTAATTATTCCAGCAACCTTCTAGATAATAGTAGTGATATTCGATTTCAGTGTTTCCACAATTAGCGCAGCGGAATCGGTTTTCGTCAAGACTTCTCCTGACAAATCCTTGAACGGCATTAGTAATTCTTTTTGCTCTTTTTTCATCCAGGGTAACAGAGAAACCATCTGAAAGGCACTCCACAATATGTCTTATTCTGATATCAATTTGCCACTGTAGTGTATTGCCGCAATAACTGCAAAAGAAATTTTCTTCAACATAACGTCGCTGCTCCGGATCGAATGTTTTAACCTTTCT
>CAYWJN010000173.1:0-1730 GCA_964457455.1 uncultured Candidatus Cloacimonadota bacterium
CAAACCAAGGGGAGCACTGACAGTACCTTGTGCAGCAGCCGGATATAGCCGTAGCTGTGCTTTTAGCTTACCCTTTGGTGAAACCAACCAGACCCAATCCTGTTCTTTTAAACCAATTCTTTTAGCATCTCCGGGATTAATTTCAATCCAGGGAGTCCATTTTTGTTTAATGTGAATCCCGAGCATTTCAAGCATTGTGGGTTGTATGGCTCCTTCACCTGTTCCAATTGTTGTTAAAAGATATGGATTCAAATAAAATTGATACTCTTGGTCGTTTTCATTTATAGGCCCGGGTGAATAGTGGGGAAGGAACCATAAATCGTCTTTTTTTTCAATATTATTTATTTTTAAATTTTGAGAATAAAATTCAAATTTTTTAGACGGTGTATTAAAGGTTATTTTTTCTTGCTGAAAATGTGGTTCCCACCATCCGCCTTTTTTGATTAGGTCATTCCAGAATTCTATAAATGAAAAATAAGCCGGGTAACGCCAGCCTCTCTGTTCAAGGAATCTCATCCATGATTCATCATAAGATTCCTGAAAGACCAGCCCTCTTTCCGAATTATATACGCCTTCTATGAGCTCCATTAAATAGTTTTCATAGCTTGTCCAGGGAAGATAGCCAGATAAGTTGCTATTAACTTCCGAAGATATATTAAGAAGCACATCGCCGATATCTTTAGTATAGTACAAAGGTTTTAAAACCGGTGCAGAAATACCCACATGATTTCCCGTCATCCCTACCGGTGCGGTTGCTGCTTGCCATTTTTCCAGGTAAGTATGATCGGGTAAAAGCAGATCAGCAAATGAAGCGGTTTCATCCTGAAAAGAAGAAAAACTGACAATAAAAGGAATCTCCTTCAATGCTTTTTCTAATTTATTCCTTTGTGTCGATGCATGTAGCAGGTCAGAATTGTATAAAAGTAATGTTTTAATTTTATCTTCTGATTCGTGTGTTAATAATTTTGTAATTTCATTTTCACCAATCCATCCGCGGGAACGTATCTCCTTTAAGAACTGCTGATCCAATCCTTTACTTTTCTTTTTAGATGAATTTTCAGGACGATTAACTTGAATCAATTTTGCAAACGGTACATTTTTTCGAGAAATAATACCACCACTGGCGCCAATGTTCCCGATCAGTGCATTCAATGCGTGGACTGCTCTTGTTGTATGTACACCATTTGAAAGCCAGTTGCAGCGACTCCCTATCAGGGCTAATGATGGCTTATGAGATGCGAACTCTTGAGTCAGCCGTACTAATGTTTCCGGTTTAACGCCAGTTATTTTTGCTACAGCATCAGGAGTATAATCCCTTAACACCAATTCCTTAAAACCATCATGATTTTCACCGTTTTTACCTCGCCAGTTTTCAAAACCAAATGTGTTATTTTTTAGAAAATTATTTTCGACCAGGTTTTCTCTGATCAAGATGTGTGCAATGCCAAGAGCTAGTGCTCCATAAGTGCCTGGATTAATTGGGATCCATTCATCCGCTTGAATGCCGGTAACAGAAAGTTGTGAATCTATCTGTACAATTTTGACGCGCCTTCCATTTCTACCTCTTCTCATTAGCCCATACATACGAGAATACCATCCCATGGCTGGTTCTGATTCAAGGAACTGGGATCCAAAACTTAAAATATAATTTGTGTTTTCCAAATCGTAAGCAAATTCGTTATTTATACCGTGCATCAATTCAAAGTGGGGTTGATGTGGTGAGTTTTAAC
>CAYWJN010000174.1:0-1703 GCA_964457455.1 uncultured Candidatus Cloacimonadota bacterium
TACTGAGCTTGTGGGAAAAACGAAGTTTTTAACACCGGTTGAATGCAACGCATTCGATAAGGAAAGGCTCGATGAGGCAGGAAGTGCTGTGAGCCATGAAGAAAGAGGAGGAGGCTTTTAGAAAGCATCGTTTGATAACCAGCTCAAATGACCATACAACAGGGGCCTCTACAAGAGTTGTGTCGATTCTATTGGCTTCGGTGTTTTGACAACAAGAATTCTGAATATTTCTTCACCGCTGTTTATTATTCGATGGGGTACCCGGGCAGGACTCTCGATTAACATTTCCTGACAGACCTCATTACTTTCATCCCCTATTTCAACAATGCCTTTTCCTTCGAGTATGAAGAAAAAAACATCCACTGGAGTAATATGCCATTTCAGACGTTCACCAGGTTTCATTTCTATATGCATTGCCTGGGCATGTTCTTTGTCGTACAGCAATCGTACATTAACATTGTGTGGGTTCGGTTTCTCTGGAGCTGATTTTACATCTACTATTTTCATTCTTTTACCTCCTGTCGATTATACTCAATAGCATTGGTCGGACAAACATCTTTACACCTGTTGCAAAGATAACATTCTTGTTTGAGATCAAATCTCCCAGCCTCATGTGTTGGACAGATTATCTCACATTTTTTACAATCAATACATGCATCATTTCGTCGTAGTCTGAATATGCTTTTCATGGAAGCGAAAGATAGTAACACACCGTAGGGACAGAAAAATCGGCAAAATGGCCTATACGTGAAGACCGAGAGTAGTATCAAGGCTGCGAAAATGTAGAAAAATAGAGCCATGTAGTGCAGATAGAAAAAATCCCGAAATCCGAAGTGTGCGAGAACATCCGTTGAAAAGAAGACACCGAGAACTATGAACGCAATAGCAAATATCAATCGAAAAATAACTGGAAGGGTTTTGTTTGTGATCTTCATTTTCTTTATCGGTATGGAATAAGCCAATTCCTGTACTGCTCCTATGGGACAGAGGTAACCGCAGAACATCCTTCCAAACACGAATGTCAGGACAATAAACAATAAAAAACCTATGACTGCAATCTGGATCGGAGCGCCAAGTTTGTCTGTATTCCCAAGAACAAGTAATTGAAATTGATTTGGGAACATCGGTGCAAAAACAAGGAATCCCATTAATGTTGATAGGGAAAGGAACAGATATCCGATTTTTTTGCTGAATGTATTTCTATAAAACAGATAAACTAACGTGAACAAACTAACGAGTGCAAAGACCATACCAATCATTTTTGGAAGATTCTCAACTACCACCATTATACCTCCTATTCTGTCGTCAGCAGATCAATTACAATTTTTTTCGTTTTCAGTTTCCAAATTTTTTCGGGTGCGCCCCCCCCCTCCTCCCTATATTCAGCTACGTCTATAATATCTGCATTTTTCAGTTCGGATAGATGATAATAGAATCCGGGTTTTGTTAATCGTTCTCCTTTCTCAATGAGATGGGTAAAGATCTCCGTTGTACTCTTTTGTCCGTCACCGATGTATTCGATGATCGTCCATCTGGTACGAAACCGGAGTGCTTTACCAAACGTACGAATCTCGAGCCATCTCGGGTGTGCATCGTCTGGAGGTTTGCAGGGAATGGGTTTACTCATGGGAATCACCATAAAGCTATGGTAAAGCACCATAATATTAAAGTACCTTATAATAATTTTGCCATATTGAATCCAA
>CAYWJN010000175.1:0-1689 GCA_964457455.1 uncultured Candidatus Cloacimonadota bacterium
AAGAAGGATTATTTCCTTGATTTTCGGCAAAAAAATTGTTATATATTTTATCATAAGTATTCAGAAACCGAGTTTTTCCTTTAATTATTTTGGAGCTTTAATAGCATTATGAACCCCGGCTTTGCTGTAATCGACATGCAAAATTACTTCTTTAGAACTGAAGAAAGAAGCGTTAACAAAGAACAGTTAATTGAAAATATTAATTTCCTGAAGAGATTTTTTGCAGAACATAAATGGCCAGTATACATGATTGTAACTGAGCATAAACCCGATAAGAGTACATGGACATTAGGGATGTTAGACGAGAATACAGCGGCATTATTGGAAGGGAGTGATGAAGCCGAAGTTATCAATGGAATCATCAAAACACCTTATGATATAAAGGTGGTCAAGACACGAATGGATGCGTTTTTGAACACTGGTTTTGAAAGACAATTGAGAAATGACAATGTTGATTTATTGGGTTGTGGCGGGGTTTACACTCATGGGTGTGTTTATCACACTGCTATCGGTGCTTATGAGAGAAACATTCGCTCAATTATTGCATCGGATTGTTTATCTGATTACAAACCAAAGCCATATCCGGACCTTCCTGATATCTTACTTAGATTCTATGCCCAACATGGTAGTATTATGGATAATCAGGAAATAAAAGATTATCTTTCTCAATTTGGAGAAGGTAAGGTGAATAGATAATGTCAAAAGAATGGTTTTACAAATTCTTTGAACATGATTATTTTAGAATAAATCCTAATGAAGTAGACCAGAGAATAGAAGAGGCTGTTCCAAAAGTAGAATCCCTGATAGATGTATTGGATATAAAACCTGACGACTCAATATTGGATTTATGCTGTGGCTACGGCAGATTAACAATACCTTTTGCCAGGAGAGGTTATAATATCACAGGCTATGACCTTTGTAAAAAAGCATTAGACATAGCCAGGGAAAAAATCGAAGCAGAATCACTTCAAATGCATTTGGTGCGTGGTGACATGAGGGAACTAGGTTTTGAGAATGAATTTGATGTTATCTACAATTTTTTTACCTCATTTGGTTACTTTGAACATGACTCTGAGGATTTAAAGGTTCTTGAAGGTGTTTCAAGGTCACTCAAAGATCAAGGCCGATTCTTAATTGATTATATCAATGGACCAAGGATATTAAAACAGTTCCAAGAAAAAATACAGGAAGATTTGGATGATAGATTAATAATTCATGAAAATACTTATGATGAAAAATCTAAAAGAATTAAGTCAAAATGGACATTTGTCTATAAAAATACGGAAGAATCGAATGAATACTTAATTACTAACAGATTATATTCTATCAATGAATTAACAGATATGCTTGGTTCAGTTGGACTTGAGGCTGTAAATACCTACGGTGATATGGAAAAAACCAGCTATGATGAAAATTCAAGAAGGATAATAGTTGTTGCTCAAAAGGCATAATGTGGATTTTATCAGGTAAATCATGTTTATCAAACTACTCCTCATATTTACAATCACACCAATTCTGCCAAAACTCGGTTTCTTGGTACAATAATAGTTAGGAGGTTTCGATATGAAACCCCGTAGGTCGATTTTCATAAATCGACAGCG
Source organism: uncultured Candidatus Cloacimonadota bacterium (assembly GCA_964457455.1). GTDB lineage: Bacteria > Cloacimonadota > Cloacimonadia > Cloacimonadales > TCS61 > JABMPU01. The sequence goes on from CAYWJN010000175.1 coordinate 1,602, forward strand.
ATATGTCGAAATCTGAATTTCGACATACTTATGATATAAGACTCCTATATAAAAGTCAAGTAAAAAATCATTAATTCCCACAGAGATC
>CAYWJN010000176.1:0-1689 GCA_964457455.1 uncultured Candidatus Cloacimonadota bacterium
TGCATATTTACTATAAAAAGGATTTTCTTCATATTCCCCTCCTTGCATATTTTTGGGTTCTTTAACATTAATCATACAAGGAGGGGAATATGAAGAAAATCCTTTTTATAGTTTATATGCTATTTTGTTTTTTATTAGTCGGGACGGATAAAACAGAATTTCAGAACATAATCTTGAAAGAATCAAAGCAAGGGCAATTTAGAAAAGGCTTTGATAAAGAGATTAATAGCGAAAAAATCAAAAATCAAGATGAGAACGAAAATAATAACTCTACTCGCTTAATATCCCAATTACCAAAAGGGATATCTTTGCGAGAATTAAGGATTACTAAATATGAACAAATTCAAATTTTGAATCAGATAGGAATTACTTTAAGCGAGAAAATACAAAAAATATCGAAAGACAGTTTTAGCTCTTTTAATGTTAATGTTAATGTATCAAAAAATCAAATCAAACAACTCATTGAAAATGGAATTATAATTCTACAATCTGAAAATTCTCCTACATTTAATACAGAGAATAGAGATATAGCAGAATTTCGACCTGGTGGTGAAACCGTACAAGGAAGTGCAGGAGATGACTATTACGATGATTATATAATTAATGGATCAGAATTCTACAACAGTGATGTTGTTTTAGGTAATTCATTTTTAACAACAGGACAGGCTAATTATTCTTTTTATATTCCTGGTTACGATTCTTTTTCTGAACTGTTAATTGGATGTCGTGGTAGATCAAATGATAATCAAACAAACGAAGGAGGGGCTGATTTTTATGTTTGGGATCAAAATAATTCAGAATGGGATTTAGTAGGACACTTACCTGGAACTCAACCATCTACCTGGCATAATTGGGATATTGCGAATTATGCAGATAACTATATATCTTCATATGGATATATATATGTTGCTGTATATTACGACTTTGATACAACATTCGATAATGATGATTATCATGTCGATTATGTACAAATGACATACGAGGAAGATGGTTCTGCTCCAATCATATATGATGTAGATTTCGAAGGAGAAATTGACAATGATGGCGATAATTATTGGCATGAGTATTGTTTAGAATTTGATATTGATGCTGAAAGCAGCACAGAAACAGCTGAAGACTGTTATTTTGATCTGTATATAAATGGATCTTTGTTTGATAGTTTTGGTCCTTATGATTTTTACGGATACAGCACCTCGGATAATGTAACAAGATGTTATACATATAATGGCAATCAAATATGGAATCCTATTATTAGCGTAGAAGTTACTAACGATTTTGGATATGATAATCAAAATTTCCAATATAATATAGGATTAGAAAACAGTGGTGATGATGAACCTCAATATCTTACTATTTCACCAACAACACACAGCTCGCCATATCAGGGAGATTCATTTAATATCACAGTAAGTTCAAATACAACCTGGAGTGTTTCTGATAACGCTGGTTGGATCACTACATCAGGTGCTTCCGGGAATGGTAATGATACTTTCCAGGTTCAGGTTTCTGAAAACACAACCACTTCAAGTAGAACAGGAACTGTGACTGTCACTGGCAGCGGAATAACCAGAACCTGTACAATAACACAAGATGCAGCTCCATATTTAACAATTTCACCAACAACACACGATTCACCATATCAGGGAGATTCATTTAATATCACAGTAAGTTCAAATACAACCTGGAGTG
>CAYWJN010000177.1:0-1675 GCA_964457455.1 uncultured Candidatus Cloacimonadota bacterium
TATTGATATTGCGGAATATAAAGTAATGCCAAATCATATTCATATGATCATTATTATAAAAGAAAATAATGAGGATACTGAAAAGAGAAAAATTGGTTTGATTTCAACAGTGATAAAATCTTTAAAAGGGATAATAACAAAAAAAATTAGAGGATCATACAATACATCATTTCAATGGCAAAGATCATTTTATGATCACATTATTAGGAATGAAGAATCGTTCTATAAAATTAGTACATATATTAGATATAATGAACTGAAGTGGCTATATGAAAGCAAAATTCCAGATATTAAGAACAGGAATTGATCAGTATTGGATTTATTCATTGCATAATTATTAAGTAATATTTTTTTTGAATAATGTAGTGACAGTTCATTGAACTGTCAGAAAAAGGCAGAACAATGTTCTGCCACTACGTTGGTGGTTGTGTGTAGTGGCAGTCCATCGAACTGTCAGAAGAAAGCAGAACACTGTTCTGCCACTACGATAGATGAATTGGGGAGTTACGATGAACATCATCGAAATCATTAAAAACGAATTAAACCTGGAAGCAGAAGCGATCAAACAAATTGCAGATAAAATTGATGAAAATGCAGAGAGAGCAGTTGATATTCTTTTCAAATGCCAGGGTAAAGTTATTGTAACAGGAATGGGCAAAACCGGAATAATAGCCCGTAAAATAGCTGCCACTCTTTCCAGTACCGGTACGACTTCCATTTTTCTTCATACTGCTGAAGGAATACATGGAGATCTGGGTTTACTGCAGAAAAATGATATTGTTATTGCAGTTTCCTATAGCGGTAATACGCAGGAACTGGTTTCGATCATCCCATATATCAAATTCAATAAAATTCCCATTATTGCATTAACTGGAAATTTGAAATCGAAGCTGGCAAAAAGTGCTGATGTAGTAATCGATTGTTTCGTTCCTAAAGAATATGAACCATTCGGTTTGGTTCCTACAGCCAGCACTACAGTTGCTCTTGCTATCGGTGATGCATTGTCTGTAGCTCTTCTTAAGAAACGTAATTTCAAAGAGAGCGATTTTGCTAAATTCCATCCTGGCGGAACAATCGGGAAAAAAATGATTTTCCGTGTTTCCGATTTGATGCATAAAGGCGATAAAAATCCTGTTATCCAAGATAATGTTAAGATGGATAAGGTTATTTTGGAAATGACCTCCAAAGGTTTGGGATGTACTAATGTCATAAACAAAGAAGGGAAACTCATCGGCATTGTTACAGATGGAGATTTAAGACGTTTTCTCAGTAAAGGTTACACCGACTTGAATATAATTGTAACAGATGCAATGACAAAGAATCCAAAGCACACAACACCAAATACTCTGGCTGTGATTGCTTTGAACCTTATGGAAGAGAATAAAATAACAATGTTACCTGTAGTAGATAAAAATAGTAAATCTATCGGCATGTTACACATGCACGATTTGATCGATGCAGGTGTTGTTGGGTAAGGTAATCTTCTCTTCCCCAACTTTCCATCAATAGCCGGACAAGTCCAGTTGGATTCCAGTAAATTGCTGTGGCATTTTCGGCTAAACCTACAAATGCCCCTTCTATACCGTTCGTTCCTTCAACCGGGACGGTTGTAGGAACGTTGCTCAGACACTACGCCAAATCAAATCAGCGAGTCGATGGCTCAATTAAGAAGAAA
>CAYWJN010000178.1:0-1668 GCA_964457455.1 uncultured Candidatus Cloacimonadota bacterium
TAAAACTTTTTTGAAAATATTCCAATAAGCGTCAATAAATAAATGAATAAAATGTTCGCAGGCGGACACCTGATGTTACGTTATCGCACACTTCCGATAAAATAATAAGAAACGCAACTCTATAATTTGCAACAGAATACGGGGCTGGCACATTTATTGCATAAATCAATGCGGAAGATTTGAAAGATTTCTACTCGTTTCTTTCTTCTGCTTGGGAACAAGGAAAAGATGGACAATTCCGTTCATTCCCAAACTTTTTGCCTGTTGCATAATTAATTTGTTTGGGAATGAAATTCAGGACGGAACTTGAAGCGAGTATAAAGATTTGAGGGGGCAAGATGGATAGGATCATTGAGAAAAAAAAATGGACAATTAAAAAAGTTCTCTGGCTAACAGTTGGCGGGATAATAGCAATTCTAATCATTTATAATATTTTTTGGGGCGATAGAAGTTCCAAACTGAATGTAAGAACCGAGAGAATTACAATTGAAGAAATCAAAGAAGATTTCTTCCAGGATTACATTACTATCACAGGTACGGTTTTTCCAATTAGAACTGTGTTTCTGGATGCAATAGAAGGTGGACGGGTAGAGGAAATTTATATTGAAGCTGGAAGTATGGTTGAAGAGGGTGATGTTATCTTAAAACTCAGCAATACAAATTTACATCTCAGCATTATGAATAGAGAAGCAAGCCTGGCAGAGCAAATGAACAATCTTCGTAACACGCGTCTTTCGATGGAGCAAAACAAGCTGGGTTTGAGGAGACAACTTCTGGAGCTTGATTACAGCCTTAGCATTCAAGAAAGGGAATACGAAAATAAAAAAGATCTTTTTGAGAAGAACTTTATTTCCGATAAAGAATTTACAGATATAAAAGATAGATACGAATACTTGTTAAATTCAAGAGAACTTGTAATTGAAAATCAGAAGCAGGATTCGCTTTTCAGAGCAGTTCAGATTAAACAGCTTGAAGAATCAGTGGAAAGAATGGAAGAAAATCTTACATTAGTCAGACAAAAATTGGATAATCTTAATGTTAAGGCTTTGGTTAGCGGAGAGCTGGCTTTTGTAAATGCAGAAATCGGTGAGGCGAAATCTGCGGGAGAACGACTCGGTCAGATCAATGTTCTGGATTCCTATAAAATTCAGGCAAATATAGATGAACACTATATTTCTCGCGTTAATGTTAATTTGCTGGGAGAATTTGTTTTTACAAATGAAACATACAAGTTGAAGGCTACAAAGATTTATCCTGAAGTGCGAAACGGCAGATTTTCTGTAGATTTGGAATTTACAGATAATTATCCGCAGAATATAAGAATAGGTCAAACCTTCAGGGTGAAGCTGGAGTTGGGTCAATCGAAAGTTGCTCTTCTTATACCTCGCGGTGGATTCTTCCAGAGTACTGGTGGGCAATGGATTTATGTGCTGGATAAAACTGAAAGTTTTGCTGAAAAACGCGATATCAGGCTGGGAAGTATGAATCCGAGATATATTGAAGTTCTGGAAGGTCTGGAAGCTGGAGAAAAAGTTGTTATTTCCAGTTATGATAATTTCGGTGATGTTGATAAATTGATTTTGAAGGATTAAGATTTTGCGTATTCCAACGCAGGGCAGCCTGTGTGAAAACGATTGACACAGTAAATTATGTCAAGAATAATGCGTC
>CAYWJN010000179.1:0-1668 GCA_964457455.1 uncultured Candidatus Cloacimonadota bacterium
GAAGCGTACATCAACATTATTCCAGTACCGCAGCATGGATCCATTACTGATAATTTTTTATGTTTGTGGCTGGGTTCATCACCAAAATTCATCCTGACCATTAATTCAACCACTGGTCCTGGAGTGGGAAAATAGCCGCGAGACTTTCCCACAAAATATTCAGTGGCGAGATCAGCAAAGTGATCTGCTGGTTCTTCGTAAAATAGTCCCAGGTTAAAGGTTCTGTACCAATAATCATCTGTACGCTTGTTAATATTTGGGAATGATTCACCCTGGTTAAATCCCCACAGAAGCCAGTCGATGAAGTTCTCAAAGACGTTATGATCGGTGTAGCCCGGATAGTCAAAACAGGCTTTGAGATTCTTTTGAACTTTTCTTTCCATGTAATTCCAGGCAGGTCTAAAATGAATTTGTGGAATCTCTTCTATAGGGATTTCATCTTTAAGAAAAGCGCGTGTCCAATAATCCCAGCGACAGTAAAACATCTGGTCCAAACGCAGGAGATAATATATCAGCCAGCCTTTCTGATTCTTTGTTGTCTTTAACTTTTGTTGTTTTTCTGGTTTTTGTGTCATCAGTTTGACTCCGTCAAATTGTTAATAAAGCAAAAAGGGCTGAAGAAAATCTCTCCAGCCCTGTCCATCAGGAATAGCCTAATCCACGTTTTAAGCTCTCAAGCTTAATGTCGTAGTGATTTCTCACTTCTCCAAGTCCGAAGTCGTAATGCTCACAAAGCGTAAAGCAATCATCATCTGTGATCTCTCCGTTATGTTTAGTGATACATTCTTCGCAGAATTCAATTAAAGATTCCCTATCGATCCAGTTTCCACAATGCCAGCAACCAGGACAGTCCATATTCCAGCAACCTTCCAGATAATAGTAGTGGTATTCGATTTCAGTGTTTCCACAATTGGCACAGCGAAAGCGGTTTTCGTCCATGCTTCTCCTGACGAATCCTTGCAGAGCGTTAGCAAGCCTTTTAGTTCTTTTCTCATCAAGAGTAACAGAGAAACCATCTGATGAGTACTCAACAATATGTCTTAACCTGAAGTCAATCTGCCATTGATTTGTGTTGCCGCAGTAACTGCAATAGAAATTTTCTTCAACATAACGTCGCTGCTCCGGATCGAATGTTTTAACCTTTCTCATAGCTATCCAATGTTGCGGCAACTACTTTAGCAACACCAGATATTGCAGATGCAACTTCTGCAGTTAGCTGAAGCTTATTGGCAACACTTTCTGTCTTTTTTTCTGTGATCCGGCGTCTGACATTGGAGCCAAGCAGGAAAGCATTAGTTGAAAGTACCAATGCGTTACTGCACAAACCGGCTAACTTAATCACAACCTGAGGATTTAATTTTATCCGCACATTTGTGTTTTTATCCATCCTTTCGTCTCCGTTTAGGTGGATAAATAATCACGCGCAACAAGGCTAATCCGAAAATTCCCAATCCGATGTGACTTAGGAGTTGCATTGCTTTTTTGATGGTTGCTTCTTTGATGTAGATTCCGTTTTTTCCATTTTCTTCCATGAGGATATATTATCTCCATATTTAATAAATGTGAATAGTTCTTTTGCAGCATCGATGATCGCCTTCTGCCGCCGGTATTTTGTGTAATCTTTCAGTATTACTACTCCCGCACCTACAGTGAAAGACCCAATGACCA
>CAYWJN010000180.1:0-1625 GCA_964457455.1 uncultured Candidatus Cloacimonadota bacterium
CGATTTCTTCTTTGTGTTGAAAAAGCTTACCAATTAATGGGATACTACCTAAAAGTGGAACTTTGTTCATAGTTGTAATTATGCTGGAATGCAACAATCCTCCCACAACTATCCGCTGACCATCCGGAACTGTTACTGTTGTAAGAATTTTTCGGACCTTTGTACGAGGTACATATCCACCAACCAGCTCCATCACTGAACTCACTTCAGGCTCGATTATGACAGTAATATGACCATCTTTATTTACTGAAGGTAGAACTCTGAGTATAATACCAACTTCTTCACGCTCCACTTGAATCTGATATTCATAATCAGTAACAACATAAGGAACAACCTCACCAATATGAATTTCTGCTTCCTCACCGTTCAAAGCAGTAATTCTTGTGTCTGTCAACAATTGAGCTGCATTATTTTGTAATAACATATCCAGGGTGATATCAAACGCAGTTAATTGACGACTGAATTTAAAAGCATCTCCCCAATCTGTCATTTTCTGGAAATACTGGTCTTCCGGTAATTCCTGGAAATTTTCAGCACTACCAAAAGGTAATGCCCCGGTTTCATCAGTAAAACCATAAGGTAATCCAACTCCACTTGCATTAACCGGATCTTCCGCCAGAATGGTTGTAAAATGATTCAAGCGTGACCAGTCGATACCCAATTTTTCTGCTTCTTTAGTCGAGATTTCTATGAGCCGTGCTCGAATCTCAATCTGTTTTTGAGGAACATCGATTTCCTGGATTCTTTTGCTGATCTCAGCATAAGTCTCCGGATTAGCCCTTAAAAATAAAGCATTCTGTCCTTCAATAGCAACAGCCAATCCGGGCATGATCTCTAATGCTACTACCACTTTTTTGACATCTACATAATTGAGATTAATGATATAGGAGCGCTCTCCGATTTCTTCATCAATACGTGCTTTTTCACCGACAAGAAAAGTTTTGTCTCCTATTAAACGATAGGAAAGACCGATTGATTTGACAACTAAAGCCAAAGCTTGTTCAATGGGCACATCCTTCAAATGAATAGTTACTCTTCTTTCTTCAGCTTCTCCTTTCTCTCCAGTAGTATCAATAGCCAGAACAATATTGCAGTCACTCAATTTTGCCATTGTTGAGATGATATGCGAAACTGAGGCATCTTCTGCATCAATACTAATCTTTCGATATAAAAGATCATCTACATCTTGTGAAAAGAGATTAACTGCTGCCAAAATGAATACAAACAAAAAAATCACTTGTAAAAGGTTGAAATTTGATTTAATAGATTTCATTTATTCTCCTTATTTTTTATTACCAATTATATTCTCTTTCTTTTTTGGATTTTGTTTTTTGAATTTCAACGGGTTTGGGAGGGATTCTTTCAAGGGATAAACTTCTTCGTTTACCATTGAAAGCATAAATCAATTCACCTTCCATAATATCCACAACTTTTCCGTAGATAAAATCATCACCGATTTTATAAATTTTTGTTTTACCTTCATAGGATACTGCAGCCATTTCTATTCCATTTGCTGGAATAATCGTGGATTGGAGACGAACCATACTTTCAACCTTTTCCCGCCATTCTTGTTCCAAATCCTTTTTAGTGCGAACAATCAGGTTTTGCTCGAGAGGGTCTTTTTC
>CAYWJN010000181.1:0-1617 GCA_964457455.1 uncultured Candidatus Cloacimonadota bacterium
GCTCAATTTGTTTTGAAAAGAAACAATTACAAAATGAACTCACAACCAATACAAATTCTGGGTTTTAGGGTTTCGGATGATTATGATTTTTTTCATATCAAACTCATAAAAATTTTTATACCAATATCGATTGCTTTTTCATCTGGTAGAAATTTTGTGGAATGCAAATCGTGGATTTCACCTTGATTTGCACCAAGCCAGAACAATAATCCTCCATATTTTTCAGAGAAGAATCCGAAATCTTCACCAGTTAAAACTCTTTCTGCAGGAATGAATTCTATATTTAAATCACTGATTCTTCGCTTGAGTTTTTCATAAAGGATTGCATTATTGTTTACTGCAATAAACGAAGCCAGATAATTAATTTTTGGTTTAACTTTGTGTTTATTAGAAGCTTCTTCTGTACTCTGCTTTAGTAAAGTTTTAATCTTTTTTTTATCGTTTGGATTATAACTCCGCATTGTGCCTTCGAAAGTGCAGTTCGCTGCGATTGCATTCACAACAGTTCCAGCAGTCATTTTTCCAAATTCACAAATAACAGAATCTTCAAAAGAAGTTCCTTTTAATGCTTTATGAAAAATTTGATAAAATTCCACTCCGGCAGCAAGAGCATTATGTCCTTTTTCAGGATGAGCAACATGAGCGCTTTTACCCTTGAAAATCACGTGGAATTCTTCTGTATCTGCAAAAAAAATACCGGGTTTTGTAGAAACAGTTCCAACCGGTAAGGAACCATTCACATGCAAAGCATAAGCTTCTGAAATTTCAAATTTATCCCAAATATTGGATTCAAGAATTTTCTGTGCTCCTCCCAAACCTTCTTCAGCAGGTTGAAATAAAAAAAGTAAATTCTGTTCCATCTTCTCATAAATAACTTTTTCAATTAATCCAATTAGGATTGTCATGTGAATATCATGTCCACAAGAGTGCATTCTGCCTGGATGGAGGGATTGGAAATCACAGTCGGTTTCTTCAAAGACAGGAAGGGCATCCATATCACTTCGGAACAGTTTATACTCTCCATTACTATTTGAGAATTCAACCAAAATACCCGGGATATCAAATTCGTAGATTTTAATATTATCAAATTGCTTAAGGATATTTAAAATAATTTTTTTAGTTTTGAATTCCTGCAATCCGATCTCAGGAATTTTGTGCAATTCTTTTCTGATTTGATATAAATTTAACATTATTTTTCCTTTAATCTTTTTTTGGAATTTCCTGAGGAGTTTAAATTTTGTCAATCGTTATCATTTGCTTGACACGAAAAGGTGCAAGAAATTTTGGTTCTTCGTGTGCCCCCGTAGCTCAGCAGGATAGAGCAGTTCCCTCCTAAGGAAAAGGTCGTGCGTTCGAATCGCGTCGGGGGTACCACTTATTTTATGCGCATAGATGCGTTGTTAAAGGACTTTTGCAAGATTCAGCATTTTCTCACAAATAACCAACCAGTAACAATAAATACCAATAATTTGTATATTTTTGTTGCCCGTTTGTTGCCCGTTTGTTGCCCGAAACCAAAAATGACATCGGAGGTTTCTGATGAATAAGTTTATTGAAAGCATTTTTGAATTACTAACAAATTCTGTTCCATTATCAGTTTGGAAAGTTATCTTGCTA
>CAYWJN010000182.1:0-1613 GCA_964457455.1 uncultured Candidatus Cloacimonadota bacterium
TCTGATTCTTTCATAATTTATTCCCTTTTTTACCACGAAGGCACAAAGTTACAAACTCCTCACCCACTCCTCAAATACAGGATTAATAATTTCATAACTTCCATTTACTTTTTGAATCAAATTCTTTTTTGCTAAAGATTTTATTCCCGTAGTCATCGATGATACTTCGGGGAGTTTATATTTATTTCGTAACGCATTTGAAAAGAGTTTCTCATCTTCTTCCAAAACTGAAATCGCAAACAGGATCTTTCTTTGATTTTCGCTCAATTGATCATAAATATTTTGGAAGATCAGCGATTGTCCCGCCACAATTCTTTTTAACCATTTTTCTTTGAAATCAGGATTTTCCTGATCTTCTCCTTCCAGAATCAGATCCCATACAAATGAAGCAAAATGTTGAGTAAAATGAGGATGACAGCGAGATTCCGATAAAATTTCCTTAATTGTATTATTACTGATATTTTGTTCAGTTTTTTTAAATTGTCTTTTGATATAATTTGTCAGATCTTTTTCTGAAATCGGGTCAATATTCATCTTGAAACCGTATTCATAAAAAGGTGAATTCGTATCTGTAAAAATATATTCCATTAACGATTGCTTGCTTCCCGAAAATATATAAGAGACCTTTTTCTGTTTTTGGAAAGCTGATCGCATCCAATTATTTAAAAAAGGTTCGATTCTTTGGATTTCCTGAAACTCGTCGAAAGCAATGCAAATCTGTTTATCACCTGCGAGTTGTTCGGGAATGTTCAGAACAGTCTCGATATCTCTTTGCTCTTCGATCTTTTGAATTTCGAGCGATAAAGAAGGAGTTCCCAAAGCATCGATAGAAATTTTCGGATAAAGATTCTTGAAATATTGATAAGCGATTTTAGATAAATTCTCAATATTTGTTTTCCAGTTAAATAATCCTTTTGCTATAATTTGGGAGTATTTTCGCACAAAATCATCTAAATTATGAACATTATAAAGGTCAAAATAAAGAGGAATGATTTTTTTATTGTTCAATGTTTCAAAGGCTTTGAAGATCAAAGAACTCTTCCCGAATCGTCTGGGAGAATACATCCAGAAAGAATACCTGTTGTTAATTGCATTATGAATATTATTTAATTCTTCCCTGCGATTACAGAAATTTTCTCCTGTAACGATTTCACCATATCGAAAAGGATTCTTCATTTATTACTCCGACATCATTTTATTTATTACGCATTCTTGCATTGCGTAATATTACGCTACGTAAATTTGCGTAATACTGAAATGTGTCAATTTTTTTCTTCATATTTATAATCAAGTCACAATTTTATGACTCGCATTCCAACGACCTGAGTATTACGCAAATTTGCGTAACGTATTTTTGTGTAATTTATCTTTTCTCTGTACTCTCCGTTTGCTCTTCGGAAGAATCCAAATTTGATGGCTTTTATGCAATCCAATGCAGTGATCTTTCGTTAGACCCTCTCAAGGTGATCGATAATTATCATTATCTTTTCAAGATTGAAGAATCGTTCCGCATCTTGAAATCTACGATGAAAACACGTCCCATTTTTCTATGGACTCCTAAACGTATCGAAGGTCATTTTGTGAGTTGCTTTATTGCTTTTTTGTTGGAGCGT
>CAYWJN010000183.1:0-1604 GCA_964457455.1 uncultured Candidatus Cloacimonadota bacterium
CAGTCAGAACTTCGAATTTATCCTCATATTTCTCAAGCCCTTTTTTGAAGACCTTTAAAGTCATTATTTCATCATCAACAATTAGCACCTTATCCATGGAATTTATCCTTACGTCTCATGTCCAATATCCCAAAATTTCTCGAAATTTTAGTATTGTTATATGAATCTCTAATGGGATGATCACACTAGCACCTCGTCTCATAAGTTTTGCATTCTAAAATGGCAAAATAGCATGTTGCTAAAAAGCTTGCTTTTGACCCGTTTAGGTAGAACGAGGAAGCACGAAATACGAATTTCGAAACTCGAAACAAATTCAAATGACCAAAATTCAAATGACCAAAACAGATAAATAGCAGTGATGATAGCCCAATCTTGTTTTGAATTATGAACATTAAGGTTTTGATATTGTTTCGGATTTCGGATTTCGATATTCGGATTTTCAAAAAGCATGTGTAATGTTGCAATATTTTAAATTGCCAAAATGAGACTTAAAATTTTTGAGACACCGTACTATCTGTTGCCTCTTTTATTGCCATATTTTTCAGTTCATAGAGCACATCGGTCACCTTTACGCCCTGTGGACAATTTTCCTGGCATTGATAGCATGTAAGACAATCCCACAACATCCTTGAACCCATAGCCAAATCTTTGAGACCAAGACCGACAGAGCGCATAATCTGATGCGGAAGCAGATCAAGAACCTCTTGAGGATTTTTATAGTTTTCCACCACGGGACAGATCGTGCTACAATTTTCACAGGAAAAACAATATGAAAAGGTTTTGGCTTGGGAAGATAAGGCAACCTTATGTTGAAAATTTTTATTTCTATGTGTTAGAGGTACGACAAGCTCAGGTTTGGACATTAACTCGTATTTTGCAGCAATTGCCTCTTTCGCTATATTTAAAGGTTTAAGATAATCTTCGGAATCGAGTTCCTGTTGATTTAGACCGCGATAAAAAGAAAAGGGTGAGAGCATTAGAGACACCGGGTCCCCTTTTTGAATGAATTCTTCTCTTACATTTAGCCACAAATCTCTTAGATTGATACCCGAAGGGCAGACAACGGTGCAACGATCACAATTTGTGCATAAATATATCCCTTCCTGAATCGCCTTGAACCCCTTTTCGTCGAGATCTTTATTTGCGGCATAGGCTTTCAGAAATTGCAATTTTTCTGAAGGAAGAATGTTTAAGTTGCCAATTTTATCAAAGGCCACAGCAACTGAGCATCGCAGACTGCAGGTGGCGCAATGGGTACAGGCATCCAACTCAATTGCCATTCTGGTAGCAATATTTGCCGGAGTCGATTTTTCTTTTTCCATCACTGCATTCACAAGAATGCTTACCGAGCTTGCAAATATATGAAACATTTTGCTGAAGGGAAGATATGCAAGACCAAAAAAACAGGCAAATATATGGATATACCAAAGTAATGTGGCAGTTCCCATACCATCCAGCGCTAAGGCAATGGGGCCGGCGATCTTAGCAACCGCATATCCTGTAAAAGCCCATTGGGGCGGAGAATGGCATTCAATACAATTCATCTCGTGGATCTCTTGACCCTGTGATAACACATTCTGATCAAAAGGTTTTTCCACGCTTGG
>CAYWJN010000184.1:0-1595 GCA_964457455.1 uncultured Candidatus Cloacimonadota bacterium
CGCATTATTCTTGACATAATTTACTGTGTCAATCGTTTTCACACAGGCTGCCCTGATTGGGAACACGATATTCTGCAAAACCTTAGTTTTGCATTGTATTAGCGAAACAGGGGTTTCTATGAAAAGTGCGTTCCCAAAGAGGGCATCCAAAGGCTGCTAAAGCTTTGGGAACGATGAGTCGGAATGGAGAGATTTACGTCAAAGAAGGTTTTGACGGTGTATTCGGAATAATCAAAGTTTTCCAGAACGATGATATTAAAGCTTTGAAATCGCAGGATTCTCTATTTGGAGGTTTGTAAATAAATGCACGAAACAGATCTTTTTCCACCTATAAAAAAATACCTGGAAGCAAGCGGCTACGCAGTTCGAGCGGAAGTAAAAGATTGCGACATCACAGCCCTCAAAGACGATGAATTGATCATTATTGAATTGAAATTGAATGTGAATATTCCTCTGCTCATTCAGGCTACAGACAGGCAGAGAATTACCGATTCTGTCTACGTGGCAATTCCTCGACCTTCCAACCGAACTCAGAAAAAACGCTGGAAAGGCGTGAAACACATTCTCCGCAGACTGGAGATCGGCTTGATCTTTGTGGACGTGGAACTGAATACTGTGGAAATGGTTTTTCATCCTATCGAATTTCAAAGAAAGAAATTTAAAAAACGGCGGAAAGTATTACTGGAAGAAGCTTCACAGAGAAAAGAAAATCTGAATATCGGTGGTTCATCCAAACGCAAAATCGTCACGGTTTATCGGCAAAATGCTATCCGGATCGCTGCTTATTTGCAGCAATTAGGACATTCCAAACCCAAAGATCTAAGAAAACTGGGAACTGGAGATAAAACCCTCTCAATTCTCGGGAAAAATTTTTATGGCTGGTTCCAACGGGTGGATAGAGGAGTTTATGATCTTACCACCAAAGGTAAAATGGCGATGAAAGAATATAACCATCTGGCAGAGAAATATAAATTGAAATAGAAAAAGAGGACCTGCAAATGAAGTTGTTTGAGGGAACAATGAGTTAGCTGTTAATCCGGGTCGTCATTCTCCTGCTTTGCTTTATGCGACCAGTGAAATGCAGAACTCGACTTTTTCCAGTCGTCTTTGGCAGGCTGATTATGGCTTAGTAAATGTAATCTTCAGAGAATAATATCCTTCTTTCAGAAACTCAAATTTTGACTTAAAAAATTATTCACTTGTAAACAATCTAGAAAATCCTGGATAAGGCTTTAAGGGAATTAAATCAAACTCAATTAGACCTTCTTTCACCAAAGGTAAACTCGACAATATCTTCGTGGCTTCATTAACATTCTGACATTCAAGGATTAATATTGCTTCTGTGCGATCATCTCTGAAGTAAATTTCTCTGATAATGTCATCTTGATACAATTCCCAGACTCTCTGGGCTTCGTTTTTAAGGAATGGTTGAAATTGATTTTCCCCAACGCCTTTAATTTCTCTTTCAATCGCTAATATTTTCATTATAAAAACCTGATATTATTATTATAAGAAGAACCAAAATTTTTCAACACGGCTGACGGGCTCAGCTCAGGGGCAAAAATGTAAGGTTGGAGCTTTTGCTCCACATCTTG
>CAYWJN010000185.1:0-1592 GCA_964457455.1 uncultured Candidatus Cloacimonadota bacterium
TGACTATCAATAAAATCCTGAAAATAATGAATTATTCATTCAAAATGCTGGTGATAAAAATTGATGGAGAATTGATAAAAAAAGATGAATATGGAACAAAAATTGTATCAGAAAACGCTGATGTGAAAATCATCCATCTTATCAGTGGTGGATAAAAAGGATGTAATTGTGAAAAAAATATTTATTCTTCTTACAATTATTTTAATTGGATGCAGCCGCAATATTCAAATTTCTCCGATACTTCAGGAGGATGCCAGATACAATATCAAACCTTCAGAAATGACAGGTTTTTCTTTTCATTTTACTTCAAATCCAAGAGCAGATAACATTCAGATAACAAAACGCAGATTGGATAATAAATTCAGATATTCTATATGCTCTCCCTTTAAAAACCTTTTAAACGAGTGGTTTTATACAAAATTCAAAAGTAATGTACAACCGGAAAACGAAATAAAAATCAGCATTAATGATATAGAACATGAGACAATAAACGACAATTTTCTGACGAGTGCACTCACCCATTCTTTGCAACTTACTGTTGGTGTGGAACTTATCATAAATAAGCAAAAATATTTTAGAGAATTTTCTTTTAGGAAAACAATGAGATTCAATCCAAATGAAGCAAATGAAAACATCGGAATGGACAAAGATATTATTGACCTTTTAGAAACTTTTATTACTGCTATTGACACTTATACAGATGATACAATTGAGTTTATTCAGAATTTTGATACTCCAAAAATAGATGAAAAAGAAAAAGAAGAAGAAAAAAAAATAGAAACCATCAAACCTGATAAATATGTTGTTTTAGAACCTTTAAATTTGAGGGTACAACCTGACTGGAAATCAAAAAAAATATTGGTTTTGAAGGCAAATCAGATCGTAGAAAAAAAGATGGAATTAGGAGATTGGGTACTTATTGAATATTTTGACCATGCTAAATCGAAGATTATGATAGGTTGGGTTTTTGGAAAATATCTTGAAAAAATTGATAAATAAATATGAAAATAGATTATAGAATCGAACTTCCTGAAAAGGATAAATACTTTAATCTTTTTGAATCAACAGGCTGGAACGAAGAATATAAGATGGATGCAGAAGAGCTTGTGCAAACATTAAGAAACAGTTGGTTCATTTATTGTGCGTATTTCCAGGGAAAACTTGTAGGTTTTGGCAGAATACTTTCTGATGGATTTCTGCACGCTGTCCTTTTTGATGTGATTGTGCTTCCTGAATTTCAACGAGAGGGAATCGGGAAAGAAATAATGAAAAAATTGATTGATGAGTGCAAAAAGAATAATATCCGGGATATTCAGCTTTTCTCTGCAAAAGGTAAACAGGTTTTTTATGAAAATCTCGGATTTACAACCAGACCGGAAAACGCACCGGGAATGGAAATAAAATTGAAACCTTGAAAAAGTTACCCGCAGAGGTATTCTTACTCATTGACTTTTTCAATGGTTAAAAAAATGAAAGAAACCGTTGAAAAGGTTCAGCAGGAAGAATAATACTTATAAACCTTTTCAAGGTTAAATAACAGAAGGAGAAAAACTATGTTCAAAGTAAATGAGTATTTTACCTTGAAAAGGTTT
>CAYWJN010000186.1:0-1576 GCA_964457455.1 uncultured Candidatus Cloacimonadota bacterium
TTAGCCAAGATTGGTCGCTGGAAACCTGCCACGACAATTCATCGTCACCACCATTATCAATAGTCAAGTTTAAAGAAGTTTCTGTTTGCCCGAAATTCAATGATTGTGGGCTAACTAATAATTGTGCTGGTTGTGCAACACGAAGGTAAAAATTCACTTCTTTGTTTTTGTTTGAAATTGCTTCAACCTGTTCAGTTACGCTGACATATCCTGCTTTTGATGCTGTTACTGAATAAACATCTTCTTCTAATTCATCAAATTCATAAGCACCGTTTGTTGAAGTAACCCTATTACCAACATCAGGAATGCTTACTGTAGCACCTGAAAGTGGATTATTATTTGATTCGTCGTTTACAACACCATAAATACTGCCAAGTGTTGTTACTTCCGTTGGTTTTTCTGCACAAGTTGATAATTCTGCCACCAACTTTAAAGCAAATTCCATATATCGCTAATTAACTTTTCCCAAATAACATACGAGCTCAGTCAACAAGATTTCCATGCAGGCTGCGCTGCAGGGAAATCCTTATTTGTTATCGGCATCATCAAACAGTTAGTAAACATACGATCTATTGTGATTATACTTTGAAAAGCATAGATTAATTATCAATAATCTGTCTTTTCTCTATTATTTATACAAATCTGGCACTCAGTTGATTTTATCAACTCATCATTTAGATCATCTTTACTGGTATAAACAAATAAATGATCTTTTTCACATTTACATATCCATACATTTTTCATAACATAACCTTTAGATGATTCATCATAAACAAGTATATTTTTATACGCTTTGATTATTTCATTTTTCATTATTTCTCCTTTTTTTAGTTTTCAGTAATTTCTAATTCATCTACCCAAGCAGTTCCAGCAAAATCAGTTTCGATTACAATTTCGTGCTCACCAGCAGGAATATTACATTGTAATTGTGTCCAATCAGAACCCCAAGTAATACCTCCACCCCAATTTAACATAGTTGTCCCATCAACTTTGAGATAAATTGTTATGTAATCATATCCGCTTTTTTTCATCCAAATTGTAGCTGTTACACTTGATGGGAAATTAAAGGTTTGAGCAAGTTTATCACCACCACCATAACCACCACAAAATGATTTTGCACAAGAACCAGAATAACCGCTACCATCTAAAACCCACGGATCAGGAAATGTAGTTGAATAAGTTGTATTAACCCAATTGTTAAAGTTATCGAAATGTTCAATAATATTTGTCTCTTCTAACACAAACATCGTGATATTTACATTTTGATTTCCTCCATTCGAATTGATTGTAATCGAACCATTATAAGTATTCGGATTCAATCCTGTTCTATCTACAGTAACAGAAATATCTATTGGATTTGTTGTGATTGATCCAGAAGATGGATTGGCATTTATCCAATTTTGGTTTGGATTTAAAGACCAATTTAATTCACCGTTTCCTAAATTTGATATTGTGAAGTATAATTGTGTTTCTTCGCTGCCAAAATTAAGAGATGAAGGAGATACATTCAAAACAACAGGAGTTACTTCCATTGCAACTGGAACCGATACATTACCACCATTTGAAGTAAAAAATA
>CAYWJN010000187.1:0-1555 GCA_964457455.1 uncultured Candidatus Cloacimonadota bacterium
GCTGTTTCTTTAAAAACCGCATTGGATACTTCACCCAGTTGAGATTCTAACTTGTTTATCTTCTCTTTAAACTTCAAATAATTCTTAATTAAGTCAGCAGGTACATTTTCTCTTGAAAGAGCTTCCGCGAATTCATCCTCTGTTGCCATATTAGGATCGAGATACTCTTTGAAATCATCAGCCATCTGTTGTTTAACAATTATTAAGTCACGTCGAAATTCATTCAATTCCTTTTTCAATTTCGCGGCATCACCAGCTATCTCTTCCATAAAGGGTGAAGCAGAGACACTCTCGATGCTTTGGAAATCTTCTGAAAATCCATCAACATTAATACCGATGTCGTCAAGAAACACTGCCGTGTCTTCATCCAGGAACAGGTTCATCTTCTGACTATGAATATCTGTTAATGGGGAGTAATCATCAATTTCTGATTTATGCGCTAAAACCGTATCTGTAAATTTTTTCTCCAAAGCAGTATCCCCAACAGCTTCAAAGTTGCTGGGAGTAAACGCTTTGATAATTTGTCTTTTTCCGAATGGATCTCTGGGATTCTTGAAGTTTCGCGATAACTTCTGGGTATAAAACAGGATGGGTTTATCACTATCGGGTTCACGACATAGTTTTACCCGGCTTACAGTGAAGTTCTTTTCATCATCTACTGCATCTATTTTAAAGTCTTCAATGTCTTCATCTAATCTTGCCGGGGTGTCAATAATTACATTATCCATTGGTATCCTCCAATCTGATGGGCATCAATAAATTTATTACTTCGTTATTTGATTCACCATTATCAGAAAAGAGTAAAGGCGAATTAGGTGAACTGTAATTCCAGACTACTTCTTTGCTGCTTATCCCTTTTAATACTTTCTCTAAAAGCTCAAGATTAATTCCGATGTTCATATTTTCTTTTCCGGTGATATCACTTACAGCCAAACTGCCTAGCCATTTCGTTTCTGCTTCAGAATTTTCAGCTGAAATCAATATTTCGTCTTTTCCTATCAGGAATTCAGCACGATGATCGTGGCGATTGGTGAAGTTAATCGCATCTTTAATAATTGCCAACATCTCACCCTTATCGAAATGCACAGATCCCGGATGCTCATGGGGGATGACATTTTCATATTTTGGATATTCACCTTCGATTTTCCTGACAAACAGTTCCAGGTCCTTATCTAGAGTGAATCTGAACTGATCTTCTCTCACTGCCACTTTCACTTCTTTCAAAGTAAATCGGGAAAGGATTTGCAATGCTCGTTTGGGAATGATTCCTTCAAAATCAGCTATAAGTTTGCTCTTATTATCAAGACCGATGTCTTTGATCAATTTAAGCACATGCCCACTGGTAGCGCAGCTTTCAATGTGATGATTCTGATTGATGTAAACTCCGGTCAAAGGCATACG
Source organism: uncultured Candidatus Cloacimonadota bacterium (assembly GCA_964457455.1). Classification (GTDB taxonomy): domain Bacteria; phylum Cloacimonadota; class Cloacimonadia; order Cloacimonadales; family TCS61; genus JABMPU01. Next base: position 1,402 of record CAYWJN010000187.1, read on the forward strand.
TAATTCATCTGTAGAACAGTATGGAAGTTGATCGTGAAGAGTTTTAATAACGTTTTTACTCCACACGCCCACAGTTTTAAATCTGCCTTTCGTTAGTACAGGGAATTCATCAACGCTTTCATTAGCGAAAGTTATTGATTTACTATCATAAATA
>CAYWJN010000188.1:0-1547 GCA_964457455.1 uncultured Candidatus Cloacimonadota bacterium
ATTTCGGAAATTTTCAAAATTGTTTTTCTAATAAGTTTCCAATATTTATAAGGAATTGTTTGTACTTCATCGAGTAGAATTATTGAATTTGTTAATTTATGAAATTTCTGGATCATTCGATTTCGGTTGGAAAATATTGTATGAAATATCTGGAAAAAAGTTGTAACAACAATTTCCGATTCCCAACTTTCGATCATAAATTTTGCTTGTTCAGATTCAAATTCTGCTTCATTTTTTTTCTGATTATAAGAAATTTCTGCAAGATGATGATGTTTTAACAAAATATTGCTATCAGGATTTTTCAGTATTTCATCGAATACATCGTAATTCTGATCTATTATACTTGTGAAAGGCAAACCATAAATTATTCTCGGTTTAATTCCTTCTTTCTCCAATCGTGTTTTCAATTGTAAGGCTACAGACAAACAAGTGAGTGTTTTCCCGCTTCCTGTCGGAACATTCAAAGAGAATATCTTTTGATGCAAATTAATTTTTAGGATTGAATCATTTGAATCTTGGAAAATTGATTCTCGAATTTTATCTATTGTTGTTTTCGGTTTACCAAATTTTAAAGTCTTGTATCTTTCGATCAAATCGTCATCTAATTTGATACGATTGTCCGGATCAACTTTTCCAAAAATCACATCTTCTTTATCCGAATGCAAAAGTAACGAGTAAATAAATTGAAAGATCAAATAATATTCGATTTTTTTGTGAAATTTTTTAAATACTCTTTTTTCTTTTCTTCTCAATTCCTTTATGAAATATTCATTCAATGATTTCGGTATATTCACAACCTGAATATTTAATGATAATTTCTTATTAATTTTATCAAAAAGAAATTGCAATTCCGCTCTATCTATCGATTCCAATTGTTTATCAAGATGTTCAAACGGAATATCAAGTTCGTTCGATTCATCTGAAAATGGAATCGGATTATTTATATTTCCGTGATGTTTTTTTACTATTAAATAAAGGAAGAAAGGCATCATCTGCAAAAGTTCGCCTTCTTTATTTTTCACAAAATCTTTTGCTATCCAAAAAGTCAAAACTGCTGAAATCAGCGAATGACCTGTTTCCGGCTGATTCTTCATTACAACTATTTTATCTTCATCTTTTTCAAAAAGATATTCTTGAAAGTAGGAAGTAGATTTTCCAAAATCGTGGGAAAAGCCCATCAAATAGATAAGCTTTTCCCAATGATCATTCGGAAAATATGAAGACAGGCTGTGCTTTGTCTCTATGAATTTTTTCAGACAGGAATCAGCAACATTTTGTAGATGAACTAAAAGTAATTTGTCAGGATGAGAATAGATTTTAGAAGAAAACAATGTTATCTCCCTCTTCGGTTTTCCAAAATTGTGTAACTTTGCATTTTATCGGTTTACCATTTCTTTCAAAAAGAATATCTTCCCTTTTGTTCACAACACGATTCGGTTGCATCAATATCGGAAAGTTTACTTTGAAGATTTCCCTACTGACTTCAAAATCTATCGAATTATCATCTTGCAAACAAGAATACGGTAAAACAGAATCAATATTTATCC
>CAYWJN010000189.1:0-1505 GCA_964457455.1 uncultured Candidatus Cloacimonadota bacterium
ATGTTCCTCCGCTTTGGATGATTCGGTAGATTTCATTGTATTTTCCTCTTTTTTTTAGTTAGTGTCATAGACGGCTCAATAATGCAGTCCATTGCCTTGTAAACAGCTTTGTCGTGATCCTTACGTGCTATGTGGTGATATGTTCCGCCTTCCGTCTTGAATTTATTGCCGCAGACTTTGCACGTCCAGTAATACGGGCGTTTTTCGGGATCAAATTCAAACAGACTCATTTCAGCTTCTATTTGTGTCATTGATATACTCATTAGTTCCCCTCCGCTTTTTCGTTTGCTTCCCTTGCTCCATCACATTCTGAATGTTTTACTGCATGTCCACATTTTTTGCATTTGCTGTGGCGTGTAGCCTGCAATGTTGCGAAGGAAGTCAGATCATATACCCACTCAAATTTCCAATCGTGATCACAGAATGATTTTGCTTTTGCGATTGCCTCGCCCCGCCTTGCTTGGATGTGCAGTCGGATTCCGTCATCTTCGCTACCTGAAAAATCACTTGAATTATCATCTGGCAATTGTTTCATCAATTCACGGTATTTCTCATCATCCGCATTGGAATTAAATGGGAGTTTTTTATTATTCACGATTCTTGAGATCAGGTGGCTTCGTTTTTCCCTTTCTTCGTTTTCATATTCTTTCCTCATATCTGCGATTGCTGTTGCGAAATGGTCCTTGGAATTTTTGGGGATCGTAAGTAAAATTTCCATTCCCTTGGAATACATTTGGAATCCCCTCCTACCGTTTTCTGTTTTCCATCTGCCCAGCGAACCATAGTGGTCATTACCTTTTACTGTGAATTTCGCCATTACATCGATTCTCCCATATATTTCCCGCAATGACAATTTTACGTCTATGCCAGACGTTGTTTTTGTTTGCATTGTATCTTCTCTCTTTTTATGATGAGCCGGGAGGCAGAGAGAGAGAAGACACGATGAGGAAACCCCCCGGCTGAAAGTTTGAATGTGTCGTGTTTCTCCCATAATCTCTAAGAGAACATAAACAATAAAACAATACGAGTCAAGTGTTTTTTATAAAAAAACCCAATTATTTTACTAATCGGGCTTTCTTTTTGTTCTTTTGTGGATCAGATTTCGGTCTCTATCTCCAAATTGCAAGAATAAACTTGATGAGCAACCTGCTTAAACGATAGTTTATTTTGGGCAAATCGGACATAATATAATTTTGGGTTAGTTTCTTCGCCCAAATCAATATAAAACGGATAACGATTTCCTCTTGTTATACCCCAAAGTTTTTCAATCGTTGCCTTATCCGTTGCAGAAATATAAGACCATGACAATTTCCACCCTTTTCTTTCGCCGTGTCTTTCTGTGGAATATCTTGATCCGCCCAAAGCCTCTGATACGTCTATTCCATATTCAGAATTATCCACGATGCCAATATCCGGTGAAACCGTTGGTGATATTTTTTCCCCTGCGAATATTTGTGAAATTGTTATATCCGCATCAAAATTATCTGAATTTGTGTCCCTTATAT